>DIFU01000130.1 GCA_002419285.1 Prolixibacteraceae bacterium UBA5740 | reverse complement strand
CGAAGGTCACCGGCAGCGAAATCATTCAGTACCTGTGCCATGCTCTTTCCTCCGATTTTTTCGGGCAGGTTATCCCAGCGCCTCAAGTCGAAGAAACGCATCCCTTCAGTCGCAAACTCAAGTCTTTGTTCCCATTGAACAGCCCGCATAGCATCTGCCTTGCTGGCAAAAGTGGGATAAAGTCCAATTTTGTAATTGGCAGCTGGCTGACTCCAGTCGATGTCACCTTCATTACCCCATGGGTAGAAGTTTGATGGCAACGCGTTCACTTTTACTTTCCCCATCACTTTATCGGCACCGGCTCTCTCACGCACCATGTTGACCAGCTCAAGGGCTTTGCCCAGGTCATTTTCAAAAGCGGCCACTTCGGCTCTCCATAATAGAATGTGAGCATAGCGGATATAACGGAAGTTATTGGCATTGACCCCTGACATCCAGCCACCAGTATTGTCCTTGAAAGCGGCCACTTCAGATTTCTTCAGGAAAGGTTTTGCAACCGGCAGATACGGTCCTCCGTCCTGTTGTTTCCTGATCCATGCCTGTCCACGGTTTACACCCCAGTCTTTGTATGGGATGCCCCTGCGACTGACAGTGAAGTCAAGACGTGGATCAACCGGATCGGTGGCAATTTCGAATGGCTCATCCGAAGGAATTCCCTGGTCGTTTTTCAGGTCGGTGTTATTGAAAGAATCAAACAATGGCAAACCATTGGCATCCACTTTGTGCGCGTTCACCAGGTTTTGGGAAGGTTGGTGGAAACCGCAGCACATACCAATATCACCACCGTGAGGCCAGTTCAGACCAATACCCATTTCACCATTGTATGAACCGTAACCGGCTCCATCATTCACACTGTTCTGGATTTCGAAGATCGATTCCCTGTTGTTGTTGGTGGAAATATCGAAGTTATTGATATACTTCGGCATCAGTGAAAATTTCCCACTGTTGATGATATTGTCCAGCAATGGCTTTGCTTCGGCATATTTCAGATCCTGCAGATAAGCACGTGCAGCAAGGGCCATGGCGGCATACTTGGTAGGACGGCCAACCTGGGTCTGTGATTCAGGAAGGTTCTGAATGGCGAATGTGAGGTCTTCGATAATAAAAGCAAGCACCGCACCTGGAGCGTTTTCATTGGAAACCGCTTTTACATCGGGAGTGTCTTCTTTCAATATTGGAAGATAATCACCATAGAGCAAACGGGCTTCGAAATAGTAGAATGCCCTCAGGAAACGGGCTTCAGCACGCATTCTGTTGGCTGCAGCTGCTGAAATACCACCCTGTTCTTCAGTAATTTTGAGGATTCGAAGGGTTTTGTTGGTACGGTCGGCACCTACTCCAATGGCCCATCTCCATTTCTGGCTGATGTACCCGTTGGTAGGGATTACTTCCCATTTTTCCACCGGGTTGGCAGTTGCCTGGTCGGTTTCCTCTGATCCTTTATAGGCATCATCTGAGCCAGCAGAACCATATATCCAGTTAGACACGGATGCTCCCCAGTCGTAACCTAATCCCTGGCCGCCTCCGCCGAGGACACCGTAGCATCCGGTCAACAAGGCATCACATCCTTTTTCCGAGTAAAAAACATTCTCTGCCGTAACCCCCCAAGGTTTTTTGTCGAGGAAATCATCAGAGCACGAATTGGCCATGGTCAGCGTAATTATCATGGCCGCTGCTATTGATAGTTTTTTCATATTCTTCATATAATTTTAAATTTTCGACATCAACACTCATTATAATCCAAGCTGGATTCCGAACATGATCTGACGTGCAGTTGGCCATGCACCCTGGTCAAGACCCATTGCATCACCTGAAAGGTTGATTTCAGGATCCAGACCACTATACTTGGTCAAGGTAAAGAGATTGGTTACTTGAGCATAGATATGCAAATTGCTGATCTGGGCCTTTTCAAGCATGCTCTTCGGAAGTGTATAACCGAGTTTTACGTTCTTGAGACGCAGGTAAGAAGCATCTTCCACAAAAGCGGTAGAAGGCTGCTGTGAGTTGGTGTCCTGGTCAAGCATAGGCAGTTTAGCGTCTGCATTATTCGAAAGATAGGGGCTTCCCCATGATTTGTAGAGGGCATCCTTGCTCAAACCACCGTTAAACATTCCGTAATCAATCCAGCGTGATACGTGGTTGACCATATCATTGCCATAACTTCCGTAGAAGAAGAGGTTCAGGTCAAAGTTACCATAACCGAAGTCAAAATTTAAACCACCCACGAAATCAGGATGCGGACTTCCAATATAGGTTCTGTCATCAGCCGTGATCTTTCCGTCCGGTTTCCCGTCGGGACCACTGATATCCCTGTATTTGAAATGACCAGGTTTGTTGTATGTTGTGGTGCCGAACTGTGGATGAGCCTGGGCTTCAGCTTCAGTTTGGAAAATACCATCAACAATATACCCAAAGAATTCAGGGAAAGAAGTACCCACTGCATAACGGGTATAAGTCATCTGACGAAGAGAACCTGCATCCACATTACGTTTTGGATCGGTGGCAAGCTTTAGGATTTCATTGGTATAATGAGAAATGGTTGCATTGACGGCATACCTGAATTGTCCATCGAACACGGTGTTATTATAGCCCAATTCAATGTCAAATCCCCTGTTCTTCATTTCACCGATGTTGATAAATGGAGCGGTTGCGATACCCATGACGTTTGGAATCGGGTCACGGAAAAGCATGTCGGAGGTTCTGCGGTCCCATACATCAACAGAGAAATTCACTGAATTATCAAATAAAGTTCCATCTACACCGAAGTTGATTGTCCTGGTGGTTTCCCATGATACCTGTTCGTTGCCCAGCGCTCCCGGGATAAATCCGGAAATGGCAGCTGTGTTGTTCCCTGTCAGGGAATAGGCTGCCTGTTGTGGATGTGTACGGAATGTTGTGTGCGGGTTATAGTTCCCGATCTGGTCGTTACCACTGACACCCCAACCAACTCTCAACTTTAACAGATCAACCCAATTACTGGCACCGGCCATGAAATTTTCCTGGGAAAGTGCCCATGCTGCAGAAGCTGCCGGGAACACCCCATAACGGTTTTCTTTGGCAAACCTGGAAGAACCGTCACGACGAACAGTACCTTCGAAGAAGTATTTTCCCATCAGGTCATAGTTCACACGACCAAATTGGGAGAAGAGTGACCACTCACTGGCGTTACCACTGTTCTGTTGGTTAGCTTCACCAGAATCCAGCTGCATATATTGCGGATCTTGAGAGAAATACTGGCTGCGACTGGCATTCAGTGACTGGTAAAAGTTATCGATGGCTTCAGTACCCAATACAACACTTATTTTATGGATATCGGCAAAGGTCGTATTATAGTTCAATGTATTGGTAAAGTTCCACTGTAAGCTGTAGTTGGAATCACGGGAATGAGAATTGATTTTGGAAGGTTCGGAGTGCTCGAAGTTTGGCAATCCATATCCGTTATAGTTCCACTGACCCCAGTTGAATCCCATTAAGGAACGGAAAGTCAAACCTTCCATAAAAGTGATTTCACCATACACGTTACCAAAAACCCTGGCATATTTGCCATTGTTATTCTGGTCGCGGTAAAGGATGGCTACCGGGTTGGCGGCATTTCCCATTTCAGAAGCACTTGAACCTGCAAAATTACCCTGGATATCATAGACCGGGACAATAGGCTGCATACGGTAAGCATGAGAAATTACGGTACCTTCACCGTTATCTCCCAGGTTACCATGCTCGTCGATATATACGGCTTGCAGTGATTCTCCAGCCTTGAACCAACTGTTGAATTTGGCATCCGAATTCATGCGGAAGGTATACCTTTTAAAATTGGTATAATCAAGGAATCCATCTTCATCCAGGTAGCTGCCCGAGAAGGAGTAAGTACCATTCTGGCCACCACCTGTAACGGTGAGGTCATATTCCTGGACAACACCTGTCCGATAAATTTCATCATACCAGTTGGTGCCTTGCTTGTTGGCTTTATAAATCTGGTAGTCAGGATATTTATACAAGGCTGGATTAACCGAAGCGTCACCTTCCTTGGCGCCTGCTGGCTTAATATAATCCGGAAGAACCGGTTTGGCTCCGTTACCATATTGAGTTGGTGAAGGAGTTAGCCCTCTATTCTTGGCGGATAACCAAATGGATTCTGCATATTCGGTTGGATTCAACAGATCATACTGGTTGGTAGCATTGGTTACACCAGTCCTGGCAGTAAAATTGATTTTGGGTTTTTGGTTGGTTGCGCCACGTTTGGTGGTGATAATGACAACACCGTTAGCACCCCTTGTTCCGTAAATGGCAGCAGAGGATGCATCTTTCAGGATGGAGATGGATTCAATGTCATTTGGACTGACATTGTTACCCGGTCCAACCGGAACACCGTCGATTACAAACAACGGATTTGAGTTGTTGATAGTACCGATACCACGGATGCGAATGGTCGCATCTCCACCAGGACGGTCGGAAGCATTGACTGTGATTCCGGAAACCTGGCCCTGAAGGCGTGAAACTACGCTGGGAGCCACAGAAATCTTCATTTGCTCTTCTGAAATGGTCGAAATGGCACCGGTCAGTTCTTCCTTCATACGGGTACCGTACCCTACAACTACAACTTCACCTACACCGATCACGTCGGGCTGGAGACTTACGTCGATGGTCGAACGTCCTGCGACCTGGACTTCCTGTGACACCATACCGATGTATGAAAACACCAGGATCTGTGCATCTGCAGGTACAGAAAGAGAGTACATACCATCAAGGTTGGTTACAGTCCCCGTGGTCGTACCCTTAACGACAACTGTAACACCAGGAATGGCTGCCCCAGCCTGATCCGTAACCTTTCCATTCAGTGTCCTTTGCTGAGCAAAAGAACCCAGGGAAAAGGCCATGAATACGGCTGTCAACAAAAAAGCTGCAAGCTTGTTGCACCTTTTGAACTTTAGTTTTTCCATAGATTTTAAGTTTTAGTAATAAATAAATGGTAATAGTATGTATCAAGTTTCAAGAGAATCTGCGCAAAAAAAAGGGATTACCGAAAAGCGATAGCTTTACTGGAGCATGCAATTGAGATATAGCGTGTTGTGTGGGACGGGTACAATAAAAAGTGTACAACAGGTTAGTCATAGTTAGTTACTCATAAGTTTCGTTGGTCTAAAAACAGTACGAATATATGAAAAACTATAATACGTTGTATAAAGTTAAAGGATGTTAAATGGTATGGTTTGCGTTACAAATTGTGTAAACCACAGGAAATGATCTTTTATGCTCCTTAAAAAGAATAAGTTACACATTAAATTCATTAACAAAATCATGTTGATTAAATTTATCGCCCTCCAGAATTATCACAAAATATTACCCTGCTTTGCATTAATATGATCACTTTTTTTCCATCCGGTCAATTCTTTATGCCATACATAACAGTAATTAATGGCATTTATTTATTCATTATGTTATCTAGATCCCATCCTTATGACAGCGATCAGGATTGTCCAAAAATCTTTAAGAAGCATCATTAAAATGTAGCTAAGTCCACCATATTTTCCCTTATTAATTGCTAAACTTGTCATTTACCAGCCATTGAAAAATTTGAAATAAATTATAACCTGACAATAATGAAAACCTTTTTGTTTTTTCTTCTTGCTGCAGCCATCACTTTTGGTGCCATAATTTACCAGCGAACAACAGGTCCTACCTATCCCAAAAAGGTGGAGCTGACCATTGAAAGCCAGTCCTACCAGTTTGAATTGATTCGCAGCCATGGCGGGGAATCGGACTGCAAACTAGAATTTGCAATAACCGACCCACTGGTTTCTGGGCAAATTACCTTTCGGAAATTCCCTACCAACGATGAATGGACTACCTCTGAAATGAAACGGGAAGGCGACAAACTTGTGGGATTCCTCCCCCACCAGCCCCCGGCCGGAAAGCTCGAATATAAAATCGAATTCAGCAGGGAGGGCTCTATCTATCCTTTACACGAGACCAATGCCACCGTTATTCGGTTTAAGGGTGAAGTTCCAGGTGTTATTCTGGCTCCGCACGTGATCCTGATGTTCATTGCCATGTTTCTCTCGAACCTCACTGGTGTCATGGCTGTTTTCAATCATGGAAACTTCAGGAAACTGGCAGTATGGACACTTGTGACGCTTGGTCTGGGCGGAATGGTCATGGGACCATGGGTTCAATGGTACGCCTTTGGGGAAGCCTGGGCCGGAATTCCCTTTGCCTGGGACCTGACAGACAACAAGACATTGCTGGCTTTTATCTTTTGGATTATCGCCGTTGTGATGAACCGTAAAAAGGCTCGTCCCGGCTACATCATCTTCGCCGCGCTGGTCATGATCCTGATATATTCCATTCCTCACTCAATGTATGGTTCCCAATTGGATCCCGAAACAGGGGTAATCATCCAGGGATAAGTATACCAATTTAATTATAAAGAGGCAGAAATGCATGATTTTTTCTCATGTGTTTCTGCCTCTTTGATTTAGTAAAGAATGGATTATACAATATCATTTTCTCCCCTGACATAACCAAAATTTGCCAGTATACCTCCATCCACGAAAAGGATTTGCCCATTCACAAAGTTACTTGCTTGTGATGCCAGAAAGAGGGCCGCATGTGCGACATCTTCCGGTTCACCCCATCTTCCCGCCGGGGTACGGGTCATGACCAGTTCATTAAAGGGGTGGTTGCCCTCCCTGATAGGCGCGGTCTGGCTCGTGGCTATATACCCTGGTCCAATTCCATTGACCTGGATGTTGTATTTTGCCCATTCACAGCACATGCTGGCAGTCAGCAGCTTGAGTCCGCCCTTGGCCGATGCGTATGCCGAAACGGAATTCCTGCCATAAACACTCATCATCGAGCACATATTGATGATCTTTCCCGATCGTCGTTCCATCATCTTGGGCACTACCCTTTTCGATACAATCATCGGTGCGACCAGATCAACATCAATAATCTCCCTGAAATCACTCACCGCCATATCCACAATCGGAACCCTTTTGATCAGGGCGGCATTGTTCACAAGAATGTCGACAGCACCCACCTCCCTTTCAATGGTTGAGATTGCCTGGTCAACCTGTTGCTCATTGGTTACATCGAAAGCGATGGTAAAGGCATCAATTCCCTCCTCCCGGAGCTTTCGTGCAGCTTCTTCCAACCTGGCTTCATCTCTCCCGTTGATACACAACCGCGCGCCAGCTTCTGCCAGAACCTTTCCAATGGCCAACCCAATTCCATGGGCTCCTCCCGTTACCAGTGCCACCTTGCCGGTCAGATCAAAAAGTTTTTGAATCATTTTTTATATGTGTTACTGATCTTGAAAATTAAATTCTATACCTATATATAATGTATCGAAACATGAATACCGCAAAAGTTCATCTTAACTCATCCGGCCTGATACTGTCCATGTCGGTATAGTCCAGGTTTTCCCCTGCCATGCCCCAGATGAAGTTGTATGCCGAGGTTCCAGCTGCAGAATGGATGCTCCAGCTTGGGGAAAGTACGGCCTGTTCATTTTTTAGCCAGATATGCCGGGTTTCCTGTGGCTGGCCCATGAAATGGCAGATTGCCTGTCCTCCAGGTACACCAAAATAAAAATAGACCTCGTTTCTCCTCGAATGGGTATGGGGAGGCATGGTGTTCCATACCGAACCAGGCATCAGTTCTGTCAGCCCCATTTGCAACTGACAGGTTTCCACCAGGGAATGAATAATTAACTGGTTAATGTTTCTCTCATTGGAGGTTTCCAAAGATCCCAGATGAAGCACATTGGCCTTTGCTTTGGTAATGTGTACCGTGGGAAGTTCTTTATGAGCCAGGGCGGAATTCAGATAAAAGCGTGCAGGGTTGGAAGAATCTGCTGATCGGAAAATCACCTGTTTCACTCCCCTGCCGACATACAATGCCTCTTTATGTTGAAGTGCATACTCCTTTCCATCCACCAAAACAGTGCCTGCCGGCCCGGTATTGATGATGCCGAGTTCGCGGCGCTGGAGAAAATAATCGGCCTTGAGGGAATCGACAGTTTCGAGGATAAGATCAGTGTCGGTGGGGACAGCCCCTCCGGTTATAAATCTATCAATATGGGAATATACAAGTCGGATGTATCCGGGATCCATGATTTTCTCCACCAAAAATTCCTTACGGATCCTTTCAGTGTCATATTTTTTGAAATCCTCAGGATGATAATTGTAGCGCTCTTCAAATATAACGGGCATAATACATTTTTACATGGTTTCCCCAAAGTTATAAAGATTATGGTGTCCGTCCAACAAGAGGTTGCTTCAAAAATCCGGACCACCCTTAACCTGATAAAGGGAACCAATGATTTCCCCTGAAATGGCCAGCCGGGTTTAACCAAGGCTTGGTCCCCTTTTAGGTTTTACCATAGCTTCTGCAGTCTTTTACCATACTTTTACCATTTTAGTATGGCAAAAGTATGGTAAAATCATGGAAATTCTATTGCTAAAGTCAAAAGGGGGTCGGGACTTGAGTAAGTGTTAATAAGAATTTTCCAATAGAAAAGGTTGTTTCGCTTCCATAAAAAAACCGGAGGTAACATGGATTGGCTCCAGTTACCTCCGGGTAAATATTTCCAGGAAAAGGAAATATCTATTCTACTGTTTTATCAAAAGGAATTCCCAATTTCTGGTATAGGTTACGACGTCCTGCCTTATCGCCGTCAAGGATTTTGTGGGCATATTCAGCTACCTGGACAGCCACTTTTCTTGGGACTACCACTACACCATCACCATCGCCAACCACGACATCACCCGGACAAACGAGAACACCTCCGATCACCACCGGACGGTTGACTGATTCCAGTTCGTTTCGGCCGGGACGGATACCGCGTCCTTTTTTCCTTAGATAAAGCGGTACCCCCTGCAGGGCAATTTCATCTGTGTCGCGCGAGGCGGCATCGGTCACAACACCAACAGCCCCCAGACTTACCCAATATAAAATATTGTTGGAGCCAATAGAGCCGATGTCCTTGTCTTCCACATCATCGATTACCACCACTGAACCCTTCTGGATCAATGAGGCAAAAGCTTCTGAAGAGTATGTCCCGTAAAAATGGCCTTCCCATGCGGCAAAATCCTGTCCGGGTTCCGGACGATTCGGTTTTTGGGTGGGAACATAGCGGGCTGTCACCGCAATGCCCCTGATTTGGTGGGTCATGTTTTTTGTATCTACCCAGTCAGGATGGATATCAGTACTTACCAGTCCGGTATTGGGGAGCCCAACCATATCCATGCCGTCCGATACGTCTGCAACCCTCAAGCCTTCATATAGCTTCAGTAGGGCTTCGTTTTCAGCATCTGAATAATAATTGCTTTCAATGAAGTTGGCCCCTTTCCTGTAGTCGCCTTCGGTGGGCTGGGCCATACCCGTTAAAGTCATCATGCCAACTGCCAGGGCAGTCGCAACCATTTTGAATTTCATAGGATCAAGGTTTATGTTTTATCTGTGCAATTTACAATTTGATCCTGAATGAAATCCAGACAATTAAAAAAATTATAGATTTCGGGGCAGAAATTCCTTCAGAAAGTCAATGGTGAAACGCTTGGCTATAATCTTTTTATCCTTGTCAAGCAAGTATACTGAAGGGGTAGTCCGGGTGTCATACACGATCTTGAACCGGGTCAGGTGATGCTGGTCCCACACATTGTGCCATTCGTGCAACTGGTGCTTTTCTAGAAATTCGACCCACTCATTTTTATTCTCCATGGTGTACACAGCCACCACATCGAGTCCTTGGTCCCTGAATGGAAGATAGACCTCCTTGTAAAGTTGGGGTACATATTCCCTGCAATGCGAACAGTTGGGCTCATAAAATACCAGTATCGTGTATTTGGCATTCATCTGGTATAGCCTGAACGGATCACCCTTTTCTGATTCCATTTGAAAATCACGGGCGTTTCTCCCAACGAGGTTGTTTTCGAGAAACAAGACATTCTCCCTGATTTTCTCCAGGGTTGATGGTTCAGCCCATGAAGCTTTTCCTGAAAGGTAATAGTCTTTGGCGATGTCCACAAACAGGGCATCCATGCCCATGATTTTACTGTTCAGACTGCTGTTGAGCAGATGGGAAACCACAAAACGATACATACGGGGATGTGGCTCAACCTTTTGGATGATTTCGTAGGCTGCCGGCTTTACCGAATCGTACATTTGAAGCAGAACCCTTTCAAAATAGGTCTCCAGTTTTTGCTTGATCGACGGGGTGAACAGCATACGTTCATCGGTCAGGTCGTAGAATTCAAAATAGTGGTTTTTGACGTAATTGTATTGATATACCCACTTCAATGAATCATTCGCCTTAAATTCATCGGGAATATTCTCTTCCCTGAGTTCCCTGAAATAGTTTGACATGAGGAATTTTCCCAGAAAGGAGCCCGGATATTCATCATACTTGTTTTTCCAATAGGCATGTACCTGTTCATTCAATTCGCCAAGCTGCTTTTCAATGGCTGCCTTTTCTTCCCCTTCAGATTCACCCCTTTTCTTTTCAAGTGCCATGCGCCTTTCCTGCAGCTCAGTGATCCATGTCAGGTATTTCATGAATTCCACACTCTCGATTGCCCCTTCTACCTTAACATTGGCCTGGTTGAAGTCGGGACTTGCAATGGATACGTTTTGTTCTGCCCCCAGAAGTATATCGAAGTGGTTGTCCTGATTCAGGTAGATTTTATAAATACCCTGGGGTAACAGGGTATCGCGGGCAAGGATGCCATTTCCGCCTGCATCCAGCCGTATGGTGTCATATACCAGGATATTGGAAGCATAATAGTGTGTCAATATTACCTCGCCGTTCGCCACCGACGGTAGTTTGACCTTCAGTTCAAATCCGG
>DIFU01000058.1 GCA_002419285.1 Prolixibacteraceae bacterium UBA5740 | reverse complement strand
GCTTTCAGCACCATTTGGTAGCCTGTATAACCATCCTGGGCAAGCACAGTGACTGAATGACTCCCTGAGCACAAACTGGCCAGATCAAGTTCAGGAATGGGCTTAAACGAAGGGTTATTGTCCCTGAAAACCATTTTTGCGGCCATCGAGGGAACATTCTCGAGGGTAAACGAGGCAGGGAAATTTCCCGTGAAATATTGTGTATTAATGAATTTGCCATTCGCATCCAGTACGTCGGCGGTAATGGAAAAACCCGCCTGGAATCCGGCGTTAAAGGAAATGACCGCACCCGATTGACAGAGGTCGGCAGCCAACGCGCTGATCAGGGTATAAGCGTATGGCAGCGATGAAAAGGTTCCATTCTTCCCAAGCAGCAACCAACGATCTTCGGCAAAGGCAGCGAAGCCCCAGGTATCGGGCTCCTCTCCGCTGGTCCACGAACAGGATGCAGTCATCATGGCACCGTTGAACTGGCCGACCCTGACACCACCCACCACCAAACCGGTAATGGTACCGGTCTCCAGCACCTGAAGGATGACCTGCGAAGTTGTCCCGTTTTGCTCCAATACATCGGCTCTCGATGGATGGTTATTGTAGGTGGTAGTCTCCATATACAGGAAACCGTCCTTATCGGCATTATAGGCTTCCAGAAATTCTGACGAGGAGGTAAAAAGCAGGTTTCCTTCCGTATCCTTTAATTTCAGGAAGTCCTGCAAGGTCATGGAGTATCGAATCTTCCAGGCCGGGCTTTCAACGGAAACCGATTTCAGTGCGTAATTTCTGGCGATTCCAAATACAATGGACGTATCCCCGTCCACGATTTCCACATCACCACCCACTTGGTCGTCTGTACCATCCGTTTCTTTTGAAAGGAAGATGTCTACCACCTTGTTCCCCTCGCTCAGGTATGTTTCCGTAACGGTGGCTGTCTGGTATCCATTGGCCTCGGCCTTCACCCCGAAAGTTACCGGATCATTTGGTGTGGGCACTGCACCGGGATCGACCGTCAATTCCATGCGGCCGTTTAACACTTCAAAAAATGGCTTCTTGTTACCCGAGTAAGTGACGATATCGTCGCCGTTCTTTCCCGAGAATGTCAGTGTAACCGGCACTTCAACCCGCTGGTTCGAAGCGGCATCCATTACATTGACGGTAATATGGGTTTTGAAAAAGTTAAAGTCAACAATCAACAGGTTGATATCATCCCCTGTCTCCCTGTCTTTCATGGGATCCTGCAAGCCTTCACATGCCGGCAGCAGACTCATGGCCAGCATCAGGATGGCCAGGGTACCTAACCGACAAAAATTTCCGGATTTCAACATGTTTTGAGTTTTTCTGATTTTCTATTTGGATAACGCATACAGCAGCGAAAACTTCACCATGGGATAAAAACGCCAGGTGGAAAACTGCTCTTCGAGATACTCCTTCTGATGATGTGCCTCATCGGAAGTGGGCGACAGCAAACCAGTGGATTCGATACTGATCTTGGGCGGACCCTGGTAAAAGGTACCGGCCTCCAAACTAAACGACAACCTGCCGGTTTGGCTGATCTTGTTTCCAATCCCCATTGCGAGGTATGGACTCAGCTTCATCGACGGGCTGATTTCAAACTGAAACTCCCCGACTTCTTCGGCAGGAATGTATATATCCCCGTATTTCCAGTCGTCCGAGGCATATCCGTCGAGGACCGGTTTAAACAGGTTGTATCCGCCACCAAAGGCGATATAAAGTGCCTTGTAGTAATGAAAGTCGGCAATGATCGAAAGACTGCCAGTCTTGTAGTCCAGACTGGCATCATATTCAATGTCGTTCTCATTGAAAGAAAACGGGTAGTTCAATGACATCTGTTCATAGCCTATGTTGACGAAAAGTGAACTGCCTGCAGCCAGGGAGAGAATGGCACCCGGGCCATTGCTTGACACGGATACGCCCAGTGCAACCCCTGAGGAGCGGTTTTCAGAATTTCCCTGGGCATGTGAAACCAGGGTACCTGTCCCAAATAACCATCCCAAAAGCATGAAAAACCTTAAAGCGCGCCCCCCGTAAATGGATAAATTCATATCAATATTGTCTAAAACCGATCCGATGTAAGCGTCAAACCGTGGTTGTGCAAAAGGTTATCCTGCAGACCGGCAAATCATTGCAAAAAACAAATATAAAACTAATAACGTTGAATCATAAGGCTTATTTCCAATAATTTCGGAAAGATACTGAACCATAGGAAAAATTTGCACTGGCTGCCAGTATGAATCCTGAACCACCCAAATCTCTCCTCTATTCGTAGCTTTTGTTCATATATTCCACCACTGGTAACGCATTTCCCCCAAAATCAAAGAAGGTGGCATTGTCCCAGGCCGATCCGGTTCCCCAGAGATCCTTCATGCCCGAGGTAATCCAGGCAGGTTCCCAGTACATCACCCCTTTTCCGCCGGCGTTCATCACATCCTGTGTGAGCTTCACCATGAAATCACGCTGGCCCTCCCGGGTATAGGGATATCCCTCGAGCGGGTTCTGGCTTCCGAAGATATTGCCGTACCCGTCGGCTCCTTCGGTCGACCAGGGATAGGCTGTCTCCAATACCATGACCTCCTTGCCAAATCCCTTTTTCAGGCGGGAGATCAGGGTGGGCAGCATATGGAAGGGGACTTCGGTATGCCAGATATGGTAATATGAAAACCCGATGATGTCGAAGTCGGTGACCTTGCCATCGCTCACCGCCTTCCCAAACCACCACTCCAGATTCTTGGGATCGGCCACGTGCAGGGCGACTTTGGGTTTGATGGCTGAGCTGGCGGATGCGTCCCTCACTGCCTTGATCCCGCTATTGAGGACAGCCCCGAGGTTCGACCAGTATCCATTGCAGCCATCCAGCTTCGGAAATCCGGAGGTTACCTCGCTGATCATCATTCCGCAGTTGGTTTCGTTGCCGATCTGTACCATTTCAGGCATCAGCCCTTGTGCATCGAGACGCTTCAATACATCGAAAGTATAATTGTAAACCGAATCCTTCAGTACCTCCAGACTGGTAATCTCTTTCCAGGCAACCGGAGGGACCTGGTGCCCGGGGTCGGCCCAACGGTCGGAATAGTGAAAATCGAGGTTCACGGCCATACCCAGTTCCTTAGCCCTGCGGATGGTCTTTTCTACATCATCGTAGCCACTGTACAGGGTCTTTCCCGGATCGCCATACACATCGCGAACCCAGAGAGGCGAGTGCCAAAGTCTTACGCGAACCATGTTGGCCCCGTGCGATTTCATGATTTGGAAGGGATCCCTGACCTCCCCCGAATCCCTGTAGATTCCGCCATGGTCCTCAATCTGGTTGACATACGAGAGGTCGACCCCCATTGCAAACTCTTCGGCGGTATAAAAACGCCTGTCGTTTTGGGGCTCTCCTTCATGATTGCTTTTCTTGTTGCAGGAAAAGAGGAGCAGACAAAGCAAAACCAAACCAATATTTCTCATGACTTCGGATGTTTCGGATTTATTGTCAAAAATAACCAAAAATATCCGGCAATAGTAAGCGGTTAGCCATTATTGCGTTACGGTCAACCCTGTTTCCCTGAGCATCCAAAGCTCGCAGCCAAAGTGGCCGCTGTTGCCCATGGGACCGGTCAGGTAGCTGAATCCGAGTTTTTCATATACATGAAGGGCCTGACTCAGTTCGGGCATGGTTTCGAGGTAGATGCGACTGAATCCCTGGTTGCGGGCTTCAGAAATGCAACGCTCGATCATGGCACGTCCCAGTCCTTTTCCCCGGGCCTCGGGGAGGAGATACATCTTTACCAGCTCGCAGGTATCGGCAGGCAATCCGTCAGTCGGGTAGATTCCTCCGCCTCCGGCGATTTTGCCGTGATGCTCCACCACGAAGTAAGCAGAGCGGGGCTTCCTGAAGAGTTCGTACAGTGTGTCGGTGGTCGGGTCATAATAGACCGTACCGGGATGGTTGGCACCAAATTCGGCCAGCGTTCTCCGGATGATGTCGGCCAGGATGGCATTGTCGCCCGGCTCAATGGGCCTCACCACCACGTCTTCAGGTATTGACCTGTTATCAGGATTCATATGAAAACTAATTATCGTTTGGCAAAATCCTTCCTGGCTCCCTCCTGTTCTGACCGGGCTGACCGGTGAGATCATCACCCAGGTCGAGCCGTGCCTCGCGGGCTATTTTCTCCAGTTCACTGACCACCCCGGGATAGAATTCGATCAGGTTATATTGTTCTCCCGGGTCGCGGCGCAGGTCATACAAACCCCCTTCATGGGCAAAGTTTTCGTTGGCCCCACCGGGTAGTCCATCCTTGCCAGGCTCAAACCCATGGTAGGTCCTGCCCGGATGCGGGAATACCAGCTTCCAGTGGCCATGTCGCACCGCCTCGAGGTTGTTGCGACGGTAATAGTACAGGAAGCTCTGTCGGGGGTTGGCCTCCTTATCTCCATGTAACAAGGGCAGCAGGCTCACCCCATCAATCTTTTCCGAAGGAAGTTCAGCCCCGGCAATGTCGGCCAGGGTGGGTAGGATATCAATGGCCGAGGCCAGGTTGTTGCATATTGAGCCCTCTTCCAGTATCCCTTTCCACCGCATGATACAGGGTACCCGCTGACCACCTTCAAACGAGGTTCCCTTGCCCTCGCGGAGTCCGCCCGCACTGCCCGCATGGTTGCCATAATTAAGCCAGGGGCCGTTATCGGACGTAAACACCACCAGCGTATTTTCTGAAAGTCCAAGTTCATCAAGTGTTTTCAGAACTTGACCAACGCTCCAGTCGATCTCCATCATCACATCGCCATAAAGACCCTGTTCCGACTTCCCCTTGAACTTGTCAGACACAAACAGGGGTACATGGGGCATGGGATGCGCCAGGTAAACAAAGAAGGCATTTTCGCGGTGGCGGTTGATAAAATCGACCGTCTTCTCCGTAAACCAGGTCGTGAATTGCGTCTGGTCGGGATTTTCGGCAATCGTCCGCTCCCCTTCAATCAGGGGCAAGGGTGGATAGTAGTTTTTGGACACCGGGTGATTGGGCCACATATCGTTGGAATAGGGAATTCCGAAATATTCATCAAATCCGTGATTCAAGGGCAGAAATTCAGGAACATGTCCCAGGTGCCATTTCCCGAAGGCAGCGGTTGCATAGTTCTTCTTCTTCAACACCTCTGCCATGGTTTCCTCTTCAGGATTGATTCCGGTTTGGGCACGGTGGTCGAGTGCCCCCGAAAAGCCGATCCGGTTAGGATAACAACCCGTCAGGAGTCCGGCCCTTGAAGCACTGCAAACTGCCTGTGGCGAGTAGAAATGGGTAAACCTTACCCCTTCACGGGCCATCTGGTCGATGTGGGGAGTCTGATAACCCGTAGCACCGGTGATGGAAAGGTCACCCATGCCCATATCGTCGAGGTAGATGACCACAAAGTTCACCGGCTTTTCGGCAACGGCAGTCATGGCCGGTGATACGGCAGCAAGGGCAAGCAGCAGGGGATGGCATTTCCGGGTGGATGTCACCCTATCTAAAATGTATTCATGAATTGATGGCATACTTTTATAAATATAATTTTGATCCATCTGCCCCGCATTGCAAATGCAGGGCAGAAACTAAATACTCACCTGCATTTGCAATGCGGGTGGAGAAACTTCCCTCACCTGCATTTGCAATGCGGGGCAACCAATTACTACTTCATCCCCTTCAGGTCATTCAACAGCCAAATAGATTCGTCGTCCGTGAATAGACGGAAATCGTCGGCTGCCGGATGCTCCGGATAAGGCAGGTAGAAATGGTTTAGACCGTGGTTCCGCCACACCATCACATAGGTGATCTGTCGGGTCAGCTCCGAGGCATGGAGTGCCGGCAGTAGCTTTTCCGAAAACCAGGTGGTATCCTGTACCCGGTCGGAGCCGGTTTCGGTAAATGCGGCCACTTTCCCGGTCTTGTTGGCAAAGGTTGCCACGGTTTCCAGCTTGCGGACCACCGCTGCCAATCCGTCGGGCGACCTGAAATCCCAGTAATTGTCGACACCGATGATATCGACGACATCATCGCCCGGATACCAGGTAAGGTACTCCTCTTCGGAATTGAAATTCCGGTCGGGCGAGTAAGCCACCGCCATTTGGGTAAGACCCTTTTCGTCGCGCAGGTATTCAATGGTAAATCGGAACAGGCTTCTCAGCTCTTCAGGCGTGGTTGTCTGGCTGCCCCACCAAAACCAACCGCCATCCATTTCGTGCCAGGGACGGAAGATAAAGGGGACCGCCTTGCCGTCGGAAGTCTTCACCGATTGGAAGAAATCGGCCACTTTGTCGAGGTGTTTCAGGAATGCGGCATGGTGTGATCCACCCGGGAGGATATGTTTCACCACGGTGGTATCGTTCACCCACGAATTTTTGGTGGTATCCACTGCCGAATAGGGGTGCCAGCTAAAGGTGTTGATTCCGCCGTTCTCGTACACCCACACGGCAAAATTGCGCATCCGGTCGAAAGGCACGCTGTCGAGGTTATAGGGATGTCCCAATTCAAGCCCTCCCAGCTCCCATCCAAACAGGGCTGGATAATCGCCTGCCGTCCGGCGGGTATCCGATTCGCCATCGACATATTTCCAACCCACCCCATAGGCGAGGTCATCCTGGTGACCAAACAGGGTTGCTTTTCCCTTGATATTTTGCAGTGTCTGAATGATTTCGGCAGACGGATTATCGGCCGGGACAGCCTTATCGCCGCCCTGGCATGCAGTTAAAATCATGATCATGCTCAATGCAGCAATGGTTAGGTTTCTCATAATCAACAGGAATGTAAAAGTTCAGTTAAAAATTGAAAGATAGGAAAAAAATGGTTAGTGTCTTTTGCTGGCGTGAACGAAACCCCATTTCAAACATGAACAGGCAGCCTTCCTGACATCTCTTGGTCACGGTTTACCTAAGTCCCCATCAAAGTATAGGCGTGTGCATATCTTCTGCATATAAACCCCATACATTTTAAATACCCCTATGCAAAATTTATGGGAACTATATGTTATTTTCATGGAAATGGTAAAGCGTTGCCTGGGAGGGGGCCTAAAGTGAGATAAATGAGGAAAACTGTGTTTATAGACCCAGATAAAGATTCATGTGGTTCTTTGGGATGGATTTGTGTCCTGTTCGTGGTTGGCCTAATTAAAATATCTGCCAAATAGTACCGGAAACAAAAATTCAAACTTATTTCAAATTTGTTCGATTTATTAATCTAAAGGATTATCGTAATCATATGTACAGTTCTTTTACTCTCAATTATGTGCAATACAACTACTTGGCAAAATCCGTGGAACACATTATAAACGCCCACCCTTTAATCGATCAGGAATAAGTGTCATCTAAAAATACTAATCATATAAAAATATTATCCAAAACGGAGCTTCAATTCAGAATTTATTCTAAATTAGCTCCCAGATTTGAAGATGCAATAGGTATAAACCTCAAGGGACAAAATTATGCGGGTATAACCGATCCCACTTTTTAATTATTTAAGAACAAAAAGCAAATTTTGCTTTTTATGCGACTTGGGGCAAGTCTGTGCGCATCTTCTCACCAGAGGTGTTTTTTATATGAATTTATCTGTATAACACACTATTACTAATTTTTAAATTTAAGGGACTATGAAAAAGAATCGTTTATTTTTTGTGATGGCAGCGCTACTTCTATCAGCTGCATTGTTTAACTCTTGTCAGAAAGAGGAAGTATTGAATGAGGAACTGGTATTGAAATCAGCATCTGAATTATTTAAATGGAATAAGCCTTGTCCGGGTGAAGATCTGGTTTTAACGCTTGCAGGAGAAGGAAATCGCCAAATTCAACAAAAAATAAATGGCGAATGGGTACAAATTGGCCAAGATAATGGTGGAGATGAAAAAATAGAAGCCATCGTCACGGCAGTTGAACTTGGCACCTATGAGTTCAGGATAAAAGTCGGTAAGGGAGGATACGACCCATCTGTTTTTATTACAATTGAACCATGCTGTGAACCAGGCTTTACTTACAAGGATAATGGTGATGGGACTTATACTTTTACCCTCACACCAGAAGAAGATCTGGATAATTCCGAATTGGTATTCACATTCGCTCAGTCTGCTTATAAATCAGGTCTACCTGAAACCGAAGGCTGGATGCAGGCCGGCAACGATGGACAAGTAATGAAAACCACTATGAATTTAATTGCATGTCAGCCACTAAGTTGGACTGTGACTCTGTCTGCAAATTGCAGCGGAAATTCCGAATTTTCCAATGTCTGGACAGATTTTAAAGTAATGGGGACTTCCATGAAAAATAATCAAGATGATAAGTTTGTGCAAAAATGCAACTAAGGATTTGAAAATATAAAAAAAAGGCTGCCGCTACCGGTAGCCTTTTTTTTTGTCCGAAGCGCCTGGTTTTTTTACCATAAGAGAACACCGTGAAGGTGCTACATAGGCCATTGTCTTGTAAAACAAGCCATTTCGATTAGGCAGGATTATTTCGTAACTTTCATTAAGGGTATTCGTTTTTAGGAATCTTTTAAGAAAATCCACTTGGCCGGCATATTTTAAAACACAGTCGAATGAAAATTTAAAAATCAATGCCATGAAACGCCTTCAGGAATCTGCATTTAAAAAGTCGATTCGGAAAACCAAAATATCGCAAGAAAAATCATCATTCAGTAAAATCTACGCTTGAAAACCAACCTTTACAATGGAACACTATGCACTAATTACAGGGGCTGCCAGTGGAATTGGCTATGAACTGTCAAAAATTTTTCTGGCAAATAACTATCATGTGGTTCTAGTCGATCTGAACGAAGCTCAGCTTTATATTGTCAAAGAGGAATTTGAAAAGATTTTCAAAAAAGAGGTACCGGTAATTTGTTGTGATTTATCCCAATCAGGTGCAGCAGAGACGGTTTTCAAAAAAACAAACGAGATGAAAATTCAAATTGACACCCTGGTAAACAATGCCGGTTTTGGAATTATTGGACTTTTTAAAGACACAGATTGGGATCGTCATGAAAGGCTTTTGCAACTGACCGTAATAAACTCCACCCGACTGGTTAAACTCTACCTCAACACTATGTTATCAAACGACTCGGGAAAAATCCTGAATGTAGCCTCCTTGACAGGATTTGTTCCGGGGCCTTTGATGAGCACGTATTATGCCGCAAAATCGTACCTCATATCCTTTACGCTTGCACTTGCCAACGAATTAGGGAAAACCAGCATCAAAGTCACCGTGCTATGCCCCGGACTTACAAAAACCAACTTTTCAAAGGGTACCGGTAACGGCAAACCCATTTACGGAACATTGAGCGGATCGCCAGAGGTTGTGGCCAGGTATGGATTTCATGCTTTGGAAAAAGGCAAAACCATCGCCATTCCCTATTTCTATAATAAACTGATATATACAATCCTTAAATTTATTCCCAAAAAAAGAGCGGCCAGAATCATCAGGCTAATGCTTCAAAAAAAACTGGAATCTTGAATCTCCATCAGTTGGCAACGGATTTACACTAAAAAATATCCAACAATAAAATCAGCATTGACCTTTCAGCCGAATTCAGGAAGTGGCTTAACTCAAAGGATGCGATTTGATCGGTTTGCCATTACCTTGTTTCCCTTGATACTTTTTCCCTGATTGATTCAGCAACAAAATTATTCAATGACATTTTTTCTTCCATCGCCATCAATGCCGCCTTTTCATGAAGACTTGTGGGAATTCGTACATTAAAACTACCCTTGAAAGGCTTTTCAGCCATAATTCCACCTTCTTTACAGGTCGATAGGTATTCTTCAACGGCTTCCATAAAATCATGTTCAAGCTCTTTTCCGGTTTTCCCTTCATAAGAGATCAAGCCTTTAATTCCCAAAACCTTACCATACAACAATTCATCCTCTTTGCTGTATTCTATACTTCCAGTGTAACCTTTGTAATTCAAATATCTCATAACTCCAATACCTCCTTCACTTGTTTCATTTGATAACGCTTTAATATACCAGAAGGGTGAGGTTTGTGCATTATTAATGAAATGCCCTCTACGTTCACAAACTTGACTCTTGACCCCGATGTTTTTCCCTTTTTCATTTCAGTAAAACCAAAATAGCCAACGAGTTTTACTAACTCGTCATAATGAAAATCAACTGGCATGGATAAAAAACGGGCTATCAATTTTTCCTTATTTGATATGATACGAAAGTAACTATATTTAGTTACACAAACAATGTATTGAGAAGTGTTATTCTAAGGATCTAACTTTTAAGCTATTTTTGGAAGATAGTCAGGTTGATTAACCAGAGACAAATGAGCAAATCAACAATCACGATACGCAAAGCATCGCCTTCCGAAATTGTCGAACTGCAAAAAATAGGCAGGCAAACCTTTTATGAAACATTCTCTGCCAGCAATTCCGCTCACAATATGGAAAAATATCTCGAAGAGGGATTTTCAACCGGGAAACTGGCTGCCGAACTCGCCGACAGAAACTCCCAATTCTACTTTGCAGAGCTTGACAACCAAATTATCGGCTACTTGAAACTGAATTCCGGCGCTTCCCAGACTGAACTTAAGAATGAAAAATCGCTGGAGATTGAAAGAATCTACGTTTTACAAGAATTTCAGGGCAGGAAGGTTGGCCAGTTGTTGTTTGAAAGGGCTATACAGGTTGCGAAACAGGAACATGCCGGGTTTGTATGGCTGGGAGTTTGGGAAGAAAATACCAAGGCGATCAACTTTTATACAAAGAATGGATTTGTCGAGTTTGACAGACACATTTTCAGGTTAGGTGATGCTCTTCAATCTGACCTCTTGATGAAACTAACTTTGAAAAGAGGGAAATAGAACAACTGCATTGCAACATCAAACAAAAAAGCCTCAATATATCTGATTATCAGACTATATCGAAGCTTTAAGGTACCCGGAGGGGGACTTGAACCCCCACAGCCGTTATAGCCATTGGATTTTAAGTCCAACGTGTCTACCATTCCACCATCCGGGCAACAAATGTCTTTTCCACAAAACAAAGAAAGCGTAAAACCGGAA
>DIFU01000020.1 GCA_002419285.1 Prolixibacteraceae bacterium UBA5740 | reverse complement strand
GCCCTGATCTTTGGCTGGTATAGCTGAAACAACTGGTCTGAAGTGGAATTCTTAAGGTATAGTGTTGCGGCATTATCCCCTCCTTTCAGAATCGACAATCCATCAGAGATGCTCATCCCGGTAATGCTGCCCAGAAATATGGGCCCTGCTTCCCTGGCGGCATCTTCTGCAGCCCTGTTGATTCTTAAAATAACATCCTCCACCAATTTATCACCTCCTGGTATTCTCGAGATGTTCTTGGTGATCACTTCAGCTTCGGGAGGAAGGAGTATCCGGATCAACTGATCCCTGTAATAACCATCTGTTTTCGATACGCGGGCTACTGTTGAGTCGGTTCCAACTGAAAGCGCCTGCTTCAACCCAGCGATTATTTCCGTATTGGTCAACGGAATCTCTCCCATGGTTGAATTAACCACCTGCATCAGTTCGGCACACGATGACAGAACTGTCATCAGAATGACTGCAAATAATATTCTTACCTTTTTCATCATGATCTTGTGTTAGTTTAAGGATTCATCCCTGCATTATTTTTTATTGGAAGATGCATTCCTTTTGTCGGGTACTTCTTTTTGGGAGGTAAAATCAAAAAGCTTATTGACCAGGTCGTTTCGACCGATCGATTTTAATTCGTTCAGTATCGAGCGGCGGAACTCACGCTTGTACCAGAAGAAAAACTGTCGCTGGCTCTGCTTCTCCACAGGATTACGGGCAGTATATACTTTCTCCATGGTATAGGGATGGTATCCCGAATAATATATCTCCGTGGCTAAAGTCATTGGAGTGGGAGTAAAATCCTGCACCTGCTCAAGCCTGAAGTTCATCTGCTTGGTTTTGATGGCCAGGTCAGCCATGTCTTCTGATTTACTGCCCGGATGGCTGCTGATAAAATAGGGAATCAGCTGTTGGTTCAAATGTTCCTCATTATTGATCTTGGCAAACTCTTTATTCAACTCTTCAAAAAGACTGAAGGGAGGCTTCCTCATGAATTTCAAAACCTCATCGGAGGTATGTTCCGGAGCCACTTTCAGCCTTCCCGACACATGATGTTTGATAACTTCCCTCAAATATTGTCGGTTTGCCTTATCGGTCTCTTCTCTTCCGGTTTTTTCAAGAATCATGTCATACCGGATTCCACTTCCGACAAAAGCTTTTTTCACGTTTGGATGGCTTCTCACTTTTTTATAGAGGTCCATCATGGGCTGGTGATTGGTATCCAGGTTTTTACAGATCGTTGGAAAGATGCAGGAGGGTCTTTTACATTTCTTGCAAATCTCCTCATGAATGCCCTTCATCTTGTACATGTTGGCCGAAGGCCCACCAAGATCCGAAATATACCCTTTGTAATCAGGCATTTGCGTAACCTTTTCAACCTCTTTCATGACTGATTCCTCACTGCGGCTCGAAATGAACTTACCCTGGTGGGCAGAAATTGTGCAGAAGGTACAGCCTCCAAAACAGCCCCTGTGTATGTTGATGGAGTGCCTGATCATATCGTATGCCGGGATGGCACCTTTTCCGTTATATCGCGGATGTGGAAGTCTGGTGTAAGGAAGGTCATAAACCCTGTCTACCTCCTTTTCACTTAAAGGGGGCCAGGGAGGATTAATGACAACCTGCCGGTCGCCGATATGCTGTACCAGCATTTTAGCTTCCATTTTGTTTGACTCCTCTTCGATGTGCATAAAATTGCGCGAATAGGTTTTTTTGTCAGCCAAACAATCTTCGTGTGACGCCAGCTCCAAAACATCCCATTTTTTTTGGGTGGCAAAAGGGGCTCCCTTATCGGTCAGAAAAGCAGTCTGTGGAAGATTTGTAAGCTTGTTGACCTGGACTCCACGCTGTATGAGTTTTACAAATTCGCCCAGCGACTTCTCGGCCATCCCATAAAACAAGAGGTCAGCGCCTGAATCCACCAGGATGGAGGGCATCAGCTTATCGGACCAATAATCATAGTGCGTAACCCTTCGCAGCGAGGCTTCTATCCCCCCAATGACCAAAGGCATGTCGGGATAGAGTTTTTTAATGATTTGGGAATAAACAATCGTTGCATAGTCGGGTCGGGCACCGGCCTTTCCGCCAGGTGTATAAGCATCATCCGACCGTCTGCGCCGTCCTGCTGTATAATGGTTCACCATGGAATCCATATTCCCACCCGTAATTGCAAAGAAGAGATTGGGGCGACCAAGCTTTTTAAAATCACGAAGGTCATCCTGCCAGTTAGGCTGGGGAACAATGGCCACCCGAAGGCCTTCTGCCTCCAAAAGCCTGCCTATCACTGCCATTCCAAAAGAAGGATGATCCACATAGGCATCACCCGAAAAAAGAATAACGTCGGCCGAATCCCATCCCCTTTTTTCCATTTCCTTCCTGGATGTCGGCAGCCACTCATTGATATCGTATGTCCGGTTCATATCAGGATAAACAAAGATCCGACATGCATGGTTCTTCTCTCAGGCAATTTTACTATTTTCATCGTGGCAAAATTAACCGTATTTATGATTATTCCTTTAAAATAATCATAATCAGCCTGAAGCCAAATTTTTGAAACCATAAACTACAAAATACCGATGGAATTGGTAAAACCCAGAGACCTCGTCAATGCCAACCCCGCACTCAATTTTTTTGGAGGAGAATTTTTTGCCCGTCTCCTGATGTATATCCTGAAGTTTCAAAAACTCAACAGGATCTATTCAAGAATCCATAAGAAAAGAGGCTTGGACTTCATCAACGAGGTAGTCAGGCAGCTTAACCTGCAGGTCGACTATGACCCCAATGAGGTGAAGAGAATTCCATCAGAGGGTCCAGCCATCATTGTGGCCAACCACCCCTTGGGAGGCCTCGATGGCTTATTGCTGATCAAGTTGGCGTTGGAGGTACGAAGTGACGTAAAAATCTTTGCCGGCCCCCTTCTCAAAAAGATTGATGCAGTTTCGGATTATTTTATCGAAAGGGATCCCTTCTCCCTTGAGACAAATAATTCACAGATGATTTTCTCCGGATTAAAGGAATCGATATCCCATATTCAGATGGGCGGCATCCTGTGCATTTTCCCGGCAAAGGAAGCCAGCGTGATCGACTGGCAGTTTACCATGACCGATGGTATCTGGAGATATCCCGTCATCAAATTCATCCGGAAAATGGAAGTACCCGTAATCCCGGTACTTTTCCAACCCAACTATAGCAGGCTCTTCAAAATCTTTTGTCAGATACATCCCGCCCTAAAAAATATGAGACTTCCATCTGAGTTTTTCAACAAGAAGAACAAAAAGATCCATATCCGGATTGGAAACCCCATACGCAAAGCTGACCAGGATCGTTTTTGTGATGTATACCAATTCGGACGATACCTAAGGGCAAAAACATATGGAATGGCGACCTCGAGGGAAGTGAAAAGGTTTTTCAATTACACCCTGAAACCGGCACAGGCACCTGAAACCATTGTTGAACCTGTCAGTAAAGAACTTTTATTAAAGGATATCCAGGCTATCCGGAGTAGATTCCTGCTGTTTAAACTAAGGGAATACGCCGTGTTTTGTGTTCCATCCGTCGAAATCCCATCCATTCTTACTGAAATCGGCAGGCTCAGGGAAATCACCTTTCGTGATGTCGGTGAAGGATCTAACCGCAGTATTGATCTTGATGAATTTGACATCTATTATAACCAGCTGTTTATTTGGGACGAAGTAGAGGAAAGACTTGTTGGAGCCTATCGTATCGGATTGGGCAATGAGATAATGAAACAATATGGGCCCCGGGGATTTTATCTTCATACACTTTTCAGGCTCGATGCAGGATTGAATGATTTCCTGATTCAGTCGCTCGAATTGGGCAGATCTTTTGTGATTAAGGAATATCAGCGAAAACCAATGCCTCTTTTCCTGCTTTGGAAGGGAATACTTTATTTTATTCTGAAAAATCCCGAATATCGATATCTGACGGGACCGGTAAGCATCAGTAACAACTATTCGAAAATATCGAAAGAGCTGATCATTAAGTTTATTTTGGCAAACCATTTTGACTGGCAGGTTGCAAAAATGATCAGGCCACGAAACTCATATAAATTCAGGACTGAAAACCCTGATCTTAAAGTATTGATGGACACGATGGAAAAGGACATCAACAGGCTTGACAAGATCATAGGGGACGTGGATGCCTTAAATTCCGGACTGCCGGTGCTCATCAAGAAATACATCAAGCTCAACGCCCGAATCGCAGGATTCAATGTCGATCCTCTCTTCAATAATTGCCTCGACGGATTGATTGTTCTCGATATATTCGATGTTCCCAAAAACATCATTGAATCGCTATCGAAGGAAGTAAACGATGGAACCTTGCTTGAAAGATTCTATTCCAATAGAGAATAAGAACATCAAAGAAAATTTCTGTCCAGAAATTCCTGAAATTTCTCCTTGTATTGATCACTGACCGGAATGTAAACTTTCCCAAAAACGATACGGCTTCTATCCACCTGGTTAACCTGTGACAGATTGACGATATAAGATCGATGAACACGCATAAAATTCAGGGAAGGCAGCTTTTCCTCCATAACCTTCAGTGAGCTGAGTGAAAGCACAGGCTTATCCTCCCCTTTCAAATAAACCTTGATGTAGTCCTTCAAGCCCTCGACATAAAGTATATCATCGAAATTGATTCGCCGGATCTTGTATTCCGATTTCAGGAACAGAAAATTGTCTTTGGTTTCAACTGTGACAGATGGCGCCGATTCGGTATGGATCCGCTTTTTGGCCCTCCCGGCAGATTCAAGAAACTCTTCGTAACCAAAAGGCTTCAGCAGGTAGTCAACTGCTTCCAGCTTAAATCCTTCGACTGCATATTGCGAGTAGGCAGTGGTAAATATTATCCGCGTTTCAGCGTCAACCATTCTGGCAAATTCGGTACCCAGCAATCCAGGCATCTGTATGTCCAGAAAAATAAGATCTGCTTTATGATTGTTTAAAAACTCCAGCGCTTCCATAGGATTTTCGAATGATCCCAGGAGTTCAAGAAAAGGCGTTTTCCGGATGTAATCAGAAACCAACTTCAAGGCCAGTGGTTCATCATCTATTGCAACGACATTCAACTTCATAATAGAATTTTTAAGCTTTTAAACCTGCTATCATGTTTAGAACATTTGAAAAACAATGACCTGATCAACTGAAAATATAAGCAGATTCCCTTGATACCAGGGCCAGAACTTCTATTAAAATCTACTCATGACATCCTGATGGCCAGCCCCACGCGAAATTCCTTCCCGTCATTTTCGACCTTCAACTGATACTGTTCAGGAAAGAGCAACCTTAATCTCTTTTGAACATTTTCAAGCCCAATGCCCGAATGCTGGCCATCGTCGGGGGCACTACTGTCACCCATGCTGTTGACACATTCAAACCGCAATTCATGTTCTGATGCCTCCATTCGAATAAGGATGAAAGATTGGCTGGAATAGCTGACCCCATGTTTAAAGGCATTCTCAATGAATGGAATGAACAGCAAGGGTGGAATATGTATATCCTGGAACCTTTCCGGAAAATCAATCTTCAATTCCACTCTTGAACTCAACCGAAGCCTCATCAAATCGATGTAGTTCTTCATGAAATCAATTTCATGGCTCAGTAAGGTACGGCCAACTTCCGATTCATACAACAAATAACGCATCAGTTTTGAAAGCTTCAGAACCGATTCCTGGGCCATGTTGGTATCCATTCCAATCAAGGAATAGATGTTATTCAAGGTATTAAAAAAGAAATGAGGACTTACCTGGTTTTTCAAAAAGGCCAACTCGGAATCCAGTTTTTCCTTCTCCAGCTCTTTTTGCCTTTTTTCATTCATTTCGAGACGGTTGAAAACAGCCAGACCCAGCGAAAATCCAACCAGCAAAACCGAAGTGAAAAAGAAATTGACAAACCTGAAAATCACCATAGTGGGTATCACTTTTCTATCCCTTTCCAGGAAGCGCTTTACACTTTCCGCATTGCCTGCCTCTTCGGCAAATTTCCTGAAAACATAGCCATCAATTTGCCGAAGAATAAGATAAACAAGTAGGATCAACAAAGCAACCAGTAAAAAATATTTAAGCTTCTTTTGGTTGAAGAAATATCGGGGAGCCAGATAAAAATAATTCATATAAAAGATGACCCCAAAAGCTACGGCGTTGGTATAGAAGTGCCCAAGTCGTCCCAGATTTCCATCACCATAAACAAACAGGACAAATACCGGAATAACGATAAAAATGCTCCATGCCAGTATGTGAAGCAAGATCTGCAGTCGTTTTCCGGAAAAATAATTTGGACGCATACGATGGTTTTGGTATTTAAAGATATGAAAAATCAGAAAGGCAGGGTCAATGCTCCTTTACCATCCACGAAATGCCACCAAAACGATTGTTCGGATTCAGTTTTGCCGAAGTGAAAAAGACCGGCAGACCCTGGAAAATCGAGTTGTGTCATTAGGATGATTTCATCATTTTCAGTTCAAAAGTACAATGGCTGGGTTGATTGGGGAAAGAAAACAGACCAACAGGATTCTTTTATCTCTGTATAGTGAAATTTCACCGACGACAACCTGTAATGGAATGAATATCTGGCAAAAAAGGGCGAGTAAAAACCCTTGGCTTAACGAAGGTAAAGGTTACTGTCGCCATAACTCAAAAAGCGGAAGTTATTTCGCAGGGCATAGTCATATACATTTCGCCAGTCATTCCCGATAAAAGCACCCACCAGCAGCAGCAGGGTACTTTGTGGCTGGTGAAAATTGGTCACCATGCCATCGATGATACGGAATTGGTAACCGGGAACAATGATAATGGAAGTTGAAAAAGATAATTGCCCCGCCTTCATCTGATCCATTCGATGCATAATATTATTCAATGACTGCTCAATTGACACAATTGAGGTTTCATGGTATGGCTCCCACTGATTTACGTACAGAGCCTCATCGTTGGGCATCTGGGGCAATTTGGTCCCAAGCCAGAACATACTCTCAAGCGATCGAACCGATGTGGTTCCTACCGCTATAACCTTTCCCTTGCGCTTTATCAGGTCATGGACAAATTCGCGGGTGATCACTACGGTTTCGGTATGCATTTGATGGTCAGCAATCGTCTCTGACTTCACCGGCTGAAAAGTTCCTGCCCCAACATGCAGGGTTAATTCAGCACTTTTGACCTTTCGCTTTCCGAGCCTGGACATTACTTCATCCGTAAAATGCAGGCCGGCGGTAGGGGCGGCAACCGATCCATCGATCTTTGCATACATCGTCTGGTACCGCTGGTTATCACTGGCCTCGGCCTCCCTGTTCAGGTATGGTGGAATGGGGATATTTCCTGCAAACTCTATGATTTCGGAAAAATGGACAGGCTTGTCCCAAGTGAAACGAATGATGAAGGCATTTCCTGACCGTTCGATCATCCGGGCAGTGAGATTAACTACTTCATCCCTGATAATAACCTTCTTCTCAAGGATTCCCTGTTTCCACTTTTTGGCATTGCCAACAAGGCATTTCCATTCAACGGCACCCGTTTCCTGGAAGGACAATTGATAATCTGAAGGACTGTGTGGTTCCAGGCAAAATATTTCAATGCGGGCACCGGTTTCCCTTTTGAAAAATAGCCGGGCATGAATTACCCTGGTATTATTGAACACCAGCATCGACTCTTCAGGAATAAAATCCGGGATTTCAGAGAATACCCCTTCTGAAATCTCGCCTTTGTTCCATAACAGCAAACGGGATTGATCTCTTTCCGATAAAGGGAAGAGGGCAATTTTCTCCTCAGGAAGTTCATAGGTGAACTCCGATACAGAAATATGGGGAATCGCAGTCAATCGAATATTTTAAATCATTACGGCATCCGGGAAAACAACCTAATTGAGTGTTTCCAGGATATCCACGAGGTGCTTCCAGAATTTCTCGGTTGTTTCGATATTGATCCGTTCACTTGGAGAGTGTGCTCCCTTGATGGTGGGTCCAATCGAAATCATGTCAAGTCCCGGATACTTCTGAAGGAACAATCCACACTCCAAACCGGCATGAATGGACCTGACGATGGGTTCGGTATCAAACAACCGGCGATAGGATTCGACCGCGACTTTGAGTATCTCGGAATCAGGATTGGGAGTCCAACCCGGATAACCGTCAGAATGCTCGACGGTAGCCCCGGCCAACCGGAATGTTGCCTCAACCATATTGGCTGCAAGTTGTTTCCGGCTCTCGATCTCACTTCGCTGGCTTGTGGTAACGATTATTTCATTAAATGGCATGAATTTCACAGATGCCAGGTTAGTGGATGTCTCGACCATTCCGGGCATTCGCGGGCTCATTTCCAGAACTCCGTGCGGACAGGCAACCAAAGCATTAAGAAGGTTCCTTGCCGTGGAATGGTTCATTACCTGGTAAGGTGATTCAGTTGGGGTAACATACATCTCCAGGTTTGGTTCGGTTTTTTGATACTCCTCCCTTACCGCTTTCTCGAATTGTTCAAAATCTGACTGGAACTGGTCCCTGTGTGATGCCGGAATAACAAGCCAAGCAAACGCTTCCCGTGCAATGGCATTTCTAAGGTTCCCGCCATCAAAGTCAACCAGGGCAACTTGCAAAGAATTAAACTCCTGGTAAAGGAACCGGGCCAGTATTTTGTTGGCATTACCCAATCCTTTGTGGATATCGTCGCCCGAATGGCCACCGGTTAGTCCGCTCACCTTAACTTTAAAGGCCACTGATCCAAAAGGGGTTTGCTCCTTGGTATACCTGAAAGTTGCAATGGTATCGATTCCTCCGGCGCACCCTATGAATATTTCCCCTTCATCTTCCGAATCGAGGTTAAGCAAAATTTTCCCGTTAAAAAAGTCGCTCTTTAAAGCGAATGCGCCCGAAAGACCTGTCTCTTCATCCACTGTGAACAAGCATTCGACGGGTCCGTGTTGAATATCACTGGCAGTAAGCAAGGCCAACTGGGCTGCTATTCCAATCCCGTCATCGGCCCCAAGGGTAGTCCCGTTTGCCGAGATCCATTCATCACCAACAATGGCTTCAATCGGATCACTTGCAAAGTCAAACTCCTTATCTGAATTCTTTTCACAGACCATATCCATGTGGGTCTGCAAAACAACAATTGGAACATTTTCTTTTCCAGGGAATGCAGGCTTTCTGATTAAAACATTACCCACTTCATCCAAGGTGGCCTGAAGATTATTTTTCGTGGCAAAATCGAGAAGATACTGTATCATCTTCTCTTCTTTTTTAGATGGACGGGGAACCTTTAGTATCTCTTCAAAATATTTCCACACTGGTTCCGGATTCAATTGAGAAAGCGTCTTCATTCTATCCAAATTTAAACGCCAAATATGCAAAAAAAAAGTAAGAGATGTCAATTCAACAGGAAGGTAATAGAGCCTGAAAATGGAAACCCTGTGATAATCGCAGTACAAACACGAAGAAAAAGGAAAACAATCACAACTTAGTTGACGCTTGATCAGGATTTTACAGACAAGGCCATTAATAATCAAATAATTAGTATGAGTCCCAAATCTTTTCTTAAGCTTTAAAAATTGAGGCCAAACCTATTGGGATATCCCGTGAAAGATTGTTTTTTTACACAAAAATAGATGAATATGGAATCCATCCGGGAGATTTATAAAATTGGGCATGGCCCCTCGAGCAGTCATACCATGGGGCCACGCAAAGCGGCAGACAGGTTTCGTTTGAACCATCCTGATGCCGCAAGTTACAGGGTCACCCTTTATGGAAGTCTGGCCGCTACAGGAAAAGGTCACCTGACAGACACGGCAATCCTGGATGAGTTGGGCGAGGATCGCTGTACCATTGTTTGGGAAAGCAAGACATTTTTGCCAATACATCCCAATGGAATGAAATTCGAGGCCTTGGATCACAATGAAAACCCGACAGCTGAGTGGGTTGCGTACAGTATCGGAGGTGGAACAATCATCGATGACGCAACAGTCAGGGAAACAAAGGAGGTATATCCCCACCAGACGATGACGGAGATTTTAGAATACTGTCATCTCAACGGAATGAAGCTCTGGCAATATGTAGAACAGATGGAAGGACCCGAAATATGGGATTTTCTCGATGAAATCTGGGAAGTGATGCAGGACAGCATACGCCGGGGACTAAAAGATGATGGCATTTTACCAGGTGGTTTAAGGCTGGAACGTAAGTCGCATAATTTCAAGCAGCAGGCCGATAATTACTCTGGCCCGTTCAGAAAAAGGATAAACATTTTCGCCTTCGCGCTTGCCGTTTCAGAGGAAAACGCTGCCGGAGGAAAAATCGTCACGGCTCCCACCTGTGGCTCCAGCGGTGTCGTTCCGGCGGTGCTATACTACTTCCGGAAAGTATATAAGAAAGATAAAGATGCCATATTAAAGGCACTTGCAACCGCAGGATTGATTGGCAACCTTGTAAAAACCAACGCCTCCATTTCAGGGGCAGAGGTGGGATGCCAGGGCGAAATTGGCACAGCCTGTGCCATGGCTTCAGGTGCCGCGACACAAATGATGGGAGGTACCAATTACCACATCGAGTACTCGGCAGAAATGGGACTTGAACATCATTTGGGCCTGACTTGTGATCCGGTAGCCGGACTGGTTCAAATCCCCTGCATTGAAAGAAATGCATTTGCTGCACAGAGAGCCCTTGCGCACAATACCTTTGCAATGATGGGAGACGGCCGTCACCGAATCAGCTTCGATGAAGTTGTTAAAACAATGTACGAGACCGGTGTAAATCTTCAAAGCAAATACAGGGAAACATCAGAAGGAGGTCTGGCGCTGCACGATGCAATGCCCCGTTGTTGATTGAATCAGGACGGCATCAATGGCCTGAATAAAACATTCGTCCAAAAAGCAAAACCATTCAAAAATATTCCATCACTAAAATCCTGAATGGCAGATATTTTAGCTTTATTGGCAATTAAGGCCTCCAAAATGCTTGGAATATTAAGATATAAAAGCTATTTTTGAGATAGAAACATACGTTCTTTGAACCAAAAATATAGTCCGCATTAATTCAAAAGTTGGTAAACTCAACAGTAAACTTTTAACCGAGAAAGCTTTTCGTTGTTATGACAGGCCTGGTAGTTCCGATTCGTCGGAATGAGTCTTCGGACCGTTGGAAGTTTGAGCGACGAGGCACTCAAATCCTGTTAATCGGGGTTATACGCAATTCGAATTAGTGCGGATTTTTTTTGCCCTTTCGCAAGGTCCCCGAGATCAGGTAAAACACCAGCAAACCAGCCATAAACATGGAGATCCTTCCCAGGAAATCACCATACTTCACATAAAAGGTCAGCTTATCATTCAGCTTTAACTGTACCTTCTCAACGGCTTCGGTCCACCAGGGTGTGCTGGCCACTATCTCGCCTCTCTGTCCAATCACCCCGGAGATTCCGGTGTTGGCAGCCCTGGCAACATAACGCCTCGTTTCAATCGCACGAAATCTCGAAAAGGCAAAGTGCTGACGATAACCCGGGGTATTTTTCCACCATCCGTCATTGGTGATTACCGTAATGAATCCGGCTCCCTGCTGCACAAATTTGGAAAGATATCCACCGAATACCGATTCATAACAAATGATGGGAGCTATAAGGTCACCATTGGGGGCCTTGAAGTTTTCAGGTTCATCCTGGATACCAAGACTTCCGGTAGTACCTCCCAGGTTGATGATAAACTTTTCAAGAAAACCCAAATACCGGCTAAACGGCATTTTTTCAACCCCACTAACCAATATCGACTTGTGATAGGTTTGTACCGCCCCTGTTGAAGAAGTAAACAGGGCCGTATTATATCGGTCGAAGGAGTAGCTTCCATCCCGTGAATCCCTGGCAGTTGATGTTTTATTAACCCCATTGGGATAAATCCTGTAAGTAGAAGCCCCGATAATCAATGCCCTGCCTACCTTCCCTTCAGTAAGCAACCGAAGCTGATGGATCGCAGGGTATGTCTCGAGCTGTTCCTCATCCCAATTTTGTTCAAAAACCGTCTCAGGGCCAATAATATAATCGACATCATCCTCCAAACCTGACTCTGTCAGGCGAATAAATTTCATGAGCTTGTCATTCACTGCCCCGTCATCAAAGGTTTCGGAATAGGGATCAATATTAGGCTGCACCAAAAGGACCGTCCGCGTTTCCCCGTTGTCCTGAATCTGGTTGTAAATCATGTGCGACAGGAAAATCGGGACCGACAAGAAAAGCAAGACCACAGCCAGAGGGACAATGGCTGGCCTGAATGACTGGTAAGACAGTATCCGACCCAGACTGGAAAACAACAGGATATTGACAATCAACACCCAGAGACTTCCCCCCAAAACACCGGTGTATTCGTACCATTGTACCATCTTTATATTGTTGGCGAAACCATTCCCCAAGGTAAGCCAGGGCCATTCGATATCCCAATGGAAATGAAAAAACTCAAATGTCAGCCAAAAAACCACCCATCCAATGTATCCGACCGAACCTGTGGAATTCCGCCGAAGAAGATGTGCCAGCCAGGCAACAATTGACATCAGCAGTGAGTTAACCACTATGGCCAGGATTGCCCCCATCACTGTTGCATGCACAATCCACCATGTTGTCAGCGCATTCCAAACGAGAAATGCCAGAAAAGCATATGCCCAAAAGTGAATGCTTTTCACCTTGCCACCCAGAGAAAGATAGTAAGAATCAATTGCCAACAAAGGGATCCATGCAATAAAAAGGACCCATCCGGGAAATCCGAGCCATGGCAGACTTAACATCACTCCGGTCACCAATGCTGCTAAAAACCGCATTGTTTTGCTCATAGTTCTTTTTGTTGTGAAGACCTGAGACCTGAGCGTTTTCGTGAACCCTCACGAAATACAAAATCCAGCTTGCCGACCATGAGTCCACCATAATGGGCCTGATTCACGATGGTCATTTCGCCTGCCTTGTTCCTGATTTGCAAAGGTTCCTCCAGAAAACTGTGGGTGTGGCCCCCGATTATCACGTCGGTATAGCTCAATTCGGGCGCCAGACTGACATCACTGATTTTATCATTCTGGTATCGCAATCCCAAATGCGACAAACAAACCACCAAGTCACACTTTTTCTCAAGGGCAAGAAATTTCTCCATCTCCAGGGCAACCGGAATAGGATCGTTGTATCTGACAGCCCCATGTTGTTTCTCGTTCACCAGTCCACGGAGTTGTATCCCCAGACCATAAATGCCTATTCGAAGTCCTGACTTTTTGAATATCTTATATCGAGGAAATTTTCCCGAAAGAATGGTATCAGAGAAATCGTAATTGGAATTAATCAGTGGGAAACCGGCATGCGGCAGCGGATCGCGAAGTCCCTCCAACCCATTGTCAAACTCATGGTTACCAATGGTCCCTGCATCATAACCCATCTCGGTCATCATGTTGAGCATGATATCTCCCTTGAAAAAATTAAAATAGGGAGTACCTTGAAAAAAATCACCTGCATCAAGCAGTAACAGATTCGGGTTTTCAAGCCTGCAGGCATTGGCAAATCCAGCTACGCGCGCAAGTCCTGCCCTGCCTGCGTACCTTGGATGATTGGCATCAAAAGGCTCGATTTGGGAATGCAGGTCATTGGTATGCAATAACGTAAGTGTAAGAAGGTCATTTTTGGAGAAGCCCTGAAACGGTGCCAATCCAGCCGCAAGTCCGGCAGAACCGGCTGCAAGATTTTTGATAAAAATCCTTCTATTCATTGGTAATCCTCCCATCCAGTTCAGGCTGGATAATCTGCCCTGCCATATGGTTTCGTTTCATATACCTAATTATCACATCCCTTATTTTTTCACCTGTATTGATCCTTTTAACCGCATTCTTCAGCATACTGTAATTATCACCTCCATCTGCCACATAATCGCTGGTGGCCAGACAATAGGTTTCGTCAGCCTTCAATTCCTTGTTATCGATCTTTACTCCCGATGCTCTCTCGCCTGATATAACAAACCGGGCACCGCCGACACAATCGCCACCCGATGAGGCTACATAGTCAAGAAAAGCCTGCATATCAGAACCTTTCAATTCCAACAACACCAATTCATTCTCGAATGGCATCAATTCAAATACTTTCCTGACAGTAATATCCCCTTCGGGAAATGCGGTACGAATTCCGCCATAATTCAGGAATGAGACATCCGGAGAAATGGTGGGTCCATTGTTGGCAGCCACCCTCCTGCTCTCGTCAAGCATCAGATCGGCAAGATAATTGGTAAGTTTGCTTTCGGGTTTTCCTTTCACCAGATTTTCAGTGGTCTTTCCAATCACTATGTCCATTTCCTTATCGAGCTGCATTTTATAGGGCAGATAAAGTGAGGTAATCCGCTCATCAGCAACCATATTGTCAGCTGATACCATATGATTGGAGATTTCAGATGATTGCATCTGAAACACCTGACTACACGACAACGAAGTCAGGAAAACCAGGGTTATTAACAAAGACCTTTTAATAGATTGGAGCATAAACCAAGTGAGATTTAATTTCTTAATGCTAATTTTAGCGCACTATCAGTTATAAAACAAGTCAAAGATTCACATTTTGTTCAAATTTCCGAATACATTGATGATAAAAATTATCGCCATTCACATTTTACTGATTTTGAGTTTACCATCTTTAGCACAATCGGAAAACAGGGAAGTGGTTGCTAAAAATGGGGACGGGATCTACAGTCTTTTAAAAAGAAATGGACTACAACCATCTGACATACATACATTTATTGAACTTAACAAAAACAAGCTTGGTCCCAACAACTCCCTGATTGCCGGACGGAAATACAAACTTCCGGAGCCTGGAAGCCAAACCATGATCAGGCAGGATCCTGACCAAAAAGACTTCAGCATATTTGGTTCGCGATACAGATCCGTTGAGGTCAAAAGCAATAAGTTAAAAGGTGCCACCTATTATCTGAAGTCCGGACATGGGGGGCCTGACCCGGGAGCAATCGGAAAATATCAGAACCACACCTTATGTGAGGATGAATATGCCTACGATGTAATCCTCAGGCTGGGCAGGAATCTGATCGAACAAGGTGCAACAGTTCACTTCATTGTCATTGACCCGAACGACGGAATCAGGGATGAATCGTTTTTGAAACCCGACAAGGATGAGGTCTGTTATCCTAAGCAGAAGATCCCTCTTAACCAGGTCCAGCGCCTGAAACAAAGGACTGAAGCCATCAACAGGCTTTACAACCAGAATAAGGGAGGATTTCACAGAATGCTTTCCATACACATTGATGCCCGCAGTAAAGGTGAAAATATTGATGTTTTCTTTTACCACGATGAAAGAAGCAAAACAGGTTCCCGAACTGCCAACATCCTGAAAAATACTTTTCAGTCGAAATATCGTCAGCATCAACCGAATAGGGGTTACAGGGGTACCGTTTCAGACAGGAATTTGTATGTGGTCCGAAACTCCATCCCGGTTTCAGTTTACATCGAACTGGGAAATATCCATCACTCCCGCGACCAGCAACGAATTATCAGTCCCTCAAACAGGCAAGCTCTTGCCAACTGGCTGACTGAAGGATTAATAGAAGACTTCGAATCCAATAAATAAGGACTAATAAGATTTTTTCTGAACAACTCTATCCGTTTCTACAAATCCTATTTTTGAAAAACACTTCAACCGCCATATCTTAAATTATTTTGGAATTTTCGTCCTATAAATGAAATAGTTACCTTTATTATTTTCCAGAAGTAATGTTTTCAATCGATTGACGACAAATACCATATAATAACGAAAAATCGATCACTATGAAAATGAAATTTAACCCCACTGGACTGCGTATGCTCCTGACTTTTGCAGCTGCTTTTTTAACCCTTGCGTTAACTGCACAGGATCTGTCAGGAAACTGGAAACTCAACACCTCGAAAAGTAAGCTGAATGCTGAATTCAGCATGGCACCAGGTGAAGTGATAATCAAACATGACGGCAACAATCTTACGATTGAAAGGCACCATGAATTTCAGGGACAAGCCTTCACGGTGAATGACAAATTCACGCTCGACGGAAAAGAATGCATCAATGAAGGTTTCCAGGGAACGAAGAAAAAATCGACAGCAAGCTGGTCGGATGACAAAAAAACCCTGACCATCAAATCATCGCTCGACATGGGTGATGGTGGAATGGTAAAAACCACTGAAACCCTTACGCTGGAAGCTGGTATCCTGACAATGGTCTCAGCCGCAAGTTCAGACTGGGGGGATTTTTCGGAAACCCAGGTTTTTGAGAAAAAGTAGACCAGCATTACCCTTATTTAGTGCGAACAACCAAGGGAAAAATACCGCTTTGGAAGCAATCTCTTGTCCATAGAGCAAGAATCGCAATCAATCGAACAGCCAGATAAAAAAAGCCGGACGTGAATTAAACTTCATCCGGCTTTTCTTTTGACCTGTAGCCGATCAACTTCACAGAAACACAAGGTTTATCCTATTCTACAGTGTATGTCTTTGTATTGAATAGAGATCTTTCCTCCGGTCTTTCAGGTTCCTTACGCTGCCTAAATTGTGCAACTCAGTAAGTAAGTCAAGATCTACATCAGCAATCAGGATCATCTCTGTATTAGGGGTTGTCTCCGCTTTCACCCCGGTTGTCGGAAAAGGAAAATCACAGGGAGTAAAAACCATTGACTGGGCATATTGGATGTCCATATTATGTACTTTCGGAAGGTTTCCCACGCTCCCCGCAATGGCAACAAAGCATTCATTTTCAATAGCCCTGGCCTGCGCACAGTGTCTGACCCGACTAAACCCATTTTGTGTATCAGTCAGGAATGGCACAAACAATATTTCCATCCCTTCGTCAGCCAACATTCTGGGCAATTCTGGAAATTCGACATCATAGCAGATCAAGATCCCGATTTTACCGCAATCCGTTTCATAGGTTCTGAGCTCCTGCCCTCCTTTCATGCCCCAGACTTTTGCTTCATCGGGAGTGACATGCAGCTTTTCAAAACGATCGACCGATCCATCCCTGCGGCAAAGATAGCCTGCGTTATACAGCGCTTCATCGATCACCTCAGGCATACTTCCGGTTATGATATTTATATTATAGGAAATTGCCAGTTTTGAGAATTCCTGTACAATGGTTTCCGTGTAGGCGGCGAGTTTACGAATAGCCTTAGGCTCACTGAGGTTGTTAAACTCGGCCATGAGCGGGGCATTAAAAAATTCGGGGAAGAGGGCAAAATCACTTTTATAACCGCTGAGTGCATCAACAAAATACTCAGCCTGCTGCATTAACTCTTCCACATTTCTGTAAGGCCTCATCTGCCACTGCACTAAGCCCACCCTAACTTCACGCTTGATGGTCCCAACCTTGACTGAAGGCTTTTCGTAGTAGATATTTTCCCATTTCATCAGGACAGCATACTCATGCGAAACCTGATCGCCCTCGAGATACCCCTTCAGGATTCTAACCGGATGGAAATCATTGAAAAGCTGAAAATTAAAGACAGGATCGTGAATTTCACGGTCGCGAACCCTTTCAATATATTGACGGGGAGTCAACTCATGGGCGAATTTGTGGTAATTTGGAATCCTGCCACCAAACATGATGGCTTTCAGATTCATTTTTTCACATAACTCCTTTCGGTAATCATATAATCGTCGTCCAAGTCGCAGGTCCCTGTACTCAGGACGGATAAATACATCAATTCCATAAAGCGTATCGCCAGCTGGGTCATGCGTATTAAAAGTATAGTCCCCCGTAATCTCACGGTATGTATGCTTTTCGTCAAAGCGGTCTGACCGAATGATGATGGCAAATGCACAACCTGCAATCTGGCCATTGACCTTCAGTGCTACCTGTCCTTCAGGAAACAAATCGATGAGATTTCTGATTTGTGGCTCCCGCCAGTAACTATCAGGCATCGTCTGATACGACAAAATCATGGTTTCCTTGATTTCATCATAATCGTTGGGCGTGATGTAGGTTAGTTCAATATTTCCAATGGACTCGAGATTTTCGGGCATATGCGTAATTTTTAAGGCTGATACATTTAAAACAGAAAATTAAGAAAAATGTTAATTATTCAATCCTGACCAATTAGAAAATCAATAACACAATCCATTATAATGTCCATAACAAGAGTGTGTTACCCACCTATTCAAATCAAATACAGATAATTCAACTGGCAAAACACCATTGTCCCCTGGTTATCCCTTGCGCACCGACAGGGTATTTGTATACCTATTGTAATGTTCTCCTATAGATATCGCATAGTGTTTGAGTATACAATAACTATACAAGAAGTATACAATAACTATACAAGATACGAATCGGTCAGGGAGTCATTGTGGATTGATTTTCAAGCAAGGACGAAATATGACTTCCCAAGGGATATAAAAAAGGATATAAAAACAAAGGCTGCCCTTTTGGGACAGCCTTTTTTTAACGCGCAATAATGTTAGCAAAAATTGTATTATGCAAGTTTTACATTTACGGCATTGGGTCCTCTGCGACCGGCTTCTACATCGAATGTCACTGCATCGTTGTCATTTACCTGGTCTACGAGTCCGGAAGAGTGTACAAAAACTTCCGAGCTTGATTCTGAGTCAATGATAAAACCAAAACCTTTTGTTCTATCAAAAAACTTTACTGTTCCTTTTTTCATTATTAACAAAAATTAAATTCGGCACAAAGTTAACATTTAATTCCCAATTCCACCATAAGATAAGTACTTTTGTGTCTTCTGTGGGTAAAATAATCTTGATACCGGCATTTTGGCAACTCGTTAAGCATTGGAAAAAAAATTTAACCCCTTGCGCCTACCGGAATTTACTTAACAAACTTCTTGTAGTAATCCGCCTTTTCGGGATTGCTCAGGCGATTATAAATGTTTGCCATGTAGGCAGCATATTTCGAGCCGGGATCCATTTCCCAGAGAGGGTCAAAATAGGTTAATGACTTTTTAAAGTCGGCGGTAACCACCTTCAGTGCATTCAGCAAAAACTGGTATTGTACGTGTGTCTTGTTTCGATTGTACTTATTCATCTCGAGCTGGTACCTGTCTTCAGCCTTCTCGTAAAACTTCACAGCGTTCCATTCGAGTGCCGCAACATGTTTCGGGTTGATTTTTAACATTGCATCGGCAATGGAATCGGTCCTTGCATGGTTATCTGCAGCCATGCTGAAACGCAAATACGCATCCAGATTGGGCTCCTTGTTACGAACTTCCATTGATAAATGATTCCAACGGGCAAAGGCTTCGGTTTTATCAACTTCCAGGTAAATTTCGAAAAGACGTTCATGCACATCACTGATATTTTCATATCCGGGATATTTTTCAGCCAGAATTTTCAGGTTATTTAATTCCTTCGACAGGTTATTCTGCCCTTTATAAATTGTTGCAAGGTTTTGATATGCCAAGGGACTGTCATATCCCATCGAAAGAGAATTTTCAAGCCATTCGGATGCCAGGGCATTGTCACCGGCTGACATCGCAAATCCGGATGCATTATAATATTCTTCGCCAGTTACGGTTAACTGTTGATTAACCTTGTAATCGATATAATCTTTCCATACTTGAAGAGCCTGAGGGGGATCAGATGGCATTTCAGCCGGAATCTGTGGTGCCTGCTTTACAGCGGCACCAGGGCCTTTACATGCAGTTGCGATAACTATCAGCGAAATCAATATCAGTAATGAGTTTTTCATATACTTCCAAATTTAAATCGTCTCTAATGAACGTATAAATGACAAGTTGACTGAGGATTGCGGCCAACGCATTTCCAAGAACGTACTTAAGGGACAAGGTTTATTACTATTATACTTTATCTCAGGCCATCAACCAACCAGATTCATGACTAACGGATTTCATGCAAACATAGTTCCAAAATAAAGTAAGACCATCGATTAATCGTGTATAATCTCTAATTTTATAATGCTTAAACAACCTGAAACCATGAGTGAAAAAGAAAACTACATCCTCACTGATCCCCTGACTCCTCCAACAGAAGAGTTTATCAACCATATACTTGGCGGGAAATACGAATGGCTCCAACAGACCTTCAACCATATCAGACAAAAAAACAACCAAACCACCGGGTCGTGGAAGTATTACAATGATGCCAAACAATGGCTTTTCAGGATGATGAAAAAGAAAGACACCCTATTTTGGATGGCTTTATTACCCGACACGGCAAGGATCACTTTCTACTTTCCTGCGAGTGCAAGAGACACCATAACCGACAGTGAACTCCCTGATGAAATAAAAGAAATGTATTTAGAAACAATCAATAAAAAATTTCACCCAGTATCCCTGACTCTCGATCAAATTGAAACTGTTATTATCATTTGCAAGCTTATCGACCTTAAAATGAAATAACCGTTTCATTAACTGGGACTTCACGGACCCCCGAATACGGTAAATGCCAGCTAAGCTTTCGATTTAACAAGCTAACATGGCTCTTTTGTTAACTTTTTTCACAAAAAGAGAACTTTTGCTTTCAATTTCGTTTTGCATTTCAATTTAATTTTTACTTTTGCCCCCATAAGGTCGGGTTTAAACGTATTTCAGACCTTAATGATTTTTTTTTTGAAATTGCCTTTTAGTTGAAATTAAAGGCTAAGACTTTTAGAAAAAGCATGAAATTATTTTCTACATATATTATTATTCTAGTGGTGGTCATTCTTGGTACAAGCTGAGGAGGGCATTGATTATATGTAGAAATCAAAGGAATACAGGCCTTTCTCAGAACAGGGAAAGGCCTTTTTTATAAAGATCATTCAAATTATGAAGAACGCTTTAAGAAGTAACACATCTACGCAGGGTAGGCGAATGGCCGGAGCCAGGAGTCTATGGAGGGCAGCCGGAATGAAGGAAGAGCATTTTGGCCGTCCGGTCATAGCCATCGTGAATTCATTTACGCAATTTGTTCCGGGTCACACCCATTTGCATGGGGTTGGTCAATTTATCAAATCAATCATTGAAAAGCATGGTTGTTATGCTGCCGAATTCAATACCATTGCTGTTGACGATGGCATTGCCATGGGACACGATGGAATGCTTTATTCCCTCCCATCCCGCGATGTCATTGCCGATAGCGTTGAATACATGTGCAATGCCCATTCGGTCGATGCCATGGTTTGCATCAGCAACTGTGACAAGATTACGCCCGGCATGCTGATGGCTGCCATGCGTTTAAACATTCCGGCCGTATTTGTTTCGGGAGGTCCGATGGAAGCAGGCGAGATCGACGGAAAATTTTACGACCTGGTGGATGCCATGGTGATGGCCGCCGACCAGGATGTTACGAATGAACAGCTTTCGATTGTTGAACAAAATGCCTGTCCGACATGCGGATCGTGCAGCGGCATGTTCACCGCAAATTCCATGAATTGCCTTGCGGAAGCCATTGGTCTTGCGCTCCCCGGAAACGGTACCATTGTTGCCACACACGCCAACAGGTCATTGCTATTCGAAGAAGCCGCCAACAGGATTGTGGAGGCAACCTATGCCTATTACCGCGATGGCGACGACTCAGTACTTCCCAGAAATATCGGCACCAAAACGTCCTTCGAGAATGCCATGAAACTTGACATCGCCATGGGTGGATCGACCAACACAGTCCTGCATCTTTTAGCCATTGCATACGAAGCGGGGGTTGATTTCACCATGACCGACATTGACCGCCTGTCAAAAAGTACACCCAATCTTTGCAAGGTAGCACCCAATTCAACCTATCACATACAAGATGTAAACCGCGCAGGCGGTATCCTTGGCATCCTTGCCGAAATGGACCGCGGAGGGCTCATTGACACTTCAGTTCCCAGGATCGATGGCCGAACCTTGAAACAAGCGTTGAAAGAATATGACATTATGAGCCCGGCGGTCACCGAAGATGCATTGCGCAGATATAAATCAGCACCCGGAGGAGGTCGTAACCTGGTTATGGGTTCTCAAAAGAGCGTTTATAAAAGCCTCGACAACGACCGATCCAAAGGTTGCATCAGGGATATTGCCCATGCATACAGTGCAGACGGCGGATTGGCTGTACTATACGGCAACATTGCCGAGAACGGGTGCATTGTCAAAACCGCAGGAGTTGATCCCTCTGTCTTCACCTTCCACGGTACGGCTAGAGTTTTTAACTCACAGGATGATGCGGTCAACGGCATATTGGGCGATGCAGTCCAACCCGGCGATGTGGTGGTGATTCGCTACGAAGGACCCAAAGGAGGACCCGGCATGCAGGAAATGCTCTACCCTACCTCTTATATAAAATCGATGAAATTGGATAAGCAATGTGCCCTGATAACCGATGGTCGATTCTCGGGAGGAACATCAGGATTATCAATCGGCCACATTTCACCCGAAGCTGCTGCCGGAGGTGCCATCGGGTTGGTTCAAGATGGGGATGTAATCGAAATCGACATAAAGACCCGCCGCATTGAATTAATGATTGCTCCAGAGGAACTGTCAGAGAGACGTCGGCTTGAAAATGCAAAAGGAGATAAAGGATGGCAACCTGGCCCAAGAAAAAGGCGGGTCTCGAAAGCCCTGAAAGCATACGCCAGCATGGTATCATCGGCCGACAAAGGGGCTGTGAGGATCATCTGATGTTCAATGAGTGAATAAGAAGAAAAAAGTAAGTAATAGTTAGAATAATAAAAATCTTGAAATATGAACAAGGAACCGATGAAAGTTACAGGCTCAGAGGCAGTGATTCTCTCCCTGTTGGAAGAAGGTGTTGAAATTATTTTTGGATATCCAGGAGGTGCCATCATGCCCATTTATGATGCGCTATATGACTATGACAAAAAGATCACCCACATACTGACCAGGCATGAACAAGGTGCTGCCCATGCTGCTGAAGGATATGCCAAAATTACGGGAAAAGCGGGTGTATGCTTTGCCACATCAGGTCCGGGTGCCACCAACCTGATTACCGGGATTGCCGATGCCATGATAGACTCCATCCCTATGGTATGTATAACAGGGCAGGTCGCATCCCCTCTGCTGGGAACCGATGCCTTCCAGGAATCCGATGTGATTGGCATTTCGATGCCGGTCACCAAATGGAATTATCAGATCACAACTCCCGAAGAAATTCCGAATGCCATTGCCCAGGCGTTTTATATTGCCCAATCGGGACGGCCAGGACCGGTGTTGCTTGACATTACAAAAGATGCGCAATTCGGCGAACTGGAGTTCAATTATAAAAAATGCAAAAAAATCAGAAGCTATGTTCACGAAACACCCGTTGATCCCTTCAAGGTAAAAGAGGCCGCTGAACTGATTGACAAAGCAAAAAAACCGATGTTGCTGTTCGGACAAGGGGTCATCATTTCCAATGCGGAAGAAGAGCTTAAAAATTTCATCGACAAGACTGGCATCCCTGCTGCCTGGACACTGCTTGGACTCTCAGCGCTGCCCACGTCGCATCCCTTGAATGTCGGGATGTTGGGAATGCACGGAAATTATGGCCCAAATGTCAAAACCAACGAAGCCGATCTTATCATCGCCGTGGGTATGAGATTCGACGACCGTGTAACCGGTAAGGTATCGGCTTATGCACGGGATGCAAAAGTCATCCACCTCGACATTGACCATGCAGAGATCAATAAGATCATCAAGGCAGATGTAGCCATTATCGGCGATGCAAAAAAGTCACTGAAAATGCTGACCGATAACTGCAAAAACAATGAGCATAAAAAATGGCTATCTGAATTTAACAAAGCCTACGACACTGAATTTGAAAAAGTGATCGACAAAGACATTAACCCCACCAAATCAGGGCTGACCATGGGCGAGGTTATTTCGAAGGTATCGGAACAGACCAAAAATGAAGCCATTCTGGTTACAGATGTTGGACAGCATCAAATGGTTGCTGCCCGCTATTTCAAATTCAATCATTCAAAAAGCCTGGTTACGTCGGGCGGCCTCGGAACCATGGGATACGGATTGCCCGCCAGCATGGGTGCCCAGCTTGCGGCACCTGATCGCACTGTAGTCGCGGTAATTGGAGATGGAGGATTCCAGATGACCATACAGGAGCTTGGCACCATTGCCCAGAATAAACTCCCGATCAAGATTGTTCTGCTCAACAACAACTTCCTTGGAATGGTGCGTCAATGGCAACAACTCTTTTTCGAAAAGAGGTATTCCTTCACGGAACTTGTCAACCCCGACTTTCTTATGATCGCCAAAGGATTTGGCATCAACGGACAAAAGGTCACCTCACGCGAGGACCTGGATACCGCAGTAAAAGAAATGGTTGAATTCGACGGACCCTATCTGCTTGAAGTGGTGGTCGAGAAGGAAGACAATGTATTCCCCATGGTTCCATCGGGAGCTTCTGTGTCGCACATCCTGCTTGAACCATAACTTTTTGGGGTAAGTTTCACTTTAAAAAACAAAATAATGACTCCGTGTCAATGGAGACAAACCATAAAAAAATATCCAAATGAAACAGGAATATAATATAACCGTTTTCTCAGAGAACCACATCGGGTTACTCGCCAGAATCACCATCGTATTTACGAGGCGGAAAATAAATATTGAAAGTCTGACCGTTTCAGAATCAGCCATCGCCGGTGTTTACAAATTCACGATTGTCATAAAAGTGAACGAAGACCAGGTCAAGAAAGTAGTGGCACAAATAGAGAAAATCGTCGATGTACTGAAAGCCTTCTATCACACCAACCAGGAGTTGATATACCAGGAGATTGCGCTTTATAAAGTCCCAACAGAGGCACTGTATGACAGCGACCAGATTGAAAACATTGTCAGGAACTCGGGTGCCCGGATCCTAGAAATAACCAGGGAATTTACCGTCATTGAAAAGACCGGCCATAAAGATGAAACCCAGGCACTGTTTGAACAACTGAACCAGTTTAAGGTTATGCAGTTTATACGGTCGGGGCGGGTGGCCCTGACAAGGGATCCCATTGAAAGACTTTCGGAATTCCTGAAAGAAAGGGATGCTTTTTTAAACAGCATGGATTGAAATCATCTGAAATCACCGTAACTTAATAGTCATCTGAAAAATCAAAAAAAACAAAGTTTTAAATCATTTAAAAGTTATACAATGGCAAAAATTAATTTTGGTGGAGTACAGGAGGAAGTGGTACTCAGGGAAGAATTCCCGATTGAAAAAGCTAGAGAAGTTTTAAAAGACGAGGTAATCGCAATCATAGGCTATGGAGTTCAAGGTCCGGGTCAAAGCCTTAATCTTCGTGACAATGGCTTCAATGTCATTATTGGACAAAGGAAGAATTCCAAAACATGGGATAAGGCAGTCAATGATGGTTGGGTCCCCGGAGAAACCCTTTTTGAAATTGAAGAAGCTTGCCAAAAAGCCACAATCATTCAATATCTTCTTTCAGATGCTGCCCAGATAGCCATGTGGCCTACAGTCAAAAAGCACCTGACTGCAGGTAAAGCACTCTATTTCTCACATGGTTTTGGGATTACCTATAGCGAACGAACTGGCATTGTTCCGCCAAAAGATGTGGATGTAATCCTTATCGCACCCAAAGGATCAGGAACCAGTCTTCGCCGACTCTTCCTGCAGGGAGCAGGGCTCAATTCAAGTTATGCCATCTATCAGGATGCCACAGGAAAGGCCCGTGACAGAGTAGTTGCATTGGGAATTGGTGTTGGCTCGGGATATCTATTCCAGACAACCTTTCAAAATGAAGTTTATTCTGACCTCACTGGTGAGAGAGGAACCCTAATGGGTGCCATCCAGGGAATTTTTGCCGCACAATACGAAACCCTGCGACAGAATGGCCACTCCCCTTCCGAGGCATTCAACGAAACCGTCGAAGAGCTTACCCAGAGCCTGATGCCGCTGGTTGCCGAAAATGGCATGGACTGGATGTATGCCAACTGTTCAACCACAGCACAACGGGGAGCCCTCGACTGGTGGAAAAAATTCCGTGATGCGACCAAACCCGTTTTCGACGAACTTTACAAGGAAGTTGCAAAAGGCAACGAAGCCCAGAGAAGTATCGACACCAACAGTAAAGCCGATTACAGGCAAGGTCTCGACTCAGAATTGAAGGAACTTCGTGATTCTGAAATGTGGCAGGCAGGGGCTGCCGTGCGAAAACTACGCCCTGGAAAATAGCTATTGATCCATCCTTCAATTATTCGGCTCCCTTTTAAGGGGCATGTTTGATTGAACAAGGCTATAAGATTGAAATAAAAGGGTAAAATATTCAGACATTACCCTTTTATTCAATCGTCTGAATGCAAGTATTTATAATGATTTCAAACTGCCAAATTCTGACAACTTATCGACTTTTATATTAATATTTATACAAAAAACAGTCCTTTTTCTTTTATTTAAAAATATTATTGTCATATTTGCATCAAAGTGTAAGTTTAATCATGAAAAGTGTAAACAATATTTCCCTTCTCGGTATTATTATTCTAATCCTATGGATGAAGAACTGAGAATGGTATATTGGTGCAACAATGAAGGATTAAGAAGGCCATTCTCAGGAAAAGAGGATGGCTTTTTTTTAATAGGTAAAAATCAATAAGAACGATATGAGTGACAAATTGTACATTTTCGACACAACGCTTCGGGACGGAGAGCAGGTCCCGGGCTGTCAGCTGAACACCATCGAGAAGATTGAAGTTGCCAAGGCATTGGAAGAATTGGGCGTTGACATCATTGAGGCCGGATTTCCCATTTCAAGTCCGGGCGATTTTGAATCCGTAGTTGAAATTTCGAAGGCGGTCACCTGGCCATCCATCTGTGCCCTCACCAGAGCGGTCCAGAAAGATATTGACGTAGCTGCAGAATCCCTGAAGCACGCAAAAAGGGGCAGGATCCATACTGGCATCGGAACATCATTCTTCCACATCCATTACAAACTCAATTCTAATCCTGAGGCGATTATTGAGCGGGCAGTTGAAGCCGTAAAATATGCCAAGAAGTACGTCGAAGACGTAGAGTTTTATGCCGAGGATGCCGGACGCACGGAAAACGAATATCTGGCGAGGGTGGTCGAGGCTGTCATCAAGGCAGGCGCAACGGTTGTCAATATCCCCGACACCACGGGCTACACCCTTCCTTTCGAGTTTGGCGAAAAAATCCGATACCTGAAAGAAAATGTCAAAGGAATCGACAATGTAATCATTGCAACGCATTGCCATAATGACCTGGGCATGGCCACAGCCAATACGATAGCCGGAATTATGAACGGTGCCCGACAGGCAGAGGTAACCATCAACGGAATTGGTGAACGAGCCGGAAATACTTCGCTCGAAGAGGTGGTCATGATCCTGAAAAGCCGCTATCAGATGCTCGGTATCGACACAAACATCAATACCCAGAACATCTATCGGACCAGCCGGTTGGTATCCAACCTGATGAACATGCCTGTTCAGCCCAATAAAGCGATCGTGGGTCGAAACGCTTTTGCCCATTCATCGGGCATCCATCAGGATGGCGTATTGAAAAACCGCGAGAATTATGAAATCATGGATCCCAAAGATGTTGGAATCAATGAATCATCGATCCTTCTTACGGCGCGAAGTGGCCGTGCAGCACTCAACCACAGGCTTGAACTCCTTGGGTTCAGCCTCGACAAAGAAAAACTTGATAAAATTTACGATGAGTTCCTGAAACTTGCCGACAAGAAAAAAGAGATCCGTGATGACGATATCGCCTTACTGGTTGGTGACGCCACACGTCAGGAACGCAGGATAAAACTTGACTTTTTGCAGGTGGTAACAGGCAAAAACCTGGTTCCCATGGCAACGGTAAGAATCGATATCGCCGGGGAGAAATTTGATGCAACCGCGTCGGGCAACGGACCTGTTGATGCTGCGATCAAAGCGGTGAAGCAAATCATTCACCGACAGGTTGTCCTTGAAGAATTCCTGATTCAGGCGATCACCCGGGGAAGCGATGATGTTGGAAAGGTGCATATGCAGGTTGATTTTGAGGGTAATATTTTTCACGGATTCGGAGCCCACACCGATATCATTACCGCATCGGTGGAAGCATTCCTGGATGCCATCAACAAGCTGCCTGTCAAGTAGCCAAATTTCAACAAATTGGGATAAATTTAATTCATACTATTTACAAGGCCCATGCATTAAATGGCCAAAATCAGGAGTCCGGATGCATGGGGTTCAATGAAAAAAAATATATAAATGGCAACAAAAACGCTTTTTGATAAAATATGGGACAGCCATGTCGTCACACAAGTGGAAGGCGGTCCCGATGTATTGTATATCGACCGGCATCTGGTACACGAAGTGACCAGTCCGGTGGCTTTTCTCGGACTGGAGAATCGTGGCCTGAAAGTTTACAGGCCACAGAATACCATTGCCACACCCGACCACAACGTTCCGACCATTGACCAGCACCTGACTATCCAGGAAGATCTCTCGAGACACCAGGTTGACATGTTGACCAAGAACTGTGAAAAGCATGGGATTCAGCTGTGTGGGCTCAATCACCCCTGGCATGGGATTGTTCACGTTATCGGTCCGGAACTGGGGATTACCCAGCCCGGAAGAACCATTGTATGCGGCGACAGCCATACCAGCACCCATGGCGCTTTTGGAGCCGTAGCCTTCGGGATAGGCACCTCGGAAGTGGAAATGGTTCTGGCAAGTCAGTGTATTTTGCAGCCCAAGCCCAAGAAAATGAGAATCACCGTTGACGGCCAGTTAAAAAAGGGTGTGACAGCGAAGGACATCGCATTGTATATCATTTCACAAATCACCACCAGTGGTGGAACCGGACATTTCATTGAATATGCCGGCACGGCCATTACGAGCCTTTCGATGGAAGGACGGATGACCCTTTGCAACATGAGTATCGAGAGTGGCGCCAGGGGTGGACTGATCGCCCCCGACGAAACCACATTTGAATACATCAAGGGACGGGAGTATGCACCCAAGGGCGAAGAGTGGGATAAAGCCCTCGCCTATTGGAAAAGCCTGCCTACCGATGAAAATGCCGTTTTCGACACCGAATTCCATTTCGATGCTGCGGATATTGAACCGATGATTACGTATGGAACGAATCCGGGCATGGGCACCGGTGTCACAAAGGCAATCCCAACCGGAGAGGAACTTTCTGGTTCTGACCTGCTGACATTTCAAAAGTCACTCGAATACATGGGTTACCATCCCGGAGATAAAATGCTCGGCAAGCCGATTGATTTTGTATTCGTTGGAAGCTGTACCAATGGCCGGATTGAAGACCTCCGTGCATTTGCCGCATTTGTCAAGGGAAAGAAAAAAGCTCCCAGCGTAACTGCATGGATTGTGCCCGGCTCAAAACAGGTGGAACGAGCCGCCCGCGAGGAAGGTCTGGTGGAAATATTGACCGAGGCCGGATTCAAATTCAGGCAACCCGGTTGTTCAGCTTGCCTAGCCATGAATGATGACAAAATTCCGGAAGGAAAGTATGCCGTCTCAACTTCCAACCGAAATTTTGAAGGCCGTCAGGGACCTGGCGCACGAACCCTGTTAGCCAGTCCGCTTACGGCAGCCGCTGCGGCCATTACAGGTGTGGTCACCGATCCACGTGAACTGATGGACGCATGACTAACAACCAATGTAACAATCACACTGACAGTTTGATGCCAGCCTTGGTAAAACAACCGTGAAATCATATAATTAGAAAAGTATCAATTTAGAAGCATCAAACCCTTCGAAACCAATAAGGGTTTATTTCATGAATGTTCTGATAAAAAACAAAAAATGGCTTACGATAAATTTTCAACACTGGTATCGACCGCAATTCCACTGCAGGTCGAAAATGTGGATACAGACCAGATTATCCCCGCCCGCTTTTTGAAAGCGGTTGAGCGAAAAGGATTTGGTGACAACCTTTTCAGGGATTGGCGCTATGACAGGCAAAATCAGCCCAAACCCGATTTTGTACTCAACAATCCGACTTATTCGGGTAAAATACTCATTGCAGGCAAGAACTTTGGTAGTGGCTCCAGTCGTGAACATGCGGCATGGGCGCTCTATGATTACGGATTCCGGGTAGTGGTAAGCAGCTTTTTTGCCGACATCTTTAAGAACAATGCATTGAATAACGGTTTGCTCCCCGTTGTGGTTACTCCCGGATTCCTCCAGAAACTTCTGGACACAGTCGAACAAAATCCCGGTGCCGAATTCAAGGTTGACCTGGCAACCCAGAGCATTGTCAACCTCACTTCCGGCGAATCCGAGACTTTCGATATCAATCCCTATAAAAAGCATTGCCTGATCAACGGATTGGATGACATTGACTATCTGGTCAGCCTAAAGGACGAGATAACAGAATTTGAAAAATCAAAACAATGACCGGACAAAAAGTTAACGTCAACAACCAGTGTGTAACCGTAATGGATACCACGCTCCGCGATGGAGAACAAACTTCAGGTGTCGCATTCAGTGACACGGAAAAGGTAAGCGTTGCGCGCATCTTATTGGAGGATGTCGGGGTCGACCGAATTGAGGTTGCCTCCGCCAGGGTATCTGAAGGAGAATTCCAGGGAGCGAAAAAGATCCTTTCCTGGGCCAAGGACCGGGGATATGACCAGAGAGTTGAAATACTTGGTTTTGTCGACGGAGACATCTCACTCAACTGGATAAAAAATGCAGGAGGCAAGGTCATTAATTTACTTTGCAAAGGGTCATACAAACACGTCACCCAGCAGCTCAGAAAAACACCCGAACAACATCTTGATGACATTCGTGGGGTTATCGCGAAAGCTGAAGAAATGGGAATTGAAGTAAATATCTATCTTGAGGATTGGTCAAATGGGATGCGCCATTCACGTGATTATGTCCATTTCATGGTTTCCTCGCTTCAGAAAGAGCA
>DIFU01000087.1 GCA_002419285.1 Prolixibacteraceae bacterium UBA5740 | reverse complement strand
GTTTCTTGTTTAGCGTTGCACTGGTTTCGCCATAATACTCACGACGCTCTGAATGACCGAGACTAACGTAGTCGGATCCGGTTGACTTTACCATTTCGGCAGAAACTTCGCCAGTATAGGCACCTTTGGGTTCGGCGGCACAGTTTTGGGCACCCACTTTAACCTGGACCCCATCGACAACCCCTGCCACTCCGGTGATATGGACAAAGGGAGGACAAACAACCACCTGAACTTCAGGATCACCTGATTCCTTCACTTTTGCCATCACATCTTTTGCCAGCTCAAGGCCAGCCTGGACGGTGGTATTGCACTTCCAGTTACCTGCTACAATTTTCTTTCTCATCGTGTTGAATTTTATCTGTTTTTTTTAATATTTCTTGAGACCAAAAGTAAGATCCATGATCCTAAATTGAATGTCACACAGACCGCAAAAACCTGATCTTAACTATTTTTTCAGGAATCCCTCAACAAAATCATCCGGTGTTGGGATCGCATTCCTCGAAAACTTGGCGACAATGGTCCCTTCCTTCAAAACCAACAACCCGGGATTTGACCTGATCATGGTTTTAAGGTCGATTTCATCGGCATGAAAAAATTCATAAGGGGCACCTGTTTCCACTGAAAAACGTGTACAATCCTCAAACAAGGAGGATGTAAGGCAAATAAATGAATATCCTTCATTGGTAGCCCAGGTTGCCAGATTATTGATTTTGTCCTGGTTTTTCCTCGATGACTTGTTGATATCGTATGCTACCAAAATGAAGACGTAATTTTCGTCGTACAGGAAGAAATCATAAATATTCTCTCCCTCCTGAGTTTCCACAACAAAATTCTTGATTGGCGGGGTGAAACCTTTACTGATCAGGTTGCCCTCCATGCTATCGAAAACCCAGTTGAGGGTATCATTCCATGGGTAATTCTCCTCGGTAAACTTTTCAACCTCGCCGGTATTCCTGTTCTTGTAAAAGAAGATATTTTCATACACATCCTGGGGAGCATCCTCTGGAACCATCATGGCTTCAGGGATATTCACGCCAACCTTGTAGGGTCTGAAATCGATCACAGGTTCATGATAAGCCGAGTAACCGACAATTAACACATAGGCAAGAATAACAATATAACCGGCACCATGACATATACTTTTAGAAAAGGGTTTTAGCTTCTTTCGCCAAAGAAAAACGATGATTGCAAGTACAATCAGCACAATATTCTTATAAAATGTTTCCCAGTTGGAAATAACCAGTGCATCCCCGAAGCATCCACAATCAGTCACCGGATTCTTAACGGCAATCCATAATGTCAACGGAGTAAAGAAAGCCATAAAGATCAGTGCTCCCCAGCTAAACAATTTCACGTTCATTGCAAAAAGCAGCGTCGCGCCAATAAGGAATTCAGCGAAGGCAAGCAGTATTCCCAGGGGAAACGCCAACTCATCCAAAAATTCGAGGCCCATTACCTTGAAATAGTCAATGAACTTATAGGCTGATCCCCAAGGATCAATTCCCTTAACGAATCCTGAAAAAATGAAAGTAATCCCAACCAATATACGGGCAATGTGCGCTACAATCTTCATTATAAATTATTTGCATTATTTAAAATCGGTCTTTATCAGGGCGAACATGGCATAGTTGACCATATCCAGATAATTGGCATCAACCCCTTCTGACACCAGTGTTTTCCCTTTATTATCTTCGATCTGTTTGGTTCGTTTGATTTTCATCAGGATGAGGTCGGTATAACTGCTGATACGCATGCTGCGCCAGGCTTCTTCGTAGTCGTGGTTTTTGGCCTGCATCAGCTCCAAAGCCTTCTGGAAATACTGGTTATAAAGTTGGATGGCGCTATCCGGATCAATTTCATCCTCAGAGGTTCCAAGGCCTAACTGGATCAATCCAATGATCGAATAATTGACTATACCAATAAACTCATCCCTTGGATCTTCATCAACTTTCATCACCCCCTTGTCCTCAATGCTCCTGATACGACGGGCTTTGATATATATCTGGTCGGTAATGGATTCGGGACGAAGTATTCGCCAGGCAGTGCCATAGTCTTTCATTTTATTTTTAAAAACCTCACGGCATACAGCCATAACCTGCTGATATTGCTGAATTGTCTGATCCATTCTTTCGTTTCTTAAAAGGCATAAAAATATGAAAAAATGACTATTTTGAAGGGTTTTATTTTACATTTGCAACTAATTAGTATATAACGAACAAAGGATTGCCATATGCTAATCACACAATCAGCAGGGAATTTTTTAAAACGCAAGCACACCATAAATATCGGGGATGGCATTTTGGACCTCTCCATTCCATGTATTATGGGAATAATTAACCTGACTCCCGATTCTTTTTACGATGGGGGCACCTTGAACAGTGAATCTGAAGTGCTTGAAAGGGTGGAAACCATGCTGGAAGAAGGAGCCTCCATCATAGATATTGGGGCAGTTTCAACCCGTCCAGGTTCCAGTCAAACCACTGCAAAGGAAGAATTGGAAAGGCTACTTCCACATGCCAAATCAATCAGGTCGCATTTCCCGGATGTGGCACTTTCGGTGGACACCTGGCGGGCATGGGTTGCCGAAAGGATCGTTGACGAGATTGGACCTGTCATCATCAACGACATTTCAGGTGGGACCATGGACTTCAATATGTTTGAAACCATTGGCCGGTTGCAGGTTCCCTATATTCTTTGCCATATTCAGGGAACCCCTGAAACGATGCAGGATAATCCATATTACCAGGATGTGGTCAGGGAAGTATCGGCATCTCTCAGTGAGGGCGTCAGGAAACTGGCCAAATACGGTGCCGCCGATATCATGATTGATCCCGGGTTTGGCTTCGGGAAAAACCTAGACCACAATTACAAACTACTCAACCGTCTCGATTCCCTCAAGGTATTCCAATTACCGGTAGTAGTAGGATTAAGCCGTAAATCCATGGTATACAGGGCACTTGACACCGATCCGGAAAATGCCCTGAACGGAACTACCGTCGTAAACACCCTGGCACTGTTGGGCGGAGCAGATATTCTGCGTGTACATGATGTAAAGGAAGCTGTGGATGCATTACGAATCTTTCTGCAATTGAAAGAATCATTATAACTTTGAGCATTCCTTATGGAATGGTAATTTTTGCCTGATTGAATTTCACCTGGAAACTTCAATCTTAATCACATTTTAATGCCGCAGCCTGATGCTCTCATTTATTCATATCCGGTTTCTTGATATCATCGATATTTTCCTGGTAGCTTTTTTGCTATATCAGATCTACAGGTTAATCAAGGGAACGGTCGCATTTAATATCGTGATTGGATTTTTTCTGGTCTATATTATGTGGGTGATTGTCAGGTCACTCGGAATGGAACTCCTGAGTTCGATCATCGGCCAGTTCATTGGCGTTGGGGTTCTTGCCTTAATCATCATTTTTCATCCCGAGATCAGGAGATTCCTGCTCTATATTGGCAGCCACAACCACCTTATCAGGTTACTTTCACTTGACAAACTGTTTCACTTCGGAAAATTGACCAGCGATACGGGCATTGTTCCGGAATTGGCAAAAACAGCCTTTTTCTTTTCACGGACGCTGACAGGTGCCATCATGGTTATAACCCGCAGGTCGGAACTGGCCGAACAAATTGCCACAGGTGAACTAATCAATGCCAGAATTAGTCAGCCACTGCTCTCCACGATTTTTTTCAAGAACACTCCACTGCACGACGGGGCAGTGATCATCAAAAACAACCTGATTGTGGCTGCCGGGTGCATTCTCCCGCTGACACACAAGGAAGTCGACAAAAGCATGGGGTTGCGTCACAGGGCTGCGATCGGCATCACTGAAGCTTCGGATGCCATTGCACTGGTCATTTCAGAAGAAACGGGAAATGTATCTGTCGTCGACAGTGGAAATATCACCCGAATACCTGACAAAGACACCCTGATCCAGGTGCTGAACAACTATCTCATTGAGACTGACACGGCAAAGGGATCCTCAAGTTAGGGAAGCAATAAAACCGGTTTCAGAACAACCCATTTCCACATACCATTCAATTACCATGAACAGAATATGTGAACTTTTCTCGATCCGTTACCCAATTATCCAGGGAGGGATGGTTTGGTGTTCGGGCTGGCGCCTGGCATCTGCAGTCAGTGAAGCCGGAGGACTTGGTCTACTTGGTGCCGGGTCTATGCATCCGGAAACACTTCGGGATCACATCCACAAAACCCGGCTTGCCACCATCAAACCGTTTGGAGTGAATGTGCCTCTTCTTTACCCTGAGATGGATACCATTATGCAAATCATCGCCGACGAGAAGGTTCCGATCGTGTTTACCTCTGCCGGAAGTCCGGCAAAATGGACAGGCTGGATGAAAGAGAGAGGGATCATTGTGGCTCATGTAGTTTCAGGTTCCCATTTTGCTGTCAAATGCGAGCAGGCTGGCGTCGACGCCATCGTGGCTGAGGGATTTGAGGCCGGGGGTCACAACGGACGGGACGAAACCACCACCATGGCATTGATTCCTGCCGTAAGAAAGGCGACCTCCCTTCCACTGATTGCAGCTGGAGGGATTGCGAGTGGCAGGTCAATAGCGGCAGCCATGGCACTTGGCGCCGAAGGGGTCCAGATTGGCTCCCTGTTTGCCGTATCCGAAGAATCGTCGGCACATCCTGGCTTTAAGCAGCTGATCACCTCACTTAAGGAAGGCGACACCAAATTGGCGCTAAAAAAGCTTGCTCCGGTCAGATTGATCAAAAACAAATTCTTTGAAAAGATCGATGAAGCTGAACAAAGTGGGGCATCAAAGGAAGAACTGTCCTTAATTTTGGGCAAAGGCAGGGCCAGGAAAGGAATCTTTGAAGGTGACCTCGATGAAGGTGAGCTGGAAATAGGACAGGTTTCTGCCATGATTGACAAGATTGAGCCCGTTTCAACCATCATTGACCGGCTTGTCACAGAATACAATGAAACGATCGGAAAACTTTCCCCTCTCTAGTATTTCAACAACATCACGGATTAAGGCACCCAGGGAAAATACCATCCTGACGAATATCCTATTTCCTGCGGAGTATGACCATGGTTGCACCATATCCATACTCCCGGAATGATGCATCCTGAAAATCGTATTTTTTATAGCGATTTGTTAACTCCCGGCGCAACTCGTTTTTAAGAGTCCCTTGTCCAACCCCATGTATAAATACAATCCTTTTGGTTCCGTTCTGGATTGCATTCTCCATTTCGAATCGAAAACGGTTCATTTGTATTTCCAGAATATTTTTGGATTCCAGATTTTGGGTTTCGTCTAAAAGTTCCTGGATATGCAAATCGACCTCCTTCAAATCAGGGGTTTCCTTTTTGCGGATATCAGGTTTAACCAAATCGCCACTCTCCTGCAAACCCTTTGGTGCGCTAAAATCATGCTGTTTCAGCTTTTCAATTTCCTTCGCAAGTTCATTTTCAGTAAGGCTGATCAGGAAAGCCCTGGCAGGGAAATAGGCATTTTCGATAAACGAAGTCTCTTTATAAAACTTAACTGGATTTACCTTTAAGGTTTTAACAACCGCTGTGAGAAGTTCACTTCCCCTGGTTTCAAAAGGTAGAATCTGAATTCCAAAATCAGGGAAATTGCTGAAATCGGCATGTGTAAATCCTTTCAGTGGCACACAGCTGAAGGGGCCAAGTCGGCCCGATTTCTCAGTTGAATAATAGCCCCCGGCCAATAAGGAGAAATGATACAACACGGTTTTGGGGCTGTCGTTTACAAGCCATGCCTTAATCTCGCCTGACAATGGCATGGTCGGGACTTCCGGAACAAAGGCCACAAAAAAAGCCCCACCCTGAACCGCAGGTTTTCCGTAGGAGGAAGCAAAAAGAGGCTGACTTTCTTTTTTGGGCTTTCGAACCTCTGCCTTTTCACTGGCAACTTTACGCGAAACAGAGGGAAAAGCTGGAGTTGAACCCGTTTTCTCAAAGCGCTCGTCCTTAACCAATTCAGTGACCAGGCAGGGTACTTCAAAACCTTCGTCATCTTCAACATTCACTACCTTCTTGCTTACAAAGCCCGTTATTGTTCCGCCACCTTTGGCATTGAGAAATTTGACCTTATCTCCTATTTTCAACATGGTTCATTTTTTTTACAAAGCTATCATTTAAAATAAAATCATAGTTTTAACTTTTCTCACTTACATCCATCCAATGGAGAGTAACATGTAATAATTAATTCAAATCGGTCAGAAAATGAATGTTTTTCAGATAGGATTTTTAGGAGCGGGCGGGATAGCGCGCTCACATGCATACGCCCTTCAATCGCTTAAATTTTATTATAATTCCGCCCCGGGGATTTCCCTTTCATCGGTTTGTTCACGAAATGCCGAAAGCCGCGGGTCATTTGCAAGGGCTTTTGGATTTGCGCAGGCTGAAGGGTTCGATGATTTCAGGAAGAACCAGGAAATCGATACGGTTTTCATTTTGGGACCCAACAACACCCATTTTGAACATTTCAAAACGGCACTGGAGATGCCTGCTGTCAGAAGAATCTATCTCGAAAAGCCAGTCTGTTCAAGTTTGGAAGAAGAGCTTGAAATGTCAAAATTGGCAGCCTCATCGGATAAAATTATCCAGGTAGGATTTCAGTACCTGCAGACCCCTGCAGTCAGGGAAGCACTCTCGTTCTGGAAATCAGGATTACTTGGAAAGCCGATCCATTTCGACCTCAAATACTACCATGGTGACTATCTTCAAAAAACTTACCGCGAAAAACGGGCAACCAGACTCACCCCGGCACCGGATGGAGGTGCCATGGCCGATCTGGGATCCCATGGCATCAGCCTGCTTACGGCGTTTCTCGGAGATGGCCTGCAATTGAACCATGCCATACAGGCTGGTGAATTTCCAGGCGTTCCGGCAGGATCCGACTTGTTTAGTTCCATTTCTCTCACCGATCCAAAGACCATGGCAGCAGGACACATGTCGGCCAGCCGAATCAGCTCAGGATCAGGAGATCTGGTTAGTCTTGAAATTTACGCCGAAAAGGGGATGTTGCGTTATTCATCACAAACATCCGAATACTTCGAGTACTATACGGAATCATCAGGGACCTGGACAAAAAAGATGATTGGCAGCAATTATAATGGAATCACCTCGTTCCCATCAGGGCATGTGCCTGCCGGATGGCTCCGGTCGCTTGTTCACGCCCATTACCTGTTTCTCGGGGGGAACGACACAAGGGCATTTATCCCTGGACTGAATCACGGTTTGGAAGTACAACGACTCGTGCGTGAAACCGCACATCATCTTGAAAAATACCGAAACAGTATTGCCAACAGGTAGATCAATATGGATATCGCTTCACAATTAGCCATCATGAACCGGAAAGAGATACCGGCATAAAAAGTCACTTATACAAAACACACCTTAAAAATGAAACAAAGAAGTAGTGGAATACTCCTCCATATAACTTCGCTTCCGGGCAGGGAGGGAATAGGCACATTAGGCAGCCATGCCATGAAATGGATTGATTTTCTCAAACAGAGCCGCCAATCGGTTTGGCAGATCCTGCCTCTTGGACCTGTAGGGTATGCCCACTCCCCCTACCTCTGCTATTCGTCTTTTGCAGGTAATCCACTGATGATCGACCTGCAAAGCCTGGTTGAAGAAGGATTGCTGGAAGAAGGTCAATTGAAAGGAATTCCGCGTTTCGACATAAGGCAGGTTGAATTTTCCCGTATCGAGAAATGGAAAACCCCGACACTCCGCAAAGCCTTTGAAAAATTCAGGGAAATAAAAAACCAATTCACCAACGATTATCACAGGTTTTTGGATGAGAATGGCTGGTGGGTGAACGATTATTCATTGTTCATGTCGGCTAAGTTTCATTTTGGAGGAATCTCGTGGCAGGGATGGCCCGATGAGTTAAAATTCAGGACACCGGAAGGCATGGAGAAATACGGTAAAAAACTGGCTGATGAGATAGAATACCGGCTCTTCGAACAATTCATCTTCTTTCGTCAATGGGCAAGAATTCATGCCTATGCCAAATCACAGGGAATCCGGATCTTTGGGGATATGCCTTTATATGTAGCAGGCGACAGTGCCGATGTGTGGGCCAACACCGGAATATTTATGCTGAATGATAAGCTGGAACCTACGCATGTTGGAGGTGTCCCCCCGGATTATTTCAGTGAAACCGGACAACTTTGGGGCAATCCTGTATTCAACTGGCAAGCCCTGAAGCAACAGGATTACCATTGGTGGATGGCACGTATCCATTTCAACCTGAGAATGTTTGATCTGGTTAGAATTGACCATTTCAGGGGACTTGAGTCTTTCTGGGCGATCCCGGCAGGCTCAGAGAATGCCATATCCGGTGAATGGATGCCTGCCAATGGTTATGATATGCTTTCAATCCTTAAGAGCCAGATCGGAGAATTGCCGCTTATTGCCGAGGACCTTGGAATTATTACGCCCGAAGTGGATAAACTGAGGACAAGCTTTAGCCTTCCAGGAATGAAAGTCCTGCAGTTTGCCTTTACAACGGGTTCCGAAAACGATTACCTGCCCCACAATTACGACCGCAACTATTTGGTCTATACGGGAACACACGACAACGACACCAGTTGGGCCTGGTACCATGCTGCCGGCAAGTACGAAAAAAAACTGGCACATGACTATCTGAAATTATATGACCGAAAGCCAGTAGATGCGCTCATTGAGATGGCATGGTCATCAGTGGCATATATGGCGGTCATTCCACTGCAGGATTTGCTGGGACTTGGAGCCGAGGCAAGGATGAACATCCCCGGATTGGCAAACGGAAACTGGGGATGGCGTTTCCGGTGGGACCAGATCAGGGGAAGGCACCAAAAATTCCTGGTTGAATTAAACCAAAAATACCACCGCAACGGAATTAAAGAAAAGCACTGAGATTAACAGCATTGCAGTACCGCCTGCATGAACAGGTCGGGCTGTTCGGCATGCAGCCAGTGCCCGGCATCAGGAATATCAATGATCTGGGCGTCGGGATAAATCCTGCGGATTGAAGGAATATCTTCATCCTTAATATAAGGAGACTTGAGTCCCCGGATAAATACTACGGGATATACCGTAACTGGCAGTCGATCCTCAAAATATTTTTCATTGCCTCCTTCCACAATCTCCTCGAGGTAATTGTAGAGTGCTTCAACATTTAACCTCCAGTGAAGTTTTTTGGATTTGGATTGAACGGCAACGTTTTTTAACAGGAATTGAATTATGTCGGGACTGCCAATTTTCTCAGCCAAACTATCTGCAACATCCTGTCGGGTCTTTGCAAAATCAAAATTGATTTCCATCATGGCCATGAGTATGGTGCGGTGCAGATGATACTGGCTCTCGTCGCCCAGACGCAGGTAGTCCTTGGGAGCGATATCGGCCACCACCAGCTTCTCAACCCTCTCGGGGTAGTCGGCGGCAAACAGCATACAAGTCTTTCCTCCCATGCTGTGACCTAACAAAATGGCCCTTTCGATGTGATGGTCATCAAAAAACTTCGCTAAATCATCGACCATTCCCTGATAGGTATGTTCAGGATGGTGGGGTGACCGACCATGATTGCGGAGATCGATGGCATAAACCAGGTGATGTTCTGAGAGGCGCTTTGATATGGACAGCCAGTTATCAGACGACCCATACAAACCATGCACGATAACAATTGGGGACCCCTCCCCTTCTTTCCTGTAATGTAGTTTCATCTATCTAAGACAGTCTAGATATTTTTGAATGGCATTTTCAAGACCCAGGTACAAGGCATCGGCAATCAATGCATGGCCAATCGATACCTCCTTGATTTCAGGAATCATCTGCACCAGATATTTGAGGTTCTCAAGGCTCAGGTCATGTCCGGCATTTATGCCCAGTCCACAAGCTGTGGCTACCTTTGCGGCAAGCACAAATGGCCTTACGGCCTCCGCCCGGTCCACAGGGTATTGAGTAGCATAAGGCTCGGTGTACAATTCAATTCTATCGGTACCGGTTAATGCAGCGCCCTCAACAAGGGATTGATCCGGATCCACAAACAGGGAGGTACGTATGCCGGTTTCTTTTAGACGGGCAACCACCTCAGTCAGGAAGGACCTGTGTGTGAGGGTATCCCAGCCATGATCCGAAGTAATCTGACCCGGGGCATCAGGGACCAAAGTCACTTGATCAGCTTTCACCAGTGTAACCAGTTTAAGGAAATCTTCAGTCGGATAACCTTCGATATTGAATTCGGTGACGATTACCGGTTTCAGGTCCAGAACATCCTGCCTTCGGATATGCCGTTCATCGGGCCGGGGATGAACGGTTATTCCCTGTGCTCCAAACCTCTGGCAATCAATGGCTGCCTTTACAACATCAGGGATGAATCCACCCCTTGCATTACGCAATGTTGCTATTTTGTTTATATTTACACTCAATCTGGTCATAGACGTAATTTTTATGCCGCAAGTTACGATTTTTACGCTATTGATTAAAGACTTCTAAAATCTCAAGAAATTGCGAGCAAAAGAACTGATAACCAACAATGTTCCGGTTTTAAAGCCTGAAGACACGGGTCAGACTGCCCTCAACTGGATGGATATGCTAAAGGTATCACACCTGCCCGTGGTAAAAGAAGAGGAATACTTGGGGCTGATCTCCGACAAAATAATCTACGACCTGAACCTCACTGAAGAAACCCTTGAAAAACAGGTCCTTCAGTTACATTCTCCCCACATCCATGAGGATAAGCACATTTTCGAGGCAGCTTCCGTGATGTATAACTTAGGTTTGACCGTACTACCGGTCCTGAACCAGGCTAATGGCTATGTCGGAACAATCACCATTACCGACATCTGGAAAGGCGTAGCCAGCCTGCTAAGCCTTAACGAACCAGGAGGAATCATTATCCTGAACATCCCTGAGCATAGTTTTTCACTGACGGAAATAAGCAAAATTATTGAGAGCAATGACATCAAGGTCCTCAGTCTGGTTACCCACAAACCTGCCGGATCGGAAATGCTGAATATTACGCTGAAACTTGACAAGCTTGATCTTTCGGGAGTAATCCAGACTTTCGAGAGATATAGTTACAAGGTGGCATCTGTATTCATGGATGATTCTCTGCTCCATGATCTTTACGAGGACAGGCTCGAACAGTTTTTACGTTATCTCAATATCTAACTAAAAGCTTCCAGCATGAAGGTAGCAGTATTCGGGACCCAAGTTACACCCGACTTTATACCGGTTTTGCAGCATTTTTTCAGGTTTCTTTCCGAGAAAACCATACCAGTCCATATATACCGGCCATTCTTCGACCATCTGGTAACCGATAGGAACTTCACCCCCAGAATTTTCGATTATTTCAACTCTCACGAGGATTTTGATGGCTCAGTGGATTACATATTCAGTATTGGTGGTGACGGAACCTTTTTGCAATCGTTCCTGAACACACGAAACTACCATATACCATTGGTGGGTGTGAACAGCGGACGTCTTGGATTTCTGGCCGACATATCCCAGGAATTCCTGATCGATGCAATGACCGACATTATCGATGGCAAATACATCACCATGGAAAGGTCGCTTTTGGAAGTTAAGCTTTTGGGGGCTCCGGATTTTGAGTTTAACTATGGCCTCAACGAGATGACCGTACTTAAAACCGACAGTTCATCGATGATTAACATTCATGCCAGTATCAACGGGGTTTTTCTCAATTCGATCTGGGCCGATGGAATGATCATAGCCACACCAACGGGTTCAACAGCCTATTCTCTAAGCGTTGGAGGCCCCATTTTGTCACCTGATTCCGAAAATTTCGTCATTAATGCCATTGCACCCCACAACCTGACCGTAAGACCTATCGTTGTCCCTGACACCTGTATTCTTGATCTGCAGGTTGAGGGCAGAGGAACACAATATCTCACTTCACTCGACTCCAGATCAGTGATTGTCGACCACACAACAACGATCAGGGTAAAAAAGGCAGATTTCAAACTCAAAACCCTTCATTTGCATAACCAGACATTTTACCAAACACTTCGGAATAAACTGATGTGGGGAATGGACAAGAGAAACTGATAAATTCTTATGGCTTAACAATTTTTAACCGCAGTTAGGGTTTTATAATAGCATTCAGGTACTGTTTTTTTTAAATTATATTACTTTTGTACCTCTTCTGAACAGGCATGTTCAGAATATTTTTTTAAGTAGTTCATTGATTTAATGTAAGTTACACAGATAAAAAACCAAAGTTGATCGGGATTTCTTACCTGAGGCGTAAGGTCTGGTTTAGTTGGATTTCAGCGTATTCTGAATGACTTACCATCCTGTAAATGAATATGATACCGAATCGTACCTGACTCGTATTTGTAGATGAAATGATTTACCCTATGAGGAGATTTTTTTTGTTGATAACCGGATTGATCCTGTCGTTTTCAGCGCATGCCCAGAAAACGGCCGATATCGGAATCTGGGGGGGCGGTTCAGGATATATGGGCGATCTGGAAAATACGTCGTTAATAGACTTTACCTTTCCAACCATCGGTGCATATTTCAGGTATAATTTCCATGAAAGGGTGGGTGTCAGAGCCATGTTACTAACAGGTAACATGTCGGCCGAAGGAACCATTCAAAATCAACCGTGGGAATTCAAAAAGAATGTCCGTGACTTTTCCCTTCAGGCTGAGATCAATTTTCTGAGGTATTCGACCGGAAACCGCAAGGCAGCTTTTTCAACCTATCTGACCGGAGGAATCGGCCTATTGAATTACCGTTACGATTATGATCAGGCATTCATGCACCAAATTACGCCCAATACGAATAAGGGGACTGATGATGAGTCAAAAAATGTTTTTGCCCCATCATTTCCTTTTGGAATGGGATTTAAATTCAACGTTGGGAAAAGGCTTGGATTGGGAATCGAATACCAGATGCGTAAGCTTCTGGATGACAGGCTTGACAACCTGGATGACCCGCTTGCGCATTTCAACGATGCCAATGTCGAAGTAACCTACAGGGATCATTTACATAACAATGACTGGGCAGGATTTCTTGGGTTACATCTGACCTACAAGATATTCCTTGGGAAAGTGCCCTGTCCTGCCTATGATTAAAGAATTAAATGAAAGTGTCTTTAAAGGAACAAATCAATACAGAAAAACTGCCTAAGCACATTGCCATCATCATGGATGGAAATGGACGCTGGGCTGCACGACACGGCAGTGCCCGGATATTCGGGCACGAACATGGTGTTGAAGCCGTAAGGTCGGTTATTGAAGGTGCCGGAGAAATTGGGGTGCAATACCTGACTCTTTACGCTTTCTCAACCGAAAACTGGTCGAGACCACAAGCAGAAGTAGACGGATTGATGAGCCTTTTGGTTCATTCAATTGATGCGGAAACTGTCAACCTGATGAAAAACAATGTTCGTCTCGGGGTGATTGGATGTCAGGAAATGCTTCCCGAAAATGTCAGGGCAAAATTGAATGGCTGCATCAACAAACTGAAAGACAATACCGGGCTTACCGTAATGCTTGCCATCAGCTACAGTTCGAAGTGGGAAATACTGGAAGCCGTAAAAAGAATAACCCAGGACGCAGCCTTACAGAAGATTACACCGTCACAAATAACAAACGAACTTTTTGACACCTATCTGTCGACTGCTGGGTTACCCGAACCAGAATTACTTATCCGCACCAGCGGTGAATACCGGTTAAGTAATTTCCTGCTGTGGCAGATTGCCTATTCTGAATTGTACTTTACAGAAACTTTATGGCCTGATTTTCGAAAAGAAAATCTGTTCGAAGCCATCATAGACTACCAAAACAGAGAAAGACGGTTTGGAATGACAAGTGAACAAATAGTTGGTTAAAACAAGTGACAGGAATGCGCAAAAATATACTCATCTTTATCATTACTTTTCTGGCTATCACGCCAATGGTTTCTGCACAATTGGCGGATTCCACCAATTTTTCAATCTATTATTCAAGTCCGCAAAAACTCATCATCGCAGGAGTCGATGTTGCCGGTATCCGCTATCTGGATCACGATGTACTGATCCAACTTTCGGGACTCACTCCAGGAAGGGAAATTGAAGTTCCCGGAACTGAAATCACCACAGCGATTAAAAAATTATGGGAGCAGGGATTATTTTCCGATGTGAAGGTAACGGCAACCAAGATTGTGGGAAACAGGGTATGGCTTGAGATATATTTGCAGGAGCGGCCAAGAATGTCTGAGGTCAATTATTATGGGGTCACGAAATCTGAAAAGGATGACATTACCGGCAAGGTCTTGTTGCTAAAAGGAAGCCAGATCACTGACAACCAAATAAATAATGCACAAAGACTGATTCGGAACATTTTTCTTGAAAAAGGATTTCTCAATACCGACGTAAATATTGTGCAAAGGGATGATACTACCCAGACCAACAGTGTAATTCTCGATATTTATGTTGATAAAAAAGAGAAGGTCAGGGTTCAGAATGTCATCATTCATGGTAACAAAGAGGTAAATGAAGTTGTACTCGAAAGAGCCATGAAGAAAACCAATGCCAAGAAATTGCGCAACTTCTTCAAGACAAAAAAATTCCTTGATGACAAATTCTCGGAAGACAAGGTAAACCTGGTCAAAAAATATAATGAAAAGGGATATCGGGATGCTGTTATTGTCAGGGATACCGTTTATCCAGCTGAAGAGGAAAACCGGGTTAATGTCGAAATCTGGCTCGAAGAAGGAAATAAGTATTTCTTCCGCGATATCAAGTGGATTGGGAACACCGTCTATCCTGCCGAATACCTCACCAATGTGCTTGGTATTAAAAAAGGAGACGTTTTCGACCAGAAACTTCTCGATAAACGATTGACCAGCGATGATGATGCTGTTTCGAATGTATACCTCGATAATGGTTACCTTTTCTTCCAGCTTGATCCTGTAGAGGTAAATGTAATGCAGGACTCAATCGACTTCGAAATGAGGATTCTGGAAGGGAAGCAGGCCACCATCAAAAATATTGGAATTGCAGGGAACACCAAAACACACGAGCATGTCGCCCGACGTGAACTTTACACTTATCCGGGTGACCTGTTCAGCAAGACGAATATTATCCGCTCAATCAGGGAACTTTCTCAGCTTGGTCATTTTGACCCTGAAGCCATCGTGCCCGATGTAGTTCCCTCACCGGAAGACGGAACAGTCGACATCAATTATAAGCTCCAGGAAAAAGCCAACGACCAGATTGAGTTGTCAGGTGGTTGGGGTGCCGGGATGTTTGTCGGATCAGTTGGTTTGAAATTTGCCAACTTCTCGGCCCGAAACATCTTCAACAAAGAGGCATGGCGCCCCTTGCCAACTGGTGACGGACAAACACTCAGCCTGCGTTACCAAACAAGTGGCCAATATTACAAAACAGTCAGTTTATCATTTATTGAACCCTGGCTGGGAGGCAAGAAACCAAATTCATTTTCATCGTCGTTATCCTATTCACGAATTAACTACAGTGCCAACAAATACATGCAGAACTACTATAGCGGCTATGGTGGAGGCTACGGGGGCTATCCTTATGGAGGTTATGGCGGTTATGATCCTTATGGTGGATACGGCGGTTATGGAGGTTATGGAGGTTATGGCGGTTATGGAAGCTCCTATCCTTACGGAAGTTATTATCCAACCTATTCATACAACTATGCTGCAGAAAACCAGAATTCTGAAGACGACCAGATATGGGAAACCCTGGCTGTTGCAATGGGTTATGGATATCGTTTGAAGTGGCCTGATGACTTTTTCTCGGTGTATCACGAGTTGTCGTTCGAACATTACCGCCTACAGAACATGGGAAGTTATTTCTTTTTCCTTGCGGATGAAAACGGCCAGGTAAACGGTACTTTCCGGAATACCAGCTTCAAAACCACCTTTAGCAGGAACTCGGTCGACAACCCGCTCTATTCGAGAAGTGGTTCACAATTTTCAGTGGCATTAAAGGTTACGCCACCCTTCTCGGCATTCACGGGAAAAGATTATAACGATCCTGCCATGCCCAACTCAGAGAAGTATAAGTGGATCGAATACCACAAGTGGTTATTCAAAGGACAGGCTTATAACGCACTTTCAAGAAATCGCAACCTGGTACTGCGCACCGCATTTGAAATGGGATTTCTGGGATATTATAATAAAAACATCTTGTCGCCCTTTGAAGGATTTATCGTTGGAGGTTCCGGCATGTCAGGATACAATATTTATGGAACTGATTACGTGGCACTCCGCGGATATCGTGACTTCAGTCTGAGCCGCGACAGGAATGGATCAAAGATGTATTCAAAATTCACGATGGAGCTTAGATATCCGGTAACCCTGAAACCAAGCGCGACCATCTACGCTTTGACTTTCGTGGAAGCCGGCAATACCGACAATAGTTTCCAGACATTTAATCCCTACAAGCTTTACAGGTCAGCCGGTGTTGGAGTCAGGATCTTCCTGCCCATGTTTGGTCTGATGGGTATCGACTGGGGTTATGGATTTGATCAGGTTCCATGGTCAAGCGATGCCGGCGGAAGCCAGTTCCACTTCGTAATTGGTCAGCAATTCTAATCATTTGAATTTTTGGCGCAGAATTTGTCTTTCACAAACCTGAATATAAAAACAAAAGTACAGGCCATGAAAAAGTTGATATTGCTAATTGGATTTGCTGTGGTCTTCTCGACTGCCGCAATCGCCCAAAAATTTGCATTCATTGATTCAGACTACATCCTCGAAAACATACCTGCTTTCAATGCCGCCCAGGAACAGCTCGACCAGCTTTCTCAGCAGTATCAGAAAGAACTCGAATCGATGTATTCCGAGATCGAAAAAATGTACCAGGATTTCCAGGCTGAAAGTGTCTTGTTATCTGCCGACATGAAGAGAAAGCGGGAGGATGTGATCATTTCCCGTGAAAAAGAGTACAAGGATTTGCAAAGAAAGTACTTCGGCCCAAACGGAGATTTGTTCAAAAGGCGCCAGGCTTTGGTACAGCCTATACAGGATGATGTTTTCAATGCAGTCCAGGAGATTGCCAATGAAGGCAGCTATGCTGTGATCTTTGATAAAGCAGGAGGTACAACCATGTTGTTTACCAACCCCAGATTCGATCTAAGCGACCAGGTATTGCAAAAACTTGGTTATAAGAATTAATTTCTATATTTGTCCAAAAAATTAAAAATCGCACATTGATTATGAGAAACTTATCGAAATTTGTTGCTGTTATATCATTTATTCTGATTGCAGGAACTGCCTTGGGACAGGAAGCCAAATTTGGCCACATCGATCTTCAGGCTCTGATTCAGGTGATGCCAGAAAGAACCAAGGCTGAGGCTGATTATACCAAGCAGGTTCAGGAGCTGGAAGACCAGCTGGGCACCATGCAGAAAGAATTGGAGAGTAAATATTCTGAATATATTGCCAAAAGAGATTCATTATCTGAAATCGTACGTTCAGCCCGTGAAAACGATATTCAGGAACTACAGCAGAGAATTCAGAATTTCCAGATGGTTGCCCAACAGCAGCTTCAACAGAAACAGAATGAAATGCTTCGCCCCATTTTCGAAAAGGCACAAACTGCCGTAGGCGAAGTGGGCAAGGAAAAAGGACTAATTTATGTCTTTGATGTCAGTGGCGAACTTGGAACTGTACTTTACAGATCAAATGAAAGCCTCGATGTAATGCCTTTTGTCAAACAAAAATTGGGTATTCAATAAGCAACCGAATAACTTATATTCAACAACCGCCTCCTTCAGGCGGTTGTTTTTTTGTGCCTAACCAGACCAGTTCTTCTGTAAGTAAAATGTTTTTGATGCAGCTTTGCGGAGCCTGATATACTATTGGGAATAAAATATGTCTTATAACACTTTCATACCATGGAATAAGAATTTTGCTTAAATTCAACCTCAGTAGATCATAGTTAAAACAAACATATGCAAAGTTCTAATTCTTTAGTTCACAGGGACACAGACCATATTTACAAGGATGTGAACCTGTTTGAGGTAGCATGGGAAGTATGCAATCAAGTGGGAGGAATCTATACTGTTATCCGTTCTAAGGTACCTTCAGTCATTCAAAAAACAGGAAAAGACAATTATTTCCTTCTTGGCCCCTACATTGAAAACCAGGCTGCAGCGGCATTTGACCCTTATTCTGATTATTCGGGACCGGTTGGACAAACGGTTCTGCGTATGCGTGAACTTGGATACGATGTCCATTACGGACAGTGGATTGTTTCGGGACGCCCTACAGTGGTTCTTTTCAATCCCTATTCAATTTACAACAAGTTGGGTGAAATCAAATACTTCATATGGGAACATCACCAAATAGCATTACCTGATAACGATGGGCTCCTGAATCAGGTAGCATCATTCGGTTTCCAGGTGAAGGAGTTTTTCAGGATCTATTGTGAAATGGGCGGCTGCGACCGAGAGAATCTCGTACATTTCCATGAATGGATGGCAGGTCTTCCCATTCCGGGAATCCGACACGATGGGCTTAACCTGAAAACGGTTTTTACCACTCATGCCACCCTCCTGGGCAGGTATCTTGCCATGAATGACAATAAGTTCTACGATCACCTGCCTTTTTATAATTGGGAAAAAGAAGCCAATTTCTTCAATGTCAGGCCTATCGTTGATATTGAGCGGGCTGCTGCTCATGGCTGCCACGTTTTTACGACTGTCAGCCACGTTACGGCAAGGGAATGCCAATATTTACTGGGCCGGGAACCTGAGGTAATCCTGCCCAATGGACTCAATATCGAAAGGTTTGAGGCACTCCATCAAATACAGAACTTGCATGCCGATTTCAAAAGCAAGATACATGATTTTGTGATGGGTCATTTCTTCCAGAGTTATTCCTTCGATCTCGATAAAACCATCTATTTTTTCACGTCAGGCAGATATGAATACCATAACAAGGGTTACGACATTACCCTTGAAGCCCTCGCCAGACTAAACTGGAAAATGCAATATGCAGGTATTGACCGGACGGTAGTTTGCTTCTTCATTACAAAACAACCCTTCTATTCATTCAATCCCGAAGTCTTGGAAGCCAAAGCCCAGATCGAAGATATTCGCAGGGCATGTGAAGAAATACAGATACAGCTGGGTGAAAAACTCTATAAAAACATTACTTCAGCCTCGGGACCATACCAGTTTCCAAACCTTACAGACCTTGTTGAAGACTACAATCGACTTAAACTCAGAAGGTTTGTGCAAGGATGGAAATCAAAGGAACTGCCCAAAGTCGTTACACATAACCTGGTGGATGACCATAAAGATGATATCCTTAACTTCCTTAGAACGGCCAACCTTGTGAACAACCAGCACGATAAGGTGAAAGTTGTGTATCACCCTGATTTCGTAACAGCTTCGAATCCACTCTTTAAAATGGATTACAGCCAGTTCGTAAGGGGTTGTCACCTGGGTATTTTCCCAAGTTATTACGAACCCTGGGGATACACTCCACTTGAGAGCCTTGCCAGTGGGGTACCCTCCGTAACCAGCGACTTGTCAGGATTTGGCGACTATGTCATGAATAATTTCCCGGATGCTGAAAAGGCGGGGATGTTCGTAGTGGAACGAAAAGAGAAAGATTTCAACCAAAGTGCAGCCCAATTGGCTGATATCCTTTTCAGGTTTGTACAGCTGAACCGTAGGGAACGAATCACGCTACGAAACCATTGCGAGTCAGCCTCTCCTCATTTCGACTGGCAAAATCTCGGAAGGTTCTATGACCGGGCTTACGAATTGGCACTAAACAAATAATTCCAGTCCATCCATGGTTCATCGTTCCGATTCCCCGATCGGGGTTTTCGACTCAGGATATGGCGGACTGACCATCCTGAAGGAGCTAAAAAAACAACTCCCGGAATACGATTACCTGTATCTGGGAGACAATGCCCGCACTCCTTACGGCACACGCTCCTTCAGGGTGGTTTATGAATATACCCTTCAGTCGGTGAAGTATCTGTTCAATCATGGATGCCAATTGGTAATCCTGGCATGCAACACCGCTTCAGCCAAAGCGCTTCGCACGATCCAACAAAAAGACCTCCCCTTGATCGCACCTGACAAACGAGTCCTGGGCGTTATCAGGCCATGTGTCGAAAAGGTTGCGGATATTACAAAGAATGGGCATGTAGGCGTTTTGGGAACACCTGGAACGGTATCTTCCTTGTCATATCCCGTGGAGTTGGAGAAATGGGGTAATGGCAAAATAATCTCGACTGTGCAGGAAGCATGTCCTATGTGGGTTCCCCTGGTCGAAAACAATGAATTGGGCAACCCAGGGACAGCGTATTTTGTAAGAAAGAACATCCTGAATCTCATGGTAAAAGACCCTCAACTTGACACAATCATTCTGGGTTGCACTCATTATCCTTTATTGATGGAAACTATCAGGAAATCTATTCCTGATAACGGCATTCAGGTTATTGACCAGGGACCTGTTGTGGCAGAGAAACTGACTGATTATCTTTTGCGTCACCCGGAGATTGAATCAAGGATTTCGAAAGGTGGAAATATCCGATATCTGACCACGGAAACTGCAGATATCTTTGAGGCTAAGGCCGGACTCTTCACAGGGTATCCCATTCAAGCCGAAACTGTCCAGCTTTGAAACTTTAAGATTCGAAACCGGACAGTTTGGGTTAAAATTTTATTTTAATTGCGGGTGACCTTTTTCATGAATTCGCTGTGCCGGTCCAACACATCCAGATATCTGATCTGCGCCAGTGTTCGCACCTTATTATGCCCTTTATAAGCAGTTTTATAGTAGGTATCGCCATTCAGGTAATCGGCCAAAAACCGTATTGCTTGTTCCCAAACCATGTATTGGCATG
>DIFU01000135.1 GCA_002419285.1 Prolixibacteraceae bacterium UBA5740 | reverse complement strand
CGGGATTCCGGGACGGCCTCTGTTGGTAATGATAAAACCAATGTGTAATTTAGGAGCCTTTAATCTTAATATTGAAATCTTATATGAATACATCAGAGGGTGAAGACTTTGCAGGTAATGTGAACCGAAATAGTATGAATGACCAGAATTTTGGGGACTTTCTGGGACGTTTCAAGGACGTCATGAAAAGTGTTTTTTATGATCGGGCCGATATCAACCGCATGGCCATTACCCGCGGAATGCCTCCATTCGTGTTGCGTGAGATCATGAATCTCAATCCTCTGGCCGTGGCAATTCCATCTGAATTCGGTGGTCGTGGCGGGAAAATTGAGGAAAATCTGGAGCTTCTGGCAGCTGCTTCCTACGAGTCCCTGGCTCTTTCGCTTACCATGGGCATTAATTCAGCTCTTTTTATACAGCCGTTTGCAAAGTATGGCCAGCCTGAAATCAAACAGCCGGTGTTTGACCGGTTTCTGTATCAGCAAAACATGGGAGGGCTCATGATTACGGAGCCCGGTTATGGTAGCGATGCCCTTAACATGCAGACTTCCTACCGTTCTGTGAAGGATGGCTACCACATTCAGGGAACGAAGCATTGGGCCGGACTGACCGGCTGGGCTGAATTCTGGCTGCTGACAGCCCGTGAAATGAGTAATTCGGGCGACCTTAAACGGGATATTGATTTCTTCGTGTGCGATGTTACCCGCGAGGGGCAGCAGATCGTGGTGGAGGAGGTTTACGAAAATCTGGGTCTTTACCAGATTCCCTATGGCCGGAATCGTCTCAACCTGACTGTCCCTGAAAATCACCGGCTGGTGCCAGAAACCACCGGGGTGAAAATGATGCTTGACCTTTTGCACCGAAGCCGGCTGCAATTTCCCGGCATGGCCATGGGTTTTATACAACGCATGCTCGATGAATCGATTGCACACACCACACAACGCAATATAGGCGGACGAAATCTTCTCTCGTACGATCAGGTGCAGCATCGTCTTGCGAAGCTGCAGGCTTCCTATACCGTTTGTTCCGCCATGTGTCTTCACAGCAGTGCCCGCGCCGGAATCGAAAACGATCTGGCCACTTCGGGTTTTGAAGCCAACTCCATCAAAACGGTCATCACCGACCACATGCAGGAGGCTGCCCAGTCGGCTACCCAGCTGGTAGGTGCCCAGGCTTATAAACTGAGCCATATTGCCGGCAGGGGTATCACCGATTCCCGGCCATTCCAGATATTCGAAGGGTCGAACGACATTCTCTATGCCCAGATTACGGAACAGCTGGTAAAAATGATGAAAAAGGCACGTGAAACCAATCTGTTCAGGTTCCTGAGCAGCTTTGAGCTTACCCGAAAATCTGCCGATAAGCTGCGCAAAATGTTCGATTTTGAACTCAACCTGAACTTACCTCAACGTAAACAGGTAGAGCTGGGACAAATCCTTGGAAGGCTGGTCAGCACTGAAATGGTTCTTAACCTGGGAGAAAAGGGATTCCGAAAGGACCTGATCAACAATGCTGTTGAATTGCTGCAGCTGGAAATGACTGCCATCATGGGAAGTTTTGGTTTCGATGCCCAAACCCGTCTGGTGGAGGCTTACCAGGAGGAGAGCAGCTGGTTTGATCTTGCCCGCCGTAAATCTCTCTAGGGTTCCTCTGATAATTTTATCTCATATATATTTATATTTATGACAATCATTTGATAATTCATTAGGTCATAAAAAAAGACTCCCCACCATAAATGATGAGGAGTCTTTGTGGTAGCGGGGACACGACTCGAACGTGCGACCTTTGGGTTATGAGCCCAACGAGCTACCAACTGCTCCACCCCGCAATATATTTTTCAACTTTGTTGTCAGAACTCAAATGCGTTGCAAATATATAACTATATTCTTACAATGCAAAATAAATCTTATCAGTTGCCTGTCTGTTTTAAGTTGTCATTCGTTTAAAATATGTCTTCTTCGAAAATATTGTAATTTCGGCACAGAATATTAAAGGCTTATGTGGATTAAAGTATCGGGCATCATACTTCGAAACAGGATTCTTATCCTTGTCGTGGTATTCCTGCTTACCCTCTTTTTTGGCTACCATGCCCGTAAGGTTGAAATGTCGTACGAATATGCTTCCCTCTTACCTAAAAAAGACCAGGCATATAAAGATTATCAGAAGTTTACCCAATTATTTGGCGAGGAAGGAAACCTGATCATGATCGGTATCCAGGATCCAGAGTTCTTCAGGATGGATCACTTCAACCGCTGGAATCAGTTGTGCGATGACCTGGAAACGATTGAAGGGGTTGAGAACCTTCTCTCCGTAAGTAATGCCTATGACCTGAAAAGAAACCAGGAAGAAAGAAAATTCGAGATCCACAGGATATTCCCGCACGATATCACGGATCAGGCCCAACTTGACACGCTTGCTGATGTCTTTCACAAACTGCCGGTATACAAGGATCTTCTTTATAATGAAGCTCAGAATACCTATCTGTTGCTGATCACGGTCAATAAAGACAAGATGCACAGCAGTGACCGGGAGAAAATGGTCGAATCTATCCAGGATATCGGAAAAGCTTTTGAGGAGGACAACCAGGTCAGGCTGCACTATTCGGGATTGCCTTATATCAGGGTGGTCAACTCCATCCAGATCAAGAAGGAAATATATCTGTTTACCCTGCTGGCATTAGGTATCTGCATCATTGTGCTTTTCCTGTTTTTCAGGTCATTCAAGGCAGTGTTTTACCCGATTGTCATTGTTTTGTCCGGAGTGGTCTGGGCCATGGGTTTGCTATCTCTTCTGGGTTTCAAGATCACCCTGCTTACGGGTATGATTCCCCCTTTGTTGATTGTGATTGGTATCCCCAACAGTATTTACATGCTGAACAAGTTCCATCACGAGTTCGTGATGCATGGCAATAGGGTCAAGGCTCTGCAGCGGGTGATCATCAGAATAGGAAATGCCACCTTTCTGACGAACCTGACCACTGCCATTGGTTTTGCCACGTTTGCCGTGACCAACAGCAATATCCTGGTTGAGTTTGGAATCGTGGCTTCACTCAGTATTTTGAGTTTGTTTCTGCTGGCTCTGGTACTGATTCCAATCATTTTCAGCTTTGTTCAGCCACCCCGCGACCGGCATGTCAGGCATTTAGAATACAAAGCGGTTATCCGCCTGATTGACTTGCTTATAATCATCACCAAAAGGCACCGTAAAAAGGTTTATTTAACCACGGTTATAGTGGTGGCTATCGGAATTTATGGCATTACCCTGATCAAAAGCTCCGGCTACATGGTGGATGATATTCCTGAAAGTGATCCGATATATCAGGACCTGAAATTTTTCGAATCGAACTTCCATGGGTTGATGCCGCTTGAAATTATCGTGGATACCAAGAAACCCAACGGGGTCATGCAACTTTCCACCTTTCAAAAACTGGATCAGTTGGAGAACAAACTGGAAGAGTATCCTGAGTTATCGCAATCGCTTTCTATGCTTAATCTAATGAAATTTGCCAAACAGGCATTTTATAACGGAGATGTCAGGTATTTTTCCCTTCCCAACAACTATGAAAGGAATTTCATTATGACCTATGCCATGCAGGGTGAGGAGAATGCCGGATTACTCCATTCGTTTCTCGACAGTGCCAGGCAGGTTACGCGAATCAGTATCAGGGCCAAGGATGTGGGTACGAACCGGATGGAAGAGTTATACAATGAATTCAGGAGTGATGTTGATTCCATTTTTGATACGGAAAGTTTTGAAACCATCATTACTGGGTCGAGTGTTACCGCATTTCGCGGAACACAATATCTGCAGCGGAATCTCTTTATGAGTCTCGGGCTTGCCATTTTGCTGATTTCTTTGATTATGGCCATCATGTTTACCTCCTGGCGGATGGTCCTGCTCTCAATCATCCCGAATGTCATCCCATTGATCTTCACGGCTGCCATCATGGGATTCACCGGGATTCCCATCAAGGCTTCAACCATCCTGGTATTCAGCATTGCGTTTGGTATCTCCGTTGACAACACCATACATTTTCTTGCCAAATACCGGCAGGAGTTAAAATTATCGGGGTGGAACATTGGCCGATCGGTGATTCTTGCATTGCATGAAACCGGAGTCAGCATGCTTTACACGGCTGTGGTCCTGTTTTTTGGCTTTGGAATCTTCAGTTTGTCTGGTTTTGGAGGAACGGTTGCACTTGGCGTGCTGGTATCTCTTACGCTGCTGGTAGCGCTGACCTCAAACCTGATATTACTGCCTTCGCTTTTAATGGGTCTTAACCGACTGACAACCACTTCAAATTTTGAAAAACCTTTGTTGGAGATTTATGATGAAGATGTGGAAATTGAGAAAATTGACGAACCCAAATTCCCAGATACAACTAATTAATTCAATCACCTATGAAAACACTGGAACAACTCATAGAAATGATCGATTCTGCCGTGAAGGAGAACAATCAGGTCTGGGCCAGCCAGATGCCAGTCAACTTATACCGACCAGTTTCCTATTCAATGTCCGCCGGGGGTAAACGTCTTCGCCCATTGATGGTTCTTCTTGGTTATCAATTCTTCGATGATGCTATTGAAAGATCTATTCCTGTTGCCATGGCTATTGAAGTCTTCCATAACTTCACTCTCCTGCACGACGATATCATGGATCAGGCTGATGTAAGGCGAGGACTCCCGACAGTTCATAAAAAGTTTTCCGCAAATGCGGCGATTTTGTCTGGAGATGCCATGTCTTTTCTGGCATATGGTTTCCTTTTGGAATGCACTT
>DIFU01000101.1 GCA_002419285.1 Prolixibacteraceae bacterium UBA5740 | reverse complement strand
CCTTTTTTCGGGGATCCCTGTTTTGATGCCGAATTCAATAAAATCTTGTCGGCAAGGATGGTGTCGTGGGTTCAGTATCCGGCAGTCAGACCAGTACCCATCTTTAAATAGCTCGTCGGTTAAGGCAAAATACCCATCTTCATCCACATGGATTCTTGTATCCATCAGATCATACGCCGGACTCAGCACGTAGTCGCCATTTGCCGTTTCGAGCAATGAAAAATTCTTCAGATGGGCATCCCCGTTTGAAAACAGGAAATTAAAAACCACCAGTCGATAGAATTTTTCCATTTCGACTTTCCAGGCACCTACATACTTCCTGATGATTTCGGCTAAGCCTTCATACGAATATTCATATTTAAAATTGCTGCCTGCGTTTTCTTCGGTTTTGCCTGCAAGGGATGCAAAATCTTCCTTTCCTGATTTGAGGCCATCAGTCCTGATGTCAAAGCGCCTGGTTAGATAGGCAGGTTCGTTATTCCTGAAAAATATCAGGCCATTTACGGCTGTGGGGATTTTATAAACCTGTCCGGCAATTTGCATGGTAACATGTTCGTTGGCCGGAGCCATCAGCACTTTTTTTAACCCATGCGGTTTAGGCTTGAGAATGTATGTTCCCTGTTCTTTTCCGACGGTTAACCTGAGTTCGCCCTTGTCGAGCAAAACAGAATATTTTTCCTGTACCCCCGAAATTGAAATTCTTTTTGTGTTTTGCATGAACCTGCTCCGGTCTTCCTCATCCACGTCGGGGGCATTGTAAGGCAACACGGTGCTGACTTTGCGTCCCGAGAACATCTTCCTCAAAAATGGCGGGCTGAAATCCGAATATCCTTCCGTCAGCAATCCGGGACAATTTTTTATTTCCATGCTTTTCGTTATTGAACGGGTTTGACAGTAATTGCCCCAATAGTGTCGAATTGGGCTGTAGCCAGCAGCAAACCAAAATAATCATTCTCGTCAATTCTCAATTGTCTGGATTGAATGGACCTGTTGGTCCCTTCCGACAACATATTGAAGAAAAAGGGGAACAGACAATCGGAGATAAAAACCGGCTGATCCTTTGGCAATGTCAGACTAATGGCCGGTTTTGAATTGTCATTGCGATATTCGGAAGTGTACCGAAACTCATAGGTACGACGGTCTGTTTCGGTAAGAATGCCTGCCAGGTCCCCATTTCTGTATATTTCCGCTTTTCTCATTTACCCGCATTTTTGATTTCCACATTTATCTCGAGACCCAGAACATCGATGATCTTTATTAAGTTACCTAAAGTGATATTTCCCTTCCCGCTTTCGAACCGTTTCAAGGTTGCAATGCCAACCTCGGAAAGCTCCGCAAGGGTTTCCTGGTTTATGGCAAGAATCTCCTTTCTTTCCTTGACTATTTTTATGATCTCATTTGTTGTCATTTCATATAAGACATTGGTATCACAAATAATACTACTAGGTAAAGATACAACTTGCAATTCAATAAAACAACGCTAAATGTATCTTTTATGATACTTTATCATTGTTTTTATGTGCGTTGCAACATGTAGTATTGTCGTAGTATCATATATGATTTTTTTGTTTTTACGAATTGCGATGAATGGGAGGTTACTCGCAATAAAGGACCGCGAAAAGTATAAATTGGGTTACAAGCCCCAGACCACCGATCCCGCATTGCAAATGCGGTATAGATTGCATATCGAAGGATCCTGCGGTATATGATCGATTTTTGTAATGCCTTATTCTCTAATAAGCAATAAGGGACAAATCGTGGACATGCGGGTAAACCAAATCTGATCCAGTTACCCTTTTTTTGTGTTGATCACACTTTTTGCAATGTTTTGCTCAACAGTGGATTGACATTTATGTTCTTTATCCATACGTTGGTTGGATAAAGCGCTACGTTCATCAGAAATTCTTATGCTTTCATTAATTTGCTTCTTAAAAGTGGACAGAATATGTTAAAATTCGTTTCGTTTTCGTACATTCGCGTTTGAACTTTTGGGACGAAAACTCATGTGTGACCACCAAAATATTTCAAATTTGCTTAACCCATGGACGCATTATTGATACTGAGCTCTGTAATTCTGGCCTTTGCACTGACCTATATATCCATACCGCCTATCGTCAGGGTGTCGAAAGCGAAACACCTGTTCGACGAAATTGATAAAAGAAAAGTCCATAAATCACGAATTCCTTGCCTGGGTGGGGTTGCCATTTTTATTGGACTGTCTATCAGTCTGCTGCTGACGATCAACGGGTTTGACTTCATGAAGATGAAATACCTCCTGGCGGGGGTGATCATGGTTTTCTTTATTGGTTTGAAGGACGACATCATGGTGATCTCGGCTTATAAAAAGCTGTTGGTGCAGATTGCTGCTGCCTTGATCATCACCGTGTTGGGGGGCTATCGTTTTACGAATCTCCATGGTATGTTTGGCTTACATGACTTAAGCTATACCTCGAGTGTGCTCATCTCGGTGTTTGCCATTGTGGGGATTACCAACGCGTATAACCTGATAGACGGAATTGACGGACTGGCATCGGGTGTGGCCATTGTCGCCGCCCTGACTTTTGGAACCTGGTTCATGGTGGCAGGGCATCCCGAGTATGCAGTCTTGTCGTATGCCCTCACAGGCAGTCTGATCGCCTTTGTCCGCTTCAATGTCTTCAGCAAGGAATATAAACTCTTCATGGGTGATACCGGTTCCCTGATCATCGGTTTGGTAATTTCGGCTCTGGTCATCCGCTTCAACGAGGTGAATATTTTGTATAACGGTCCTTACGATGTTATTGCGGCTCCTGTGGTTTCACTGGCTGTCATCATCGTTCCGGTCGTTGACACCATCCGGGTGTTTTCGGTTCGCATTCTTCGAGGAAAATCACCCTTTTCGCCCGACAAAAACCACGTTCATCACTGGTTGCTCAACCTCTACAAAAATCACATCAAGGTGACATCCACGATTTTGATCGTCAATATCTTGCTTATTCTTGCAGGGGTTGCGATCAGCCAGATCGGGATCAATATCACTTTCAAATTTGCCATGTTGTTTGTCCTGGGTGCCATGGTCGCCATGATCCCCAAATACCTGCTGATTCTTCGCGACCGTAAGGCCGGAGTGGTAGCCCCTCCAGAGGTCAAGAAGCCGAGGATGGAGTTCTCGGCGGTGGAAGAGAGCCGGTAGGAAATCCGATACGGGTTGCGGGTTGCAAGTTGCGGGTTGGCCTGCGGCGATACCTGCGGACATGCTTTTTTGCCCACGAATTTCACGAAATATTCTTGTTTTACAGGCGGCTGCGCCGCCTGTAAAACCACAAATGTAGAAACGAAGGGTTGCCACCGGCAACCCTTCGTTTCTATAAAAAATATATAGATATATCTATAAAAATCACCAATATTGCTTTATATTATAGAAATATCTATATTTACATGATCATAACCATCATGTCATGGACGGCGATTTGTATGAAAAATCGGGGGTGGAAATCATCCGGGAATTGGGGCAGCGATATGCCGTGTATCACAAACGGTTGGGAATTACCCAGCAGGAGGTGGCAAAACGGTCGGGATTGAGTGTGTTCACCATCAGCTCGTTTGAAAACGGCTCATCCACAGGGATTACCCTTACCTCGCTGATAAAGCTGTTGCGTTCAATCGGTTTTCTGGAGGAAATCAACAAATTGCTCCCCGAATTACCTGAAAGCCCGCGAAGCTTATTTAAGAAACAAAACAGATAACAGATCATGGAAACCAATGTTGTCAAGGTAAAAATCTGGGATCTGGATATGTGGATGCCATCAGGCGGGAATTAAATTAAATATACCCACGGATTTTCACGAAAAGAACGTGTTTGTAGGTAAAGGTCATGCCCTTTCCTGAATTACCGATACTAATCCAGTATGTTTGCAAATATGGAATCCGATTCCATATTTGCAAACATATTCCATTCCACTTGGGGAGACATCTGTAATTCTATAT
>DIFU01000073.1:3463-4930 GCA_002419285.1 Prolixibacteraceae bacterium UBA5740 | reverse complement strand
TTCATGAACCAGTCGGCCATTTGCATCATACTCAAATACCGTTTTTTCCACAACACCCCCTGAAGCCGAATAGGAACATTGCATGATTACCCGACTTTCGGTATCATAGTCGGTCTGACTTGCAAGATAAGACACCGATTGCATCTGTCCCTGGCCAATTCCAACATTTACAAGGTCGGTTCGGTATACGAGGGTACTTTTTCTGTTTGCCATAATGAATTATTTAAGGAACAGACAAATCTAATGATTGAAGATCATTTCACCTATTATCGCGCAGTCCTCAACAAAGATTTCTGTTACATTTGGACTGAAAAATTGAATATCATGACTAAAACCGTATTGGTATCGAAACATTCAGGAGAAAAGCAACCTTTCTCCAAAGAAAAATTCACAGAATCAATTGTCAGGGCAGGAGCAACCCGGGAAATCGCCTGGGAAGTAGCCGAAGAAGTGATGTCAAACCTTTACGACGGAATATCTACCCGGGAAATCTATAAAAGTGCCTTTCAGATCCTCAGGCGAAAAATGAGATCACTGGCAGCGCGCTATAGCCTGAAAAATGCGCTTCTTGAACTGGGTCCAAGCGGGTATCCGTTTGAGAAATTTGTCGGGGAGATTTTCAGGAAAGAGGGTTTTGCGGTAAAAACCGGACAAACCATCTTAGGAAGATGCATCCAGCACGAAGTGGATGTAGTTGCCGAAAAAGAGAACTTGACCATCATGGTTGAATGCAAATACGGGAACGAGCAGAATAAGATCAGTGGTGTGCAGGTGCCATTATATGTAAATTCCAGATTTAATGACATAAAAAGCCTCTGGGCTCAGGAGGAACGAAACCACGGAAAAGAGTTTCAGGGTTGGATTGTAACCAATACCCGCTTCAGCACCGATGCCGAAATTTATGGGACCTGTGCCGGTCTTCGCCTTGTTAGCTGGGGATTTCCTGACAAAGGTAACCTTCGCGAGATTGTTGAATCGAAAGCACTTTTCCCGGTAACGGCAATTACCACGCTCAACAAAAAAGAAAGACAGTACCTTCTCGAGAAGGGCATTATTCTGGCCGAACAGCTTTTGGGCCGATATGATCTTCTGGAGTCATTTGAATTCGGCCCACGAAAAAAAGAAGCAGTCATCAACGAGATTGAAGCCCTGTCTGCTGTCGGTAAAATACTCTGACAACCATTTTCCATCGATTGCCAGCGTTTGCGGAAAATAAGACCGATAATATGAAAATGTCAGGTTAATGGAAACTTTTGCACCTGAATGTTTGTTTTGTTTTCAAAAAATTTATTCCTTGCACCCATTAAAATGAATTATGAGACAAATTTGCACAATCTGGTCATGGTGGCAATTCCTGCTTTTAAAGTAAGGAGCTACCGGCTGTTTGGGTAAATTCAAAAGATACTTAAGCCTGCTTCTTACACAGAAGCAGGCTTTTTTTTAATCAGAAAATCAAATCAGATGAAC
>DIFU01000073.1:0-3342 GCA_002419285.1 Prolixibacteraceae bacterium UBA5740 | reverse complement strand
AAAAAATGAATTTTTACCCACAGGTCCGAAAAATTCTGGCCGACACCGTTACCCCGGTCAGTGTTTACCTAAGGCTCAGGACGCTTTATCCCAAGTCGATCCTCTTGGAAAGCTCTGACTACCATGGACATGAAAATGCACACTCCTTTATCTGTTTCGATCCGGTTGCCTGCTTTTCGGCCGACAATGGGGTTGTAACCATCGAATACGCGGGGCACAAAAAAACCTCATTGCCCATCACCGTAAATCAACCTCTTCACGAACTGCTCGACGAGTTTTACCATTCCTTTCAGATCAATGGAGAAGAAGGTGAATTGCCCGCCAGCGGGTTGTTTGGCTATATGAACTTCGATGCCGTGAAATATTTTGAGAAAATCGACCTGAAATCACCCATCAGGGAAGAATATAAAATCCCGGAAGTACGGTATTGTTTTTATAAATATGTGATCGCCATCGACCACCACAAAAACATGATTCATGTGGTAGAAAACCTTGGGGAAAGTGAAAGCTCACAGCTCGACTATATCCACCATCTCCTTGTGAACCTCAACTTCATGACATCCGGTTTTTCGACCAAGGGTGAAGAGACATCCAACATTTCCGACGAAGAATACAGATCAATGGTCAGGAAAGGCAAGGAACACTGTCATCGCGGCGATGTATTTCAGGTGGTGCTGGCCCGACAGTACGCGCAAGAATTTGAGGGTGATGATTTTAATGTTTACCGCTCGTTGCGTTCCGTTAATCCCTCTCCCTATCTCTTCTATTTTGATTACGGCACTTACCGGATCTTTGGTTCGAGTCCGGAAGCCCAAATCAGGATTGTCAACAACAAAGCATATATCCACCCTATTGCCGGCACATTTAAAAGAACTGGCAATGATGAACAAGACAAGGAACTGGCCGAAAAACTTTGTCTGGACCCCAAGGAAAATGCCGAGCATGTGATGCTGGTAGATCTGGCAAGAAATGATCTGAGCAGAAACGCCACCAATGTAAAAGTGGAAACTTATCGTGAGGTGCAATTCTATTCACATGTCATTCATCTGGTATCCCAGGTATCAGGCGACCTGCCCAAAAACGTCAACATGATCAGGGTGCTGGGAGAATCATTCCCGGCCGGAACCCTGTCGGGGGCCCCTAAACATCGTGCCATGCAGCTGATTGACACTTATGAAAATCAGGGACGAAGTTTTTATGGCGGGTGTATCGGGTACATGGGATTCGACGGTACCTTGAACCATGCCATCATCATCCGTTCATTCCTGAGCAAGAACCATAAGCTGTTTTACCAGGCGGGTGCCGGCGTAGTCATGGACTCGGTCGAAGAAAACGAATTGCAAGAAGTGAACAACAAGCTGGCTGCCCTTAAAAAAGCGGTCGTAATGGCGAATGGTATCAAATAAGAAGGCAGGAATAGAGACAAGACTAAAAAGAAAAATATGAAAATTATTATCATCGACAACTACGATTCGTTTACCTATAATTTGGTGCACGCCATCCGGAAGATATCGGGAGAGGATGTAAAGGTCGTCAGGAATGATGAAGTGACCCTGGAGGAACTGGAGGAGTTTGACAAAATTGTCCTATCTCCCGGGCCGGGATTACCTTCCGAATCAGGGCTTCTCATTCCGGTAATCAGGGAATTTGCCTCCCGGAAGAGCATTCTGGGTGTTTGTCTGGGACACCAGGCCATTGGAGAAGTATTTGGAGGCAAACTGCTGAATATGAATAAAGTTCTACATGGAATTGCCACCCCGATCAAGGTTATAAGCCGTTCGACCACTCTGTTTGACGGAATACCCGATCAGTTTGAGGCAGGACGTTACCACTCATGGATTGTTGATAACGATGGATTTCCGGAATGCCTTGAAATCACCTCGGTGGATAATGAAAATCGCATTATGTCACTGCGCCATAGAGAGTTTCTGGTTGAAGGAGTACAGTTCCACCCTGAATCGGTCCTTACTCCCATGGGGAAAAAACTGATCGAAAACTGGTTGTACAAATAAAGGCAAGGTCATGAAAGAAACACTTGAATATTTATACGGGGGCGGGAAACTGAGCCGCACTGACGCTGAAGAAATCCTTTTAAAAATCGGCAAAAACAGTTTCACTGAAATTGAGATATCATCTTTTCTGACCGTATTCCTGATGCGCAGGATCGAACCAACCGAACTGGCAGGATTCAGGGATGCCCTGCTCAGATTGTGTCTTCCGGTCGACTTGTCGGGATTCGATACCATCGACGTATGCGGTACAGGGGGAGATGGCAAAAACACCTTTAACATCTCCACGATCAGCTCCTTTGTTCTCGCAGGTGCAGGCATCAAAGTCTCCAAGCATGGCAACTTCGGGGTGTCAAGTCCCGTGGGCTCTTCCAACATTCTCGAATATTTTGGATATAGGTTCAGCAACGATTCCACCAAGGCACGAAACGAGATCGAATCGGCAGGCATCACCTACCTTCACGCTCCACTTTTCCATCCCGCAATGAAGTATGTTGCCCCGGTAAGGAAAGCCTTACGGACCAAAACATTCTTCAACATGCTGGGCCCCATGATCAACCCCGCGTTCCCGAAGTATCAGCTGGTTGGTGTATATTCAACCGAGGTACAGTCGTTGTACGACCAGGTTTACAGGCAATCTGACCAGCAATACATGATTTTGCACAGCCTCGATGGATATGATGAAATTTCATTGACGGGCGATGTAAAAGTGGTTACTTTTGCCCGTGAAGAAATGGTCAATGCCGCTACATTCAGATTTGACAGGGTACAACAGAAAGATTTGAACGGGGGGGAAACCACGGATGATGCTGCCGCCATTTTCATGAATATTCTGAATAATGAAGCGGCACTCCATCAAAAGAATGTGGTGTTGGCCAATTCAGCGGCTGCCATCCGTTGCATCAATCCCGGAAAAGACTGGGAAGAATGCCTTGACATGGCCCGGGAATCCCTGGAGAGCGGGAAGGCGCTTCAGTCGTTTAACCGTTTAATTTCAATGCAGTCATGAATATTCTGGATAAAATTGTCGAAACCAAGCGCAATGAATTGGTTTCCCTGAGGCTGACCACACCGGAGAGCCAGCTACGGGATAAAGCCCACTTTCACAGGGAAGGAAATTCCTTGAAAAGTGCTTTACTTGAGCGAACCAGCCCGGGCATCATCGCGGAGTTCAAACAAAAGTCCCCTTCCAAAGGTGTAATTAACAGTGAGGCAACGGTCGAGACTGTCACCAGGGGCTATACGGCCGCAGGAGCAGCCGGATTATCGGTCCTTACTGACCGGTTATATTTTGGAGGCTCCCTTGGTAACCTGGAGAAAGCAAGGGCCGCCA
>DIFU01000118.1:10086-34993 GCA_002419285.1 Prolixibacteraceae bacterium UBA5740 | reverse complement strand
TCGAATTGTGCATGCCAATGGACATAGTCCATCCAAATGCCCTTCACATCATAGCGTTGGAGCAACTGACGCAACTGCTCAAACCGATATTCACGGAACCCGGGTTCGGTGGGACAAACGCCCATGAACCATGTGGCTGCCTCGACTCTTTCGCCCAACTCATTGATGGCCCATGCTTCCGGATGGTTCTCGACGTATCCCTTGCCATTGAGGGTGGCAAATTCTGAATAAATATCAATTCCTTCAGCTCGTGCTTGTTCCATCAGGGTTGAATCGATGGATCCACCATGTACGAATGCTGCGTTTATCCCCAGATCGGGGAGTTTAATTCCTTTGTCCCACAGTGGTTTGGGATGTCCATAAATTCCTCTGATTTCAACGGTCCCGACAGGTTCTTTGCTACATGAGACCAAAAAGGACATTGCCATGACTATGACAAGAAATCGAAGATCCAAATGAAAAATGTGTTGTGATTTCATGGGTGTGAATTGTATTGGAACTCAAATATATAACAACGTACCTAAATTAACATGACTTCTGACTTGATAACCCATACAAATGCACTGTTAAAAACAATCAAACTGACTTTTTGGGTTGCTATATTTTATAGAGACCAGAAATCCTTTATTCTCAACTCTGGTTTTTTGTCAGATTGCATAGAAACCAATAAATATTTCAGGATTTCGTATTAATGTATCAGTTTGATACATTAATATATTTATCTTTGATTCGAATGCCGGAAGTTGGGTTTTCAACTTCCACAGGTACTAAAATTCGCATTAATGCACATTCCGGAACATTTAATCATTCAGGGAGATATAAGGGGATTCGAGCATTTTATGGCGTCCTCCAATGATCGATTGCTCCCTTCGGTGTCGATCGACACCGTGATCTTTAGCATTATAGAATCAAAACTGAACGTACTGGTTCTGAAAATTTCAGGGACTGATTATCAAATGATACCGGGTGGATATGTTGCAAAAGATGAGGAGTTGGATGATGCCGCCTACCGGATACTGAATGAGCGAACAGGAATAAGCAACCTGTTTCTAGAACAATTTTATACTTCTGGCAGGGTCAACAGGGCCACTGATATACGATTGAAGGAAATCCTTGAAAATTCAGGGTATGTCATGCCGGAAGGAAATTGGTTTGAGCAGAGATTTATATCGGTATGCTATTATGCCTTGATTGATAGCTCAATGGTAAAGCCAAACTCCCCATCCGGTTTTTTTGAATACCGATGGCTTGATCCTGATTCCTTGCCTGTCTTGTTTTTTGACCATAACATGTTGATCAACAGGGCGGTGGAAAGGCTTCGCATTGACATGGACCAGAAGCTTGTCGGCTTTAATCTTCTCAATGAAACCTTTACCATGAATGAATTGCAAAGCGTTTATGAAGCTGTGTTCCAGAATAAGTTTAGCCGGGCCAATTTTCAGCGAAAAATGCTGAGTCTGGATATCCTGGAAAGGCTGGATAAGCTCTACACAGGAGGTTCTCATAAGGCGCCCTATCTGTATCGGTTTAAACAGAGCCAGGTTGGATTTTGATGTGCAACTTTTTCTTACGACAACTCCAGTAAATTGAATAATAACTTAAAATCATTGAAATGAAGAAGAAAATTGCTTTAATGATGGGATGGGTGGTCTTATCCCTGTTTTTATGTTTTAATGCTGCGGCCCAGGATGCTGCTGATTACTTCGCCGGGGCCTGGAAAGTTGAAATCATAGGTACTCCATCAGGTGATGGTAAAATGATTCTCAATCTTGACCGTGTGGATGGAAAATTGCAGGGTGGAATTATCGATACAACTACCTACAGGCAGGTGGTTCCTTTTACCAGTGTCGACGAAAAGGAAAACTCTGTAAGTGCTTATTTCTCTGCCGAGGGCTATGATGTTTATATTACCCTGGTCAAAAAGGATGATGACAATGTTACCGGCAACCTTTTGGATATGTTTGATGTCACGGGGAAACGTGTGAAACTGCCAAAACCGGAATAATATAATTTAAAGGAATACAAAAGCCGCCACAAAACATGCTAAGCATTGTCAGTGTGGCGGCTTTAATTTTATAAACTTTATTGGAAACAAACTGGTACGACTGCCAGTATTTCAAATATTCTATTTCATTGCCGGAGTAATAACAAACTTGCGGAATTCAACCGGACCGTGGTCGCCCTGGATCATGATCGGTCCGGGTTCTCCTTCACGGCTGTCGAGAGAACCACCGGTAATTCCGGGAATCGGACGATTGGAAATGACTTCAATGCCATTGTGGACGATGGTGACATTCCTGCCAACAAGTGTTATCTCGTAAGTCTGCCATTCACCGGGTTTTTTGGCAGCATTTAAGGCAGGCTCGATGAATCCATAAATAGCCCCGATCGATACATTGCTTACCTTATCCTTGCTGTCTTCAATCTGCAGTTCATAACGGCCCCGGAGATATATACCACTGTTGCTGCCTTCGGGATACCTGAACTCGACACTCAATTTGAAATCGTCAAATTTTTCGTTTGTTACCAGGTTGCCGCCAACGCCTTCGTTAGTCAATACACCGTTCACCATCTTAAATTTGTTGTTGTTTGGGATGATCCAGCGTGAAAGGTTATCATCGAGCAGGTTTTTCGGATTGCCCCATACAGGAGGTTTTTCCCTGGTAAGTGAGGGAGCCCTGACGCCAGTCCAGCTGATTTTTTGTCCCTTGAGGATTTTGTGTCCACTCAGCTTGTCGTTGTTCAGGCTGAATTCGAAGTAAATGTCATCAACATCCATCCACTGCGGGGGAATGGTGAAATGGTATTTGCCGGTTTCCTTTGAGTAATGTACTTCGGCAACCGGTCGGGCACTGCCTTCGTAACCAACGTAATATCCCACAAGGGTAGAAAATCCTGACAGTTTCACTTCAAGCCATCCCGGAAATCCGTCTGCATTCAATAAACCATGCCTGAAGAGTCCCAACTCCTTCATGGCGGCATCTTCGAAAGTGAAATTAAGGTTCCAGCGGCCGATGACTGCCTGTCCATCCTCATTCGACTGGGCGAAGGCGGTTGCTGAGGAAATAAGCATCCATGCCAGCAGAATCAGAAAAATGTTTCGTTTTTTCATATTTTATCCAAAAATTAGTGATTAATGTTCTTCCATAGGCCATTTTTTGGGGCCTACCGAACAAATCTACACAAAAACTACATAAGCGATGATGCCCGGATGTTGAAATACGTAAACGGCAAATCGAGATTTCCTTTTTTGAGAAGGTATCTTTCATTTAAAGCGAATTGACAAATTTGGAAATGATGTTATTGATAATTACTTTGCATTGGTTTAATTCCCGTCATAAATATATTCCCTGAGTTTTTCTGTTGCTGGATTCTTAAATAAATCTGCGGGTGCTCCCTCTTCGATGATTTCCCCATATGACATGAATACAACATGGTCGGCCAGTCTGACTGCCTGACGAAGAACGTGGGTAACCAATATGATCGTATAGTTCTTTTTTAATTCCTTAAACAGGTTTTCAATGATTTTGCTGGATATGGGATCAAGGGCTGAAGTGGGTTCATCAGCCAGTATAATTTGGGGCCTGACCGCCAGTCCCCTAGCCAGACAAAGCCTTTGCTGCTGGCCTATTGACAAGCCTACTGCCGGTTGGTGAAGCCGGTCTTTAACCTCTTCCCAGAGCCCGACTTCCCGGAGATACTTTTCGACATTGTACTGAATCAACTTCTTGTCATAGATACCTTTGAGTTTTATCCCATAGGCCACATTTTTGAATATTGACATGGGGAGGGGATAGGGGCGCTGTGATAGAAGTCCCATTTTTTGTCTCAATGCCGCAATGTTGTCATTTGACTTCAGAATATTGTCACCATCAATCCAGACATCCCCTGTCACCTTAAGTTCATGGTATAGGTCTGTTAGCCGGTTCATACATTTGAGAAGGGTAGTTTTTCCACATCCTGATGGGCCAAGTAAAACGGTGATTTTATTTTTGGGAATGTCCAGATTGATGTTTTTCAATATATGGTGATTGCCGGCATAAACGTTCAGGCGTTGAATGCTGACAATGGGATGATGTCCGTTTCCCCTGATTCCCAGATTGACTTCGGGAAGGGTTGTATCTGTGATAACTGATGTATACATAGCGTTTTTTTTTGTTGATTGATTTTCCTGGTCTGGGATTTGATTACCGGAGATTGGTTTTGGAATACCTGGCGGATAAGAATCGGGCAGCCAGACTTATGATCAGGATGATGATGGTCAGGATGGCTGCAGCGGCAAAAGCCCGTTCCCTGACTTCAGGGATTGGGGAACTTAGCTGGAAGAAAATTGCCAGAGGCAATGTGGCGGCTGGTTCATCAAGCGCAGTGGGAATCAGGTCGGTATATCCGGCGGTAAAAAGAACGGAAGCGGCATCGCCGATTCCTCTGCCAAAAGCGAGCAAGACTGCGGTGATGAATCCTGAGAAGCCTTGCTTGAAAAGCACCCTGTAAGCCATTTCCGTTCTTGTGGAGCCCAATGCCAGAGATGCTTCATGTAAACCTCTGGGAATGGTACTGAGAATCTCGTCGAAAGTTCTCACAACGATAGGTGTTATAAGAAGCGCCACCACAATGATTCCCGATATCAAGGATGCATTCATCCCCATTAACAGCATTAGGGTAAATCCAAAGGCTCCATATACGATGGATGGAATGCCCCAGAGGGCGTCGAGGAAAAATCGGATGATATTTTTCAATCGCTTGTATTTGGTCAGACTGACATTGATGTAAAGTGCAGCGGGTATTCCTAAGATAATTGCGATAAGGGTAGCTCCACATGCAATATATATTGAACCGACAATTGCATTCAGTACTCCTCCTTCGCCTCCATAATAAAATCCGCCCTGAGGGGTTTTTAAAACCATGTCGGGGGTAAGTGCACGGAATCCCTTGACAAATATCACGGCAATGATAAATACAAGGATCAGAATGAGTGAATATGTCGAAAATCGCATGATCTCCCTGGCCACCAACTCCTCTGTTTTCTTTCTCCAATTCATTCGATATGGGTTTTATATATTAGATACCGGAATATCAGGTTTATGATCAAAATGATCGCAAGAAGCAGCAAGGCCGCAAACATGAGGGCCGCATCGTACATAGGTATGGATAACATCTCCCCATAATTGTTGGCGATCAATGCAGGAAGGGGATATCCCGCTTCAAGCGGATTGACGGTTACCTGTATTCGATTTCCCACGACCATCATAACGGCGATTGTTTCACCGAATGCTTTTGCGATACCAAGCCCGTAAGCTGAAACGATTCCTGCAAAGCTTTTTCTGACCACCACATGTTTTACCGATTCCCAATAGCTGGCTCCAAGTGCAAGGGAGGCTTCTTTCATTCCGGAAGGTACAGTTTTGAATACTTCTATCAGCATATTGAGAATATAGGGTATGCACATGATTGCAAGTACAATCCCTCCGGCCAGGATGGAGTATCCTGAGCTGTTGCTTCCAAATACAGGCGCTACAACTTTTGATATGAAAGGCACAACGACAAGAATACCCCAAACCCCGTAAATGACAGATGGCAGTCCGGCAAGAATATCAATTGCAGGGTATGTCAGGCGTATCAGCTTTTCAGAAGCATATTGCGTGAGGTATAAGGCAGCAAAGAAACAAACGGGAACAGACAAAACGAATGAGAGAATCGTGACATACAGCGAACTGGCTATAAAAGGCCAGAAACCGAAGTTGCCCCTGGTCGGTGACCAATCGGATCCAAAAATGAGTTGCCAGGGTGAATTTTGTTCCCATATGGGAATGGACTTCATAAACAATCCCGTCCCCATGATCACAGGCATAAGTAAGATCAATGAAAGCGAAAGGATCATCCAGAATCCCGATGCCCTGTCAGTGATTATTCTCCCAACCCTCATTTTTATTTGAGTTTTTCAATGTATTCATTGATTTTCTGCTCAGTGATTGGCACATAACCTGCGGTTGGAACAAATTTCTGACCTTCAGTCAAAGTCCATATCAGAAAATCGATCACCGCCTGTTTCTGCGGTTTGCCATGTGAAACAAAATAGAGCTCGCGGGCGGGAGGTGAAGGATAAACACCTGTGGCAATGGCATTCAACACTGTTTCGAATGATTCATAGAAATCCTCCTCCGGATCAATATGTCCATTTCCGTTGATATCGATTGGTATCACTTCAATACCTTCTCTTTTCTTTCCCGTTACGACATCATATACGAAGATGGTATTGTTAAAGCCAATTCCTTTTGGATCATTCACTACTGCCTCTGCCAACCCGGGATCCCCAAAAATGCCAATCCCTCTAAGGTCTTCTTGTCGGCCACCCAGATATTTGGCGAAAGTTTCTGCAGCCCCGCAAGCATCAGACCTTGTATATACTTCCATGTTGTTTTCACCTGGCAGGCTGAGGAGTGAAGCCCAATCCTTAATGGAGCCTTCAAGAAATACAGCCCTGAATTCTTCCATGGTCATGCCACGGGTTTTTAATAATTCAATATGTGGATTATTTGCACTGATTGTCGGGATGACCGCGTCAATTGCCAGTCCAATCCACCAGGTGCCCTTGGTGATTTCTTCAGGGGAAATTTCGCGTGAGAACATCCCCAGGTCTACCACTTCTGATAGTGCATCGGCCAATCCTTTACCGGCACCACCACCTGTAATGTTGAATCTGACCTGAGGATTTTCCTTGCGATACTCTTCTGACAATTGAATTACCAAAGGATAAAGTGCAAAGGCTCCTGAGATGGTTATGGTGTTATCTTTTCTCTTTTGGGAAACACAGGATGCAGTCACTAGCAGGAGTCCTGAAAGTAAATAAATGCCAATTTTTTTCATGATGTTATATTCTGGATATTACTGATGAATCAGGTTATCAGGCAAGATCGTCAACTGCATATAAGCAAACTGGGCAAGGTCAGAATCTGGCCGGTTTTGGATTGTTTTCATGGTACTGCCTGGTAGCATGATCATATATCCCACTTCCAGGGTAGCCCAAGAGTTAAACCTACTTTTCAGGACCAGGTCATTTTCAATGCCAAGATACTTTTCGTCAGGTGTAAGCTCATTGGATTCAGCCAGTTGAAAATGATGAAGCGTATTTCTTATTTCTGTTTTTTTGCTGAATTTGAAATCAAGAAATCCCGAGATGTCAACTACTCCTCCTTGCTGTGTGCTACCCGGAATGTCGGTGAAATAATCCATACAGCCCAGATATCGGTGTCGGGCACCATAATGCAAATCAAAAAGCCGGTCTTTTTTTGACAGGTCTCCCGTTTCGCTGTTGCCGGAAAGATATACCAATCCAAGGCCCGGAGTAAATTTATCTGCCATATAAGTGGCATTGATATCCCAAAGAAGAGCCCTGACCGGAATTCCTGCCTTGTTTTTTCCTGATTGGAAGTAGAAGCTTGTCCATGCGTTGAAGTTGTGATTCAAATAATCTGCCGTCAATCCCGAAGTGTGTCTGAACCTTAGGGTGTTATCCGCCTCACCGGTAGTAGAGCCGGCTGCCAGATGGAACAGGGAATATTTCAATGAGGGTACTGGTTTGGCTTGTATCCAGACAAAATTCAACGTTTTGTATCTTTCAGGGGGATAATAATTATTCTGGGAGGCCTCTGTCATTGCATTCCAGGTCGAGCCGACATGGATGTCCAGTGCAGGAAGGTTGAATTTCAGAAGCAGAGCGTCATAAGAGATTCCATTCTGGTTCCAGTTCCGGGTTGCAAATATCCATTCCTTGTCATAGATCAGTTGTTGCCTACCTATTGACATCCATAATTCTGGTATAATCCTGATTTCAGCATAACCCTCAAACAGTCCAAGCGTAACCTGGTCTCCCGTCCCGGTTAATCCCACCTTCAAATCATCACCCCAAACCCTGACATCCTGTGCGGTCAGTTTCAATTTCAGGGCTTCGCTGGAATAACCCAGGCCAAGTCGGCTTCTTTGGGAAATGAAGTAGGCCGGATTGGAATCTTCTATGGGTAATTGTTTGTATCCGTCCCTGCCTTCAGCTCTGTTACGCAGCTGGACTGAGACCGATAGCTGAGGTTTGGCGGTGGTACAGAGGATCAGAATTGCAAATAAGGTCATGAAGACCTTTGCTCCTTGTCTCATTCTTTGAGTATTTAGTGAAGCAAAGGTACAGTGGTCGAAAGGGCAATGAAACAGCAGAAAAACGTATTGTTTGCTTACGCTTGAATACTTATATGTACGCCTAAAGACGTATGGTTCATTCAATTTCGACAATGCCGTTTTTGATGGCATAAAACACCAGCCCGACCGTATTCTTTGAGCCGGTCTTTAATAAAATGTTTTCCCTGTGCTTATCAACCGTACGTTTACTGATATGCATCACTTCGGCGATTTCGATATTCGAAAGGCCTTTGCAGATCTGGAATAGAACCGCCTGTTCCCTTTCCGAAAGATCTGAAATTATTGGAGAATTTTTCTTTTTGTTGACATTCTTGATCAGCAGTGTGAGGATTTCCTGTGAAAAGTAGCTTTTACCATTCAAAACATGCCTGATCGCATTATCAACTTCCTGAATACTTGAATTTTTCAGCAAAAATCCCCTTGCGCCGGCATCAATCATGTTGTAATAATATGCTTCTTCGGTATACATCGATAATCCGATAATCCGAAGGTCGGGATACAGTTGGACTGCATTCCGGGTCGACTCAATGCCACCCATTAATGGCATACTTATGTCCATAAAAACGATATCGGGCTGAACACTGTTTAACAACAACAGAAAATCATGACCATTGGAAGCTTCCATGACTTTCCCGATGTAGCTGAAATTTTTTAACAATAGTTTCAGTCCTTCCCTGAATAGTTGGTGGTCATCAACAATAATGACAGTTGTATTACCCATGGTTTTTGGTTTTTGCTTCAATTTCGACCCTGACTCCCTCCCCAGGTCGTGTAAAAATGTTGAAGGATCCCCCCAGCGACCTAATCCGGGACTGTATGTTGGCCAATCCCATGCCACTTATGCCAGGCAGATTTCCTGAATATTCAAAGCCTTTACCGTCGTCAATAAAGATCAAAGATATAATACCATCATTTAAGTTCAAATCGATGTAAATGTTGCCGCAATTTGCATACTTCATGGAGTTGGAAATCAACTCGCAGGCAATGCGGTAAAAAACTACCTCAGTTGTATAATCGAATCGCTGCTCACCAAGATTGCTGTTTAGATGAATCCTTGGATTTCCGTTTGATGTCAGGGAATTAATGAAGGTTTTTAATGCTTTAAGAAGGCCAAAATTGTCAAGTATATGGGGACTCAGCTTGTTTGAAACTTCTTTCAGGGTTTTTATTGATTCGTCAATCAGTTTTTCGGTATTCTCGACAGTTTTTGACCTCACATCGCTTTTCTTTATAGAATTCATCGAAGAGACTGCCATTTTTGTCGCTGACAGCAAGGGGCCGAGACCGTCGTGTAATTCCTTTGCAAAGAATCTGCGTTCTCTTTCCTCTGTTTGGATAATGGCATTGAGAACCTCTTTTTCATTGTGGGCCCTTATTTCGTCAAGTTGGTTTTGTAGATTAAAAATTCGTTTAATGAATAAAAGGCTCACAAGCATAATCACCGAAATCAATACACCCGTCCAGCTGCTCAACATTCCTGCAACCAGCTTGCTCCCGGATCCATATACCTCCATAATTTCAAAGACCCTTCTGAATGCCATCAGAAGAAAACTGAAAGAAATTAGCCACCAGGCAATATTTGTGCGGGTTCTCTTTACCAGTGATAACGCAATTATTGCTGTCAGAAACTGTATGATTACAGAGACAATCAGAGCGATTTTTATAAGCATGGTAGTATAGTTTGGTGTAAAAATAGGCAATAAACCAATCTGGTACCAGTAACGAGAGGTTATCTTTTCAGGCCGTCTTTCGGTATTTCCCGATCGCAAAAAAGGTGAACATCACCGACAGAACAGAAAGTGAGAGGATATCATTCCGGATATCTCCGAAGGTTGATCCCTTTAACATTACCATACGGTTGATAGGCATGATATATGACACGGGGTTGATACGGTTTACCTCCTGGGCCCATACTGGCATGCTTTCCAGCGGAGTGAAAATACCTCTCATCAGCATAAATATGATCAGGAAGAAAAAGCCGGCAAACATGAATTGCTGCTGGGTCCGGGTAATGGTCGATATGAACAGCGCCAGCCTCAACGTACCAATCAGAAATATGAACGAACTGGCATCATTGCAAGTACGGTTTATGCTGCAATTACCGGTGATTTTGGAGGTTTCGGTATGCCGCCAGTCTTCCGTGAACACATGGTTGTCCAGCAAGGGGAGCCTGTCATTTGGTACGGCAAATCCAATAGGGGCGATACCATTGATATTTTCTTTGACCAACAATACAGACGGATCATCACATCCGAAAAAGGAGAATGGTTTGCCTAATTTCTTCCGGTTAAGGCAGGAGGCCCATATTCCCTGGATATCAAGGTGAATGGAGTGGCAGAAGTGAATTGGAAAGATATTTTGTGTGGAGAGGTTTGGATCTGCTCGGGTCAATCGAACATGGCCTTTGAATTGAAGCACGCAAAGGGTGGACTGGCCATGGCGGAAAAGGCAGGGGATCCGGAATTACGGCTTTTTAATTTTCGGGGTTTTATCCAAACCAATGATGTGGCATTTGATTCTTTGACGCTGGATCGCCTCAACCGGCTTGACTTTTTCGAAGGTGACTGGCAGACGGATATGCCGGAACAGGCCTCGGGATTTTCGGCAATTGGATATTTTTTCGGTACTGAGTTACGTGATGAGCTGAAAGTGCCGGTTGGTTTGATCCAGGTAGCCGTTGGCGGTGCACCCATCGAAGCTTTTATTGACCGAAAAACTTTGGAAATGAATCCGGTTCTTGTGGATCAATTCCTGAACAGGGAAAGGAATGATTTTATCTTTGAATGGGTCAGGCAGCGCATTATCCGTAATATCAGCCTGAACAATCATAAGAACCAGCGACATCCCTATGATCCGGCATATATTTTCGAGGCGGGAATTGCCCCGATGACCAATTTCCCTGTCCGCGGCGTTCTTTGGTACCAAGGCGAATCGAATGCCCATAATGCCGATTTATACAAAATTGCTTTTCATGATTGGGTGAATTCATGGCGAAAGAGCTGGAACAATCCGAAAATGACGGTACTCGTAGCCCAGTTGAGCGGAATTGACCGGCCATAGTGGCCCCGTTTCAGGGAGATGCAAAGACAACTGGTGGCTGAGATTCCAAACACCGGACTTGTAGTCACCTTCGATAAAGGAGATTCACTGGATGTCCATCCGATTCAGAAACAGGAGGTGGGAGAGAGGTTTGCCCTGCAAGCACTCGATAAAGTCTACCGGGAAAAAGTGATTTCTGACGGACCTGTTGCACGTAGAATAATCCGTAAAGAAACTTCCACTGAGATCCTGTTTTCCTCACCTGATGGATTGAAAACTTCCGATGGCGAGGAAGTCAGGGAGCTGGAAACAGCCTCCGAGGATGGAATGTTCAGGAAAGTGCCAGCACGGATCAAGGGTAAAAGGCTGATAATTCCCATTCCCGGAAATAAGGTGTCAACTGTCCGTTACGGCTGGAAACCATACTCCCGGGCCAACCTGGTCAATAAAATGGGGTTGCCGGCTTCACCATTTATCATGGATTAGGTTTTTATGGAGTATTGATTCCCGATGTCGTTACAGAGCAGTGGGAAGATTTTGCTGGCCACAAGGTATATCCGGGTTTTGCAACAATAGCAAAAAACGAGAGACGTGAACTGGTCTCTCGTTTTTTTACAATCATGATTGGGCTGAGAATTACCCATTATCGTCGTCGTCTTTGTCATCGTCATCGTCNNNNTCGTCGTCATCATGATCATCGTCTTTCCATTTAATTTTGCCGAGATCTCCTAACGCCTCTTCCAGTAAATCGGTAATTTCTTCATTGAATTCATCTGTAAATCGCAATACGCCATCATCGCCAACCACTACCTGAGACAGGTCAATTCCATTAAAGAGGTCTGAAAGATTGAAAGTTACGAGCAAATCATTCAGTAATCCCAGACTGATCGTAAATCCATAATCATCCTCAATTTCGATTTCGATGTCATCATCTGTCATGAATTCAAAAGGAGTGACCGATAAATCAGATAGTGTAACGTTCCCTCTGATGATGATTGAATTTTCACCCTCAAGTACATCTTCGGTTTCGACCTCAATTTCCTTATACATTCCGGGTATGATTTCAGTCCAATCGATGGGTGGCTCAGCTATCCCGGTAAGCAGGTTGATGGAATATGGCCCTTTGAATACAATTTTCTCCTGATGATCATTGCGCCCTTCCCCCAATGGTTTGAATTTGATTTTCTCAATACCGATCATTGCCTCCGTAATTTCGATGTCCTGAATACCATCGATGGAAGCACTTTTCAAACCTGTAGCAGAGGTTGCCGACTTAAAGGTAACACGAACATTCGTCTCGTCTTCGGGAATGGTTTCATTGCACGACTGAAGCATCATGATGCCAGCCACCAGCATAATTCCAAATAAAATTCTCAGTTCTTTCATAATGATGGGATTTATTTTTTTAGATGTTATGAACTCGAATACCTATGTTGCGATACCACACTGTTTGCCTGGATTTAATCTTTCCTGGGGAAAAATTTATCCATATTAAGCCTTTATGCAATTTTCTGCCTTTCTTCCATCCGAACATTGGTATTTGCAGTGACTTTCATGGAAACAACTATTGTGCCTTAGACATAATGAGTATTAATATACTGGTAAACAATTATTTGTCGTGAAAAGTTTATTGGATTCTTTCTCAATTTGATAAAAAATTTATCATGACGATAGGTAATCGGTTTCTGGCAAATTGATTTTTAGATGGTTATTCCGCGAGTAAAGTGATATATTTGAACTCACGTGATATAATGTTGTGTTATAAAACCAAAATAGTCAAATACAAAATGTTATGGCAAAACTAACCCGCGAAATGCAAGACATGATCATGTCGCAACAGTGTTTTCATGCAACTGTCAGCAAAGATGGAATTCCCAATAATGCCCCCAAACGTTCAACCAGGGTTTTGGATGATGAAACCCTGATATTCAATGAGGGCGTGGGCAGGACAACCTACCAAAATATTCTGGATGGCTCAATCGATGCGGTAGCCGTGGTAAACCGCGACATCATGGAGGGATACCGGTTTCTTTGCTCCCCGAAGGTGCTGACTGAAGGTGAAATCTATGATAAGTCAGCCGAAATGTCGCTGAAAGCAGGTATGCCCAAACCCAAGGCGGTGATCCTTCTCCATGTCGATGAGATTTACAACCTGAAACCCGGACCTATGGCAGGACAAAAAATTTCCTGACAGAAATTACAGGGAATCTAAGGTTGAGAATTTCTGTCAGCCTGAACTTGAAACACAAAACAACACGGTTTATCGCAAGGGGATCGCTTGCAGGGATCGTGTGGGGCCAGCCATAACTTACAACAGTGGAACAATGCTGTCGGGGGCTGCCGATCTATACAGGGCTACAGGTCAAAGTCAATACCTCGGAGATGCTGTTCGGTTGTCGGATGCCAGTTTTCGGTATTTTGCCAGTCTGGGGGCCGACAAGCCCGGATATTATACCTATGACATCAGCGGTTTCAGAAACTGGTTTAATGGGGTGTTGATGCGCGGGTATGCCGATATATATCCTTCCTATAATGGCGTTTCAACATATATTGAAAGTTTTCAGCGAAATCTTGATCATGGATATGATCACTTTTTACATGATGGTTTTCTTCCTTCAAACCTGCTTCTTGGATGGAGTGAAGATGAAAAAAACAACAACATTGATGCCATGTTCAGTTTCGCTTTCGCTGCCGAATATGCAGTTTTGGCGCGTTATGAACTAGAAAAGGCGCATTGATTATCATTTGTAAATGCTTGATAAGCGAATGATTGAATCATCCATGCAGAGATAGGCGATGAATTATTTTTGAAATGATTGATGAACTAAAATATAAAGATTGATGAATAAGAAATTTGGAATGATCAGTTTAATCCTGTTAATGGGGTTGGTTTTCAAAGTGAACAGCCAGGATTTTGATCAGGTCAGTTATGTGAGTACATTGACCGGTACGCTTTCGAAATATGAACTGTCGACCGGAAATACCTATCCGGCAATAGCCTTACCCTGGGGCATGAATTTCTGGTCTCCACAAACCGGCAAAATGGGTGACGGCTGGATGTACCAATATACCGCGGACAAAATCAGGGGATTTAAACAAACACATCAGCCAAGCCCCTGGATGAATGATTATGGGCAGTTTTCGATTATGCCCATGACCGGGAAGGTGGTTTTTAATGAAGATGAACGGGCCAGCTGGTTTTCACATAAGGCTGAAGTGGCCAAACCACATTATTACCGTGTTTACCTGGCCGATGTAGACGTCACAACCGAGATCACCCCAACGGAAAGGGCTGCCATGTTCAGGTTCTCCTATCCAAACAGTGATGAATCCTACGTCATCATTGATGCATTTGACAGGGGATCTTATGTGAAAATCATTCCTGAGGAGAATAAAATTATCGGTTATACCACGCGGAATAGTGGTGGTGTTCCCGAAAACTTCAAAAATTATTTTGTCGTTGTTTTTGACAAGCCATTTACCTCCTTTTCAATTGTAAAAGATAGTATTATCGTCGCCGGTGAAAAGGAATTCTCAGGGAAACATGCCGGCGCCATCGTAGGTTTCCCAACTTCAAAAGCTGACAAGGTCCATGCCCGTGTTGCATCCTCATTTATCAGCCACGAGCAAGCTTTGCTTAATTTAAAAGAGTTAAGAAATGACAGTTTCGATGAGGTTGTCGAAAGAGGCAGGTTGCGTTGGAACGAAGTTCTGGGTAAAATCAGGATTGAAGACGATAATGTCGATAACCTCCGGACTTTCTACTCCAACCTATACCGCACGGTTCTTTTCCCCAGGAATTTTTCGGAAACCGATGCCAGCGGGAAGATTGTACATTACAGTCCTTATAATGGACAGGTTTTACCGGGATATATGTTTACGGATACCGGATTCTGGGATACCTTCCGAAGTCTCTTCCCGTTTCTCAACTTTCTTTTCCCGTCAGAGAATGAAAAAATGCAGGAGGGGCTGGTCAATGCCTATAAGGAAAGTGGGTTCCTTCCTGAATGGGCAAGCCCGGGCCATCGGAACATCATGGTGGGTAACAATTCCGCCTCAGTTGTTGCCGATGCATATATAAAAGGTTTGCGGGGATACGACATTGAAACTCTGTGGGAGGCACTGAAACACGGAGCCAACAACGTACATCCCAAAGTGGGTGCTTCCGGAAGGACCGGGTATGAACAGTATAATCAATTCGGATATATTCCAAACGATCTCAGAATTAACCAGAATGTTGCCCGCACACTCGAATATGCCTATGACGACTGGACCATTTACCGGTTGGGCAAAGCGCTGAATAAGCCAGCGGAAGAGATCGACGTTTATGCAAAAAGGGCCATGAATTATAAAAACCTGTATAATCCGAAGAATAAATTGATGGCCGGAAGAGCAAGCGATGGTTCATTTCCTGATTCATTTGATCCTGCTGCATGGGGTCGAGATTTTACTGAAGGGAACAGCTGGCATTACTCATGGTCGGTTTTCCATGATCCACAGGGATTGATTGACCTGATGGGTGGCCCTGGGGAGTTTGTTACCATGCTCGATTCAGTTTTTATAATTCCGGGTTCTGTAGGGATGAACAGTCGACGGATGATTCACGAAATGCGCGAAATGCAAGTGATGGATATGGGGCAATATGCCCATGGAAACCAGCCGATCCAACACATGGTTTACCTCTATAATTACGCCGGGCAGCCATGGAAGTCCCAATACTGGGCAAGGGAAATCATGGACAAACTTTACACTGCGGCACCTGACGGTTATTGTGGTGATGAGGACAATGGGCAGACTTCGGCATGGTATGTTTTTTCTGCCCTGGGTTTTTATCCGGTGTGTCCGGGAAGCAGTGAGTATATCCTGGGATCACCCCTGTTCAAATCCATTGAGGTTGAGCTGGAAAACGGTAAAAGGATCAAAATCAAGGCTGGGAATAATTCGAAAGAGAACCGGTATATCCAGGAAATGAAAATCAACGGCAAGGTTTACACCAAAAATTTCCTCCTTCATGAAGAATTAATGCAAGGTGCTGAAATAGAATTCAATATGGGTAAAAATCCGAATCTGGACAGGGGCATCTCGAAACAGGACCATCCCTATTCTTTCTCGAATGAGCAATAGTCATTCATGGATTTCACTGGTTTAGACAACCATCCCGGGTAAGCCCGCAAACATTCATCGATCGGAATATCAATGAATGGTTGCGGGCTTGTTTTTTTGCATACGCCTATCCCCGGGTGCTCTTTCTGGTGGTTGAATCCAATGTCTCCTTGGTGCCGGTTCTGTATTAAAATAGTTATAAAATAGTTATAAGATAGTTCTCGAATAGTGAACTACTATATTAGAACTAAAAATGATGTCAATTTGAAGTATGTTATGTACGACCCGGCTCAAAAGGGGTAAAGGCTTTAATCCGGAATTTTTTAAATCTCAAAGTCATTGAAATGTCCCGGAAGGAAAACATATAATCTTGACTTTCAGGAAAACAAACTTAAAATGATTCCAATAGCAGAACTTTTGCTACATTCATTTTGTTTAATTTTTGGTCGAAATGGTTAAATTTTGTAGATTGTGTAAATTCATTATAATGGATTTCTGTCAGGACTGCAATCCTGATCTGTCAAGGATATTTTGGTCAAAGACATTTTGAATGATAGTTTAGAATAAATACAAAGGGTATGAAACTGGTAGGGAAAATTTTAATGCCTGTTGATGTTAATCGGGTCTGTACCGAGCAAATTAATTCGGTGGTAAAAATGTCTAAAGAGTTTAATTCTGAGGTTTCTGTGTTGTATGTTATTCCGGAAACGGAATTACACTCTGAGATTGAGGAACTTTTACGGAAATACATAAAAGAAGCGCTGGCAAAGGTTGTGAAAGCACTCGAAAAAGAAAAAGTTTCATGTTCGCAACCGATCATCCAATCCGGAAATCCAGTTGAGAAAATTCTTCAGGCAGCCAATGAACAAGGTTCCAATTTAATTTTGGTTGGTTCTGGAAATAAGTCAGAGGATGAAATATATAAATTGGGAACGATCGCCGAAAAACTTGTTGAGTTATCGGAAGTGCCTGTTTGGGTTGCCAAAACCGGTCAGCCAACGGATCTAAAAGAAATACTTTGCCCAATCGATTTTTCCGATCCTGCAAGGCGTGCCTTAAGCAATGCCATCCTATTGGCCATCAATTTTGAGGCAAAACTGCATGTTTTGAGTGTATTTGAACCATTTTCCACCACGTCGCCACGGTTTATGATCGATCCAAAGGTTGAGAATGAGAAGCTGTTCGGTCAGTTTGAGCAACGAATGAACGATTTTTTACGTGATTTCGATTTCAAAGGAGTGAATCATTCAATTGAAATTCAAAAGGGAATTCCGCATGAGAAAATTTTGGAATCCATTCAAGGAAAGGGAATCGACTTTTTGGTAATGGGAACTAACGGCCGCTCTGGATTTAGCCGTTTAATTATGGGAAGTGTTACGGAAAAAGTGATTCGCCAGTTGCCATGTTCCTTTGTGACAACCAAAACCCAGTTTATTTTTAAACTTCGTTTAGATTCCGAGATCAAGGAAATTGAAACCCATTTTAGCGATGCTGAAAAATTACAAAAAAATGGCTATTACAAAGAAGCCATCGACCAACATCTGATTTGTCTGCAAATAAACGACATGCACGTTCCATCAATGTATAAACTGTCAAAATTATTTGAAATTACAGGTGACCAGGTTCAGGCTGATTATTACGAAAAATTGGCTGGTGATCTCTTGCAGCGCCTGTGGAATAAAAAAATTGAATTTGAAATACGAAAACATTATTGGGCAAATAAATGAAGCAATGATTAAATTTAAACAGGTACATTCATAGTGATTTTATACAATTAACAAGCAGCAATAAAAACCTCAAATCTGATGCAAACTCTTTTGCTCGTTTATTTGGTGTCAGCTTTTTTACCTTTTATTTTCGCCGGTAAATTAAAAAAGGCAATTCCTTTCTTCCTTGCTTTTGTTCACTTTGGGGCGTTTGCTTACTTCTTTTCAAAAATAGAAAGGATTGGGAATGGGGACATACTTCGTGAAACCATACCATGGGTACCTCAGCTTGGAATCAACTTTGACCTTGTTTTAAATGGATTAAGCATTGCTTTTGCCTTACTGATTACCGGAACCGGGGTTCTTGTGTTTTTGTATGCGCATGCCTACATGAAAAGTTATAAAAACCTGGGTGTTTTTTATTTCTACCTGTTTTTGTTTAGTGCAGCCATGCTGGGCTTGGTTCTTTCGGGTAATTTAATTCAATTGTTTGTTTTTTGGGAGTTGACCAGCTATTTGTCCTTTTTGCTCATCAGTTTTTTTCATGAAAAGGAATCGGCAAGAAATGCCGCATTTCAATCCTTGTATTTGACAGGTTTTGGTGGTCTGGTAATGGTGGCCGGTATCATCTTGCTGGGCAGCGTAGTTGGAAGCTATTCCGTGTCTGATTGGGTTGTAAATGCCGAAATTCTGAGAGCACACCAGTTCTATCTGCCCGGATTGATGTTGATTTTTGTGGGGGTGTTTACAAAATCAGCACAATTCCCTTTTCATTTTTGGCTTCCCGGGGCCATGCAGGCACCGACACCGGTAAGTTCATATCTACATTCTGCCACCATGGTAAAAGCCGGCATTTTTATGCTGGCATTGCTGAGTCCTATTCTGGGCGGCACATCCGCATGGACTTACACTTTAACCTTGACTGGCGCAATAACCATGTTTATGGGCGCCTATTTTGCCATTACCCAAACTGATATCAAGGCAATATTGGCATACACCACCATCAGTTCGTTAGGTGTATTGGTATTGCTCCTCGGAATTGATACGGCCTTGTCGGTTAAAGCAGCAATGCTGTTTCTTTTTGTACATGCATTTTACAAGGCTGCCCTGTTTATGATTGCCGGGTTTATTGATAAAAAAACCGGGACCCGTGATTGGCGAAACCTGGGAGGGCTTGCCAGGAGTATGCCCATTACGTTTGTTTTTGCCGTGCTTGCCTCGTTGTCAATGGCAGGTCTTCCACCGATGCTGGGTTTCCTGGGCAAGGAACTTATTTATGAAGCGAAAGTTCAGTCACCTGTCATTGCACCCTATGTACTCGTTCTTGGAGTTGCCGGGAATGCTTTGATGATCGCCGTTGCCTTGTTTTTCCTGTTCAAGGTATTTCTGGGTAAGGCAAAGAATCAGGTTCAAATTAAAGTCAAGACCGATTGGGCTTATATTATTGGTCCCGGGATACTTGCGCTCTTAAGTCTTTTCTTTGGCCTTTTCCCTGCCTTTTTGGGTGAAACCATTGTTGAGCCGGCATTAATCAGTATTCTCAAAAGAGATTATAATGTGGAGCTAAAACTTTGGCATGGCTTTAATACCGTTTTCTTTTTAAGTTTATTCACGGTGTTTCTTGGCTTTATTTTATTTTATGTGGCCTACACGAGAGATTCTGTCTTGGTAAAATGGAGAGCCTTCAATCAAAGGATTTTTTCGGTCAGATTTGTTGATGTCTTCAATAATTTGCTGAAAGGGTTTCTCAGTTTTTCGAAGCGAAAAACCGAGTTGGTCCAGCATGGATATCATCGGTTTTATATACTTACCATCTTTTTGGTTGCTTCCATTTTTTTGTGGTATCAGGTTTATGTTACCATAGGTTGGAACCTGGACAATGTTTTCACTCTTCGACCTTTTTATGTTTCGGGACTTGTGTTGGTAATTATTATCAGCACAATTTTTAGCATGGTTTCAAAATCGCGAATTGCAACCATAATAACGATGGGGGTTGCCGGTTATGGCATTGCCCTGCTGTTTATGTACTACAGTGCCATTGATTTGGCCATTACCCAAATTATTGTTGAAACATTGATTCTGGTAATGTTTGTTTTGATTTTGCAGCGCCTTCCGCTTTTTGCCCGCTTATCATCCAAAACCACGCGGTTAAGGGACCTGTTTATCGCATTGTCTTTTGGTTCTGCCATGACGGTGCTGGCCTTGAAATCGATCAATGTAAATTTCAATCACCCCATTTCGGATTTCATGATTGAAAACAGTTATACCAAGGCGTATGGGCAAAATGTCGTAAATGTTATTTTGGTTGATTTCAGGGCTTTGGATACCTTGGGAGAGGTCACTGTTTTGGTGGTTGCGGCTTTGGGAGTATTTGTATTGCTAAAAACGAAAAAAACATGAATTCAGTAATACTTCAGGTTGCATCGAAATACGTAAAGTGGCTACTGGTAGTTTTTGCACTCATAGCCTTATATCGTGGCCATAATTTTCCGGGCGGAGGTTTCATTGGCGGTTTGCTGGTTGGCTTATCTGTTATCTTTTCGAGTTTGGCCTATGATGCCCAAAGGGCAAGAAATTCTTTGAAAATACAACCCGAAGGATACATTGCTTTGGGTTTGTTGACGATTTTTCTAAGCATTTTACCCGGAGTTTTCCTGAAACAATATTTTATGGCTGGGGTATGGACCAGCATTCATATTCCCTTCCTGGGAGTTATAAAATTGGGAACTCCTTTTTTATTTGACATCGGTGTTTTCTTTGCAGTAATAGGTGTGACACTGATGTCCTTTTTCACTTTTAGCAACATTATGAAATGGAAATAGTACTTGCCATATTGATAGGGGTCTTATATACCGCAGGTGTATATATGTTGTTACGTCGCAGTATCCTGAAATTTATCATAGGAATAATATTTTTGAGTAACGCAACCAATTTGCTTGTGTTTATTTCATCGGGGATTATTGCCGGGCAACCCGCTTTTGTTGATGGAACCACTCCTTCTCCCAATAACCTGTCAGATCCCTTGCCTCAGGCATTGGTGCTTACTGCCATTGTTATCGGTTTTGGCATCGTGGTTTTTACCCTGGCCTTGAAGTTCAAGTTTTTTGAAACCACTGGCACCGACGATTTGGACCAGTTACAACAAACAGATAATTAGAATGAATGCAATAGCATTACCCATATTTATCCCTTTCATACTGATATTCGTTATGGTTGCGGTACGAAATTCCCGTGCTGCCCAATTGATCAGTGTTCTGGGTAGTACACTGCTTTTTGTGGTTTCATTGTACTTATTTATCAGTTTAAAAGACACCAAAATTCTCACCCTGAACATGGGGTCGTGGGAAGCTCCTTTTGGAATTAGCCTTGTACTTGATTATTTTAGTGGATTAATGCTGGTTACCGCATCCCTTATTGTCCTTTGCTTATCGGTTTATACCATTTATTTTATGGATGATGAACACCGAAACAATATGTTTTATGTGTTTTTCTTCTCGTTGACAATGGGAGTGAATGGAGCCTTTTTAACCGGTGATGCCTTTAATCTGTACGTTTGGTTCGAGGTCATACTTATATCCTCCTTCGTCTTGATTACGCTGGGTAATTCAAAGCAACAACTGGAGGGTGGAATTAAGTACCTGGCTTTAAATTTAATTGGATCCATGTTCTTTTTGGCAGGATTGGGTTTGCTTTACGGAAAAACAGGAACGCTGAATATGGCGCACCTGGCGCATATCCTAAGAGCCAGTGAGCAGCCTGTTTTAATCAATACATCTGCTGCGCTTTTCTTTATGGCCTTTGGGATTAAGGCGGCACTTTTCCCTTTGTTTTTTTGGTTACCTGCGTCATACCACACTGCGAATATCTCTGTCACTTCCATATTTGCAGGCTTGTTAACCAAGGTAGGCGTTTATGTGCTTATCCGGTTTTTTACGCTATTTTTTGTCCAGGATCAAGTGTTCTGGTTGAACCTGTTTTTAATCATTGCCGGGTTCACCATGGTGGTGGGAGGCATGGCTGCATCATCCCATTACGATACACGTCGCATTTTGTCGTACCATATCATCAGTCAGATTGGATACATGATCATGGGATTGGGTATCTATACCCCGCTGGCCATTGCCGGTGCCATATTTTTCACCATCCATAATATGATTGCCAAAACGAATATCTTTTTGGTTTCGGGAATGATCAACCGGTCGAAGGGAAGTTTTTATCTGAAAGACATCGGGGGACTATTCAAGCAAAGTCCAATTCTCGCCATTCTCTTTATTCTTCCGGCTTTTGCATTGGCCGGGGTTCCGCCTTTATCAGGTTTCTTTGCAAAATTCATTTTAATAAAAGCCGGTATTGAAGCCGGACAATACTTAATTGTTGCGGTTGCCATCGCCACTGCCATGTTAACGCTTTACTCCATGATAAAAATATGGAACGAGGCTTTCTTAAAGAAAGCTCCCGAATCAAGTGAAGTGGAACCCTATTTTAAAAAACCCGGGTTCCCTGAACTTTTGCCCTCAGTTATTTTGGGTGCGGCAAGTTTGTTAATGGGTTTGTTCGCAGCCACCGTATTTGGATATACCATGGTGGCGGCCGAACAACTTCTGGTTCCCACCCATTATATTGAAAGTGTATTGAACGGATTAAATCCTTAAGCCATGTTAAGAAAGACCTTTTACGGAATCCGGTTTTTAGTCTATTACCTTGTTCAATTGGTGAAATCAAATATCCAAGTTGCATTGATGTCACTTTCACCGCGACTGGATTTCAGGTATGGGTTTATACAGGTACCCTTGAGCCTGAAATCAGATTTCGGGTTGTTGCTGTTTAGCAACTTTGTTTCAATGACACCGGGCTCATTGGTCACCGAAATTGACGATGCCCGAACATTTGCGACAGTGCATGTGATTTTTACTTCAAGCGAAAAGGAAGTTTACGATGGAGTACAAAAAATGCAAGATATGATTAAACGATTTACTGCTTAGAAGATGGAATCAACATTTATAAATATTCCTTTACTGATCATATTTGGCATGTTGCTTCTGGCCTTTATCCTGGCTTTTGTCAGAATGCTTAAAGGCCCCGAAACGAGTGACCGGATTGTATCCATGGATTTAATTTCTTCCGTGACAATGGCCTTTGTTCTTAGTTATAGTATTTTGGTGAACAAAGCCATTTATTTCGATATAGTGATAGTTATATCATTAATTTCCTTTATTGGTACGGTTGCAGTTTCGACCTATTTAAAACAGAAAAAATGACAATGATGGCAACAATGGTATTTTTCTTTCTGGGTGCATTTTTTATTCTCGTCTCGGCTATTGGTTTAATCCGGTTTCCTGACTTATACACGCGAATGCACGCCACAACCAAAGCCACCTCTTTTGGATTGTTGCTTTTAATTCTTGGAACAGCCATTTATTTTAATACGGGCATGGTATGGCTTAAAGCTGTTTTGGTAATCATCTTTATTTATTTAACCGCCCCGTTGGCTTCCCATTCAATTGCCCAATCAGATGAAGGCAGCAAGGAGGGGAAGGTTGATTCATGAATTAAATGCTCTTGCTTGTTCGCCGAACTATAATGTGTATCTCAGGCATGTCTTATCATTGGATTAATATCTGATTCTTGGTTTAAAAAAGTGCACGAAAGGTTGATTTCACGCACTTTTTAATTTTCAACCATAAACGGGTAATAAACTTTTATTTTATCAGATTTTTAAAAGCGGATCCAAATATCAGATAACTGGTGTTTCCGCCAATCGTGCCTTCGTTTTGCCCCCACAGAAATGGCCAGTCGTCGTAGTTCTCGAAATGGTCGGGTTGCCGGAATAATATTCCCGGTGCCACATTGCCGGGGATAAAGGAAAAATCGGCCCGGTTGTTTCCGTAAAAGACCTCTTTGGGCCGGGTGGCACCCAAGGTTGCAACCAGTGAGTAGTTGTGGTATGGATGGCAGCCGTACAGCCAGTTGGTGGTTTTGAATGCATGGCTGTCGTCGACGATATCGGGGAAATGTTTGTTGGCAAAGCAAACGGTGGTTCCAAAGTTCACCACTGCTCCGCTTCCTGCCCAATTGCCCAAACCAATGGGTACTCCGTAGGGATTGTCTTTTTCAAGGCCGTCGATGTATTCTTTGTACTTTACTACGTAGGGTCTGAGTTTTGCCTTGTAGGTTTCATCCATGTGTGGAATGCCTTCAAGGGCTGTCAGAATCACAAAGTTGAGATTCCGTTCTAGTGCAGGCCATAAAAGCTCCTGAAATTTCGCGGCATACTGTTGCTCCCCGGTCGAGATGTACAACTGAAGGTTGGTGCTTACGTCTGCAGCCCCAAATCGCCTGCCGGGGTTATCCTGCGGTAAATTGGCAAGCAATTCAGTTGCCTCCTTCAGTAATCTTTTTGACTGGACCAACGCTCTTGCAGACAGATCGTCGTTGTACCCCTTCAACGCACGACTTACTGCGGCAAACATGTTTGCGGCCCTGAGGTCGAGGCCAGGATTACGGCTGGTAAAAGCCCACATGTCGTCCTTCACCCCGCTCGAAAGGCCGTCGGCAGCAACTTCGTACGGACCGAGGTCTGGATTGTAGGGGAGACCGTCGGTCAGGGAGGCAGCATCACCCAGGTGATGGTAATTGTATAGCACCGAGTTGGAGAGGGTTTGTGCCATGTGGCCGATAATCTCTGACTGGGCAACCAGGTTCAATGCCCCATGCTCGATAAACTGTAAAATATCGGGTGTCCCGTCAGGTCGGTGAAGATCGACATATCGCTGCTCCTGACTGACGAATGTCTGGTCACGAAGGGGTTTGAAATACTCCCAGGTCTGTACAAAGTTCTGCACCACGCCAATGTTCGAACCGGTTTCAAT
>DIFU01000118.1:8459-10025 GCA_002419285.1 Prolixibacteraceae bacterium UBA5740 | reverse complement strand
AGTGCAGGTCGAAATGATCTGTACCCGGTGGTGCCTGCCGGTACCCTTCCTTAAAAGGCTCGCCATGCCACACCCGGTAACCCTCGCGCACGAACATGTGGTTCATGTGTATGGGAATCCAGATATCGCTGGTGGCATCGGTAATCTTGTCGTAAACGGTATCATCGATGATGAAATTGTTGGTTTTCAGGTCACCATACTGGATATAGTATATTCCCGGGGTGTTGACTGGGGTAAAGTCAAATTTCACATAGTGATACTTGTAATAATTACCCCACGGGCGAATTGGGCCGCTGAACACTTGGGAAGCCTTGCCTTGTTCGTCGATCTTATATAACGAGGCAGTTTCAAGTGGAGTGTCTTTTTTGTCAAGTTCAACCACGGAAATTTTGGGTTGGGATGGCAGGTATCCCACCTGTGAGAATCCGATATTGGGCTCCCGAATCCAGCCGTCAATGGCATGAGGTTCAACAGTCCAGCTTAGCACTTTTCCCGTTTTTTCTGCAGGGAGCAGACTGCGGACCACAAACCATCCGTTTTGTGCAAGGATGCGGCCATCGAATAGCATGAGGTCGGTTTCTTCGGAGGTAATTTTTACCCGTCGTTCCGGGTCTTCGGGCGCCAGTATGAAGTTGCGTCCGGTTTCAAGCGGTAAGGGATCGACATAATGGCCTGTCCCCCTATCGTCGGAAGTGATGTAACCTTTGTATTGTTTAATTTTTTCACTGTTGGGCTTGGTAACCGTATTCCCAACCACATAGCGTGGGAACCGGTTTAAACGACCGTCGGCCATATAGGTTTTTCCCCAGTATTGCGAGGGTAAAAATTCGAGGTTGAACCCGGCTTTGCCTGCCAGTTCAGCAGGAACGGGTTTATCCAGGTATACGGAAATCTCAACACCTTTGCCTTTGGCGGTAACCACAACCCGTGAATCAAATCCATAATCTTCATATTTCTGTAACGACTCAATGGAATTGGACTCCCGGTTTACGGTTCGAGTGGGTATGGCCGGAACAAGGTCCCACTGTTCCGGTGTGTTGGATAGTCGCACCGCACCACCTTGTGCAGTTCTGACGCCATGGTGTATCAGTTCGATGCCGGCGTTCTTTTCATCGTTAAAACCTCCTGTAAACATGTTGGAATACACCAGGATATTTATACCCTGTGTTTCGAAATATTCCAGATCATTGAGCTTCAGTTCCTGCCCTTGAATCTCTGGAGATGCCGCCAAAATCGACGCCAACAGAGTGGCGAAAATCAGTTTTTTCATAATGATTAAATATTTGTTTAATCAGGTTTTGGTTTAGCTAAATTGTTTACTTCAAATGTTGTTCACGATTTAATTCTTGAAAACTACCTTAAACATCCCCCTGACTTCATTCAGTTCAAAATTGATTGCCCTGTCGTCGGGGTACCTCTCTTTGATCATTGCCAGGGCCCCGGGATCAATTTCTTCGGAATTTCCGTGACAGGACAGACATAGCGGTGCCGCCAGGGTTATGGGTGAATAGAAGGTTTTCATCCCCTTTCCGGAAATAACCACAGGTGACAACTGTTCCCCGGCTT
>DIFU01000118.1:2976-8420 GCA_002419285.1 Prolixibacteraceae bacterium UBA5740 | reverse complement strand
AATTTGTGGGATACCCTTGCCAGTTCAACCTTTTCCTCTTCCGAAATCTGTTGGGTAATGGGTAAGGCCTGAAGGGAGCAATAGTCGATGGCCTCTGAAACACCGTTCTCTTTCATTTTGGCAGACAATTCTTTTGCCAATGCTGCCTGTAGTTTTGCTGAAATCGCTGATCCCTTTTCAATGACCTCCTCATCGGTCATCTTTGGCCGGCTATGGCAGGAAGCCAAGGCCAGCACAACAAGAAATAAAATTGTGAATGCTCTCATATCCATTAGTTATTTAGTAGTTTTTCCAAACAGAAGATTTGCGATTTCCCGTAAATTTAATCTTTTGCTGAAAAAAACAGCCTGTCGCAAAAATCAAAAGTAAAAAGATGAATTTGAAGTATTTGAATTGTCTGAAATAAAAAAGAGGTCAAATCTGACCTCTTTTTCTGGCTCCACTTATAGATGAATGCTGCAACCATCTTCTTAAGGTGTTTGGCTGGATGGACCACCAAACTTAATCTTGTCGGTTACTTCAACCAAATTCGTTTATTTGAATGTAACCGGAAGCAAGTAATTTACCGGGACAGCTTTCCCGCGTTGTTTTCCGGGTGTCCAGTCTTTCATGTTCATGACGATGGAAGCTGCCGCTTTGCCAACCTCATCATTGTCTTGTTCCACTATTTTTACGTTGGTCACCTTGCCGGTTTCAGATACCGTGAATGCAATTTTGCTTTTACCCGACATGTTGCCTGATTGTGCCAGTTTCTTTTGCATTTCTTTGATATGTACTCCCAGGGCTGGAAAACCTCCCGGATATTTCGCCAACTCTTCCACTACTATGAAAACTTCTTCTTCTTCTTCTTCCGAAATAACCGGAGGAGGTGGTGGAGGGGGAATTTGACCACTGTTATCCTTTTTCACTGATGGTGGTGGTGGTGGGGCAACTAAGGCATTTGGGTCAATAAAAAATACTCCTTCCTTCATTTTGATATCAGGAACTGTAATGGCCAATTCATTTTTGGCTGAAGAAAAGGTCAGCAATTTGGTTTCCCTGCCAACAAACGAAATGGCCACTTCGGTATTATACCCTCCATTTTGACCTCCTTTGGGATTGGGATCAACCAGCGTGAAATTACCATCAAGGTCAGTAACGGTTCCGACCGTGGTGCCCTTAATAATTACGGAAGCCCCATGCAATGGTTTCCCTGTTTCTTCCTGGATCACTTTCCCTTTCACGACAAATTGTTTTTCTCCTTGTTGCAAGGTGAAAGCTGGATTTTCAACCTCAGTATTGTTCACTTTATATACCGGTTCGGCAAAAGCAAACAGCAGAAGCGCAATTGCGGGCAATGCCCACATGAATTTTATCCTGCCAAGGCGGGATGTTTTCGTTTTCGTCATCATTTTTAATCGATTTGTGTTAAGGGCAAAATTCAGGTTGTTGGTTACTCCAATGATCTGCATGCCCATTAACTGGTTAATTAATAAAGCCTGATACCGGCCTACCGGGTGTCCCTGCGCAAGAACTCCCTTATCGGCCAGATACTCGTGATTTTGTTTGATCGACCGTTCGAAGAACCAAATGAACGGGTTAAACCAAAAGATGACTGTTAACAGCTCTATGAAAAGCAGGTCGAACCAGTGTTTCTCACGAATGTGCACTTTTTCGTGAGCCAGAATTTCGGGCAGGTTCTCCTGTTTATGAAATTTAGGATTGATGAAAACCACATTGAAAAACGAGAATGGCAGTCCGTATTTTTCGTTTTCCACAATACGAATACCTTCCACTGGTTTTATCCGGTTTTTAAGGATTAATTGAATCAGGATGGTGGTTTGGATTAAAAGACGCAACAAGAATATGGCCGCTCCTGTAAAATATATCAGCAGAACAGCCTGCTGCCAATTGACAGTCCCGGCGTTAGCCTGATGTTGCCCATCAATAATCGGAATATTTTTAAAGGTATCGGGGATGGCAGCAAACAAGTTGGAAGTGTTAACCTGTTCTACCAATAATGTGTACTGTAAAGGGAAAAGCGGTATTAACACGGATGTAAAAAGGGCGGACAACAAGAACATGCGATTGGCATTGTGGTATGTTTCGTGCCTCAGGAAAAACCAGTATACCAGATAAAACAGAATAGTTCCGATCGATACCTTGATTAAGAACACTATAAATGTTTCCATGATCAATTGTTGTTATCTTCTTTTTTTAACTCGTACTCTGTAATTTTCAGCATTTCTTCCAATTCATCTATGCTGAGATTGTTTTCTTTGGCGAAAAATGTGGCGAGCTTTGGAAACGATCCACTGAAATAATCTTTTAACAGGGATCTGAATTGAAAACGTGCATATTCATGTTTGGTTACACCCGGTAAAAAAAGATTGGTGTTGCCGATCTTCCTGCATGTCACAAATCCTTTGTTTTCCAATACTTTTAAAACAGTGGCAACGGTTGTGTATGCTGGACGCGGCTCCTCAAACTGGTCCACCACATCTTTAACGACACCTTCCTTTAAATTCCAAAGGATTTGCATGATTTGCTCTTCGGCTTTTGTGAGTGCTTTCATGTCTTCCATAGTGTTCCAATTATATCTACTACAAATATAGTAACATTAATTCTAAATGATACTATTTTTTTAATAAAAATACTATAAAAATAGTAAATGTTCGATAAATGGTTAAATATGAATAAGATAGATTGCGAGGGGTTGCAATCAGATAATAAGATCACGGGGAAACGTTAATTGAGAATTCAAACTTTCGGATTTCATGATCCGGATACCATTAGGTATCACTTATTAAAAATTTTATCTAATTTCAGGCACCGGACTTACCATTATAAAAGCCAATCTTATGAGAGACAACTTTATATTATGGCTTGCAGTCATTGCCCTGATGGCAGGATCTGTTTCAAGCTGCGCTCCGATCGATTCTGAATATTATACCGCAGATGATTTCCAGATCGTCAAAAAGATCGATGTCCATTTCCATTATGAAACCCTCGACGACCGTTATCTTCTTCTGGCGGACTCACTGAATTTTAAGCTGGTATCTCCAAACGTTGATGCAGGTAGGTCAATCAACGAGCAATTGGAAATTGCCACAGAATTAAAAAGGAAATACCCGGATAAATTTGCCTTCTTCGGGACCTTTGGAGTGGATCAATTTGGGACCGAAGACTTTGCCGGAAGTATTGTGTCAAGGATCGATACCTGTATGGCTGCAGGTGCCTCCGGTATTAAAATATGGAAAAACATAGGGATGACATTGAAAGATGGTGTCGGGAACTATGTGATGGCAGATGACCCGGCATTTGCAACTGTATTCACCTATATGGAAGAAAATAAAATCCGGCTTCTGGCCCATCTGGGTGAGCCTAAAAACTGCTGGCTTCCACTTGAAGAAATGACCTTGGACAACGACCGGAGTTATTTCAGCAATAATCCGCAATACCATATGTACCTTCATCCAGAGGCACCATCTTATGAAGATCAGATCAGGGCCAGGGACAACCTGCTGGAGCGTTATCCCGGAATTCCTTTTACGGGTGCCCATCTGGGCAGTCAGGAGTGGAGCATCGATGAGGTGGCCAGGACTCTCGACCGATTCCCGGCTTATGATGTGGAATTCTCTGCCAGAATCGGACACCTGCAGTATCAGGCAATCACCGAGCCCGATAAGGTGCGCGACTTCCTGATCAAATACCAGGACCGGATCATGTATGGAACCGATGTCGGTGTTACGGCCAGAAACAACAATTATGCGGCTACCGTCAGGAGTTTGGTGAAAAGATGGAAAGATCACTTTCTCTGGCTGGCAACAGACGCGGAAGTAATCGTTGCCGATCTTGACGGGAGGTCGGTCAAGGGCCTTCAGCTCCCCAAGGTAGTGATTGACAAAATTTACTTTGCCAATGCCGAAAAGTTCTTCAGGTAAAACAATCCATAAACCTTGACATCACATATCACATGAAACCATTACAAACCGAACGTTTAGGCTCCCTTGATGTATTGAGGGGATTTGATCTTTTCTGTCTGGTCTTTTTTCAACCTGTACTGATGGCGCTGGCCCGGGCGATGGACGTACCCTGGATTCATACACTGACCATTCCTTTCGAACACGTGGAATGGGTAGGATTTCGATTCTGGGACATCATCATGCCGCTCTTTATGTTCATGGCCGGAGCATCCATGCCCTTTGCCTTTTCGAAATACCTGGGTCAGGGCAGCAGGTTCGGCCTTTACAAGCGAATCCTGAAAAGGGTCATCCTGTTATGGATATTCGGAATGATGTGCCAGGGTAACCTACTTGCTCTTAATCCGGATAAGATTTACCTGTTCTCCAATACTTTACAGGCAATCGCGATTGGATACCTCATATCGGCCATCATGTTCATCCATTTGAACCTGAGATGGCAGATCATTTCCAGTGCCGGACTTTTAATTGTCTACTGGGCATTGCTTACCTTTGTCCGGATAGATGGTTTCGGTGGAGGAAACTTCACCCCCGACCTTAACCTTGCCGAATATATCGACAGGGTTGTGTTGGGGCGATTCCGTGACGGCGTTTCCGTAACCGAAAACGGTCTTGATTTCGGAAGATACCGTTATACATGGATAGTCAGCAGCCTGAATTTTGGTGTTACCGTTATGACCGGCGTATTTGCCGGACAAATCATGAAGAGTGGTATCCCCAAGCTGAAAAAAGTTCAATGGCTGGCTATCGGAGGGGTAGCCATGATTGTTGCCGGACAATTATGGGGATTGCAAATGCCGGTAATCAAAAAGATCTGGACAAGCTCAATGACCCTGCACAGCAGCGGAATCTGCTTCCTGCTGATGTCTTTGTTTTATTACCTTATTGATTACAAAGGATTCGGGAAATACCTGAACTGGCTGAAAATCTACGGCATGAATTCCATCATGGCATATATGCTCTTTATGATCTTGAATTTCAACAGCATATCACAATCATTGTTTTATGGAACCGAGCAATTTCTGGGCGATTACTATCGCGTACTGCTGCGGCTGGCAAATGTAAGCATCATCTTTCTGATACTCTGGATTATGTATCGGCGGAAAATATTCCTGAAGGTATAAGAAAACAAAGACCGGATTTTTCCAGTCTTTTGCTCCCCATACATTTGGACGTTGCAACCTGATTTGCGAAAGGTTGGTTTAAATCTCCACTTGTCTCAGATATAGCTTTATAACATATCCTAATGTTCTATATTGTTTTAGAAATCCAACACTCCACTAAGAGTTAGGAAGAGTTCAACAGTCCATGAAAATCATCAAATGAAATAGTTTTTTAATGGAAAATATCTCTTAGCTTTCAATGTTCATTTTGTCTAATTGTCATGGACGTCATTCAAATTTGAATATGCACGGCCAGGCAAATAACTTATAAATAAATATAAGAGATGAAAAAATCTGTACTTGCAGCAGTTATGTTTCT
>DIFU01000118.1:0-2855 GCA_002419285.1 Prolixibacteraceae bacterium UBA5740 | reverse complement strand
ATGCGTTTTCACCAAATGAATCTTTTTTGGAATACCGTTAATTTATCCATTGCAGGATTTGCATTGTATAATTATTTACAAACCAATGCGGCAGGGTTAAGTCCGGATGAAATCCTTCAAACGCATCGCAAAACAGAAAATCTGTATCTGATAAATGCAGGGCTCGATGTTCTCTATGTTGGAACCGGATTTTATCTGAAGCATCTGTCAGCCAAAAAACCCAAAAGGGAAGACTTGTTGCTGGGTTACGGAAACTCGATTATTCTTCAGGGAGCTTTTCTATTTGTTTTCGATGCAGTTATGTGGGGGATTCAAAGAAACAACCGACTTGGTTTTACCGAAAATCTGCAACTTTCTGTTGTTGGAGATCCAGGTATTTTTCAGTTTGGGATTATTCTTCCTTTTTAGTTTATCAGAAACCAGCTCAACCTTTTTAAATGTTCAACTGAAACGATCTTCCATTTCTTGCAATCCTTTAAACCATTCATTTACTATTGATTAAAAAGAATTTAGATGTTTATTGAGGAAGGGGAAAAGTTGCAACCTAATGTGGGAAAGGTTGGTGTGAATTACCACCTTTCTCTTTGGAATTCTTATGACTAATTTTTTCTCTGCAGTATGTTTATTTGTTTTTTGCCTCAGTCCCACATTACCTTTTGGAATTTACTCAAGTTATTTTAACTGTTGGATATTTACTTAGTTAAACCAGTACGACAGTTTAACTACCAACCCCCGGTTCTTATTCCTGAAACTTTCGGCGTGGGAATTTTCTGTATATACAACAAACAGATCCGATACTGGTGCAAAACGCCACTGAAACCGCATATTCATATTCAGGTTATCGATTTGGTTGTTGTACTGGACGAAAGTAGTGAAAAATACCTTGTCGGTTAAAGTTACATCCAGTGTGGGTCCCACAAGGATTAATTCTGCACTGTTATAGGGTTCAGGTAACGATATGTTATTGTAATTTACTGTCATTCCAATGCTACCATAAGGCTGTAACCTGTAATTCATAATCCCACTCATGTTCCAACGGGTTCCGTTAAAGTAACCTCCCCTGGTGGTACTCAGGCTGTAATTTAATAATCTTCGGGGATCAGAAGTAAATTCTGCCCTGACTATTTTCCATGTAAACTGCTCGCCTGTGGCAAGCTTCACTCCCCCTGTATTTGTAGGATCGAAAGCATTTTTAAGCTTAACAAACTCTTCTTCAACGCTTATCGACAGCTGGCTATTTTTCTGCCAGTTGATAATGTATGAAAGCTTTGTTGTCCGGTCAGTTACATTTAATTCCGGGTCAATTAACATGTTGAAGCTGGCTCCTGGACCATGGCTGATTAATTTTTCTGATCCTGATGGATAAAACAGGTAATTCACAGCCGGAGCAATCTCGTAGAAACCGGTTCGTCTGATATAGCCCGCCTCAGCAATGTAATCCGATCCTATCCACGACTGATCTATAACGGCTTTCAGATACTGAGAGGAATAGCTGATGTTTCCCGAAAGTGCAGCAGCATTTTTGTCCGATCCCGGATAAATTGACTGGTGATAGAAAACTTTACCCTGCCACTGGTTATCTTCTGTGGCGAAATTATACTCCAGGCCTGCCACTCTGTTAAAACGGGATGCATTGAACAACGTGTCATTAACCGATTCAGTAATTTGTTTATTGACAATGAATCCTACAATACTTGAACGGCGGAAGATTTCCCTCTGCAAAACAGCGACTGCAAAATTACCGGAAAGTGTTTCTCCTTTGGAGCCCGTCTGCATATCCATAATTCCAATCCTCCATTTATTGCCAATTCTTCCGGTTAATCTTCCACCAAAATTCACAGGGACATTCAGTCCTATGCGTCTTGAAAAGAAAGGCCTTGCCGTGCTGTTTCCCAGGTTGGCAAACAGGTCACTGTTCTCAAGAAAAAATTGCCGCCTTTCAGGATAAAACAATTCAAAGCGATCGAGATTCGTCTGCTGCCGGTCTTCTTCAACCTGTGAATAATCAGGGTTAACTGTTAAATCAAGGTTCATGGAAGTTGACAGCATCATTTTTGTGTCAAATCCTGCATTCCATTTCCATTTTGCAGGTTCTCCTGCTTCTGTATTTTTAAGGACGGTTGAGGTGGCATATGGAATGAATGACATCCGCAATCCAGCTTTATCAACAGGCAAATCCCAAACCAAAGTTCCTGCATGGGGAAGGGAATTATGCGGGAACTGTCGCGGGACAGGAGCCCATGCTGATTTTTCGTTCGTTTTAAGATCGAGCCGGCCAAAGTTGATTCCCCAAACTTCTCCCCCCGCGAGATAACGTAAACTGCGAAAAGGGATTGCCATCTCGGCAACCCAGCGATCGTCATAACTCTTCACCGCAGATTTCCATTTTGTATCCCAGGTGAAGCTCGACTGGTTTCCATTGTTGATCACTCCTTCACCCTGGGCTCCTGCTGCAGAAACGCTGAAGGCATAGCCATTAGTCAGGTTGTTGTAGGTATCCAGGTGTACCCTGAAATTATCATTTTTGTTAAACTCAAAATCCCTGCGTAATGATTCTACTGGCCGTTTCCCGGGTAATGGATCATAACAGACTGCCCCAACATATATATTCGATTTATCATAGGTGATTACAACAGTAGTTTTTGCAATTGCAAAACCAGTATCTACCGGAGTCACCCTGATAAAATTTTCAGCTTTCTCTGAAATTTGCCAGGAATTCTCATCCAGCACGCCATCAATTTTAATAGCCTCGTTGGTACGGGTTATTTTTATGCGGTATTTATCACGGTTTATACCACTTTCCTGGGCATAAAGCAATATTCCTCCGGAAAGAAAGAATGGAACCAGGAGCAGGA
>DIFU01000094.1:20439-50163 GCA_002419285.1 Prolixibacteraceae bacterium UBA5740 | reverse complement strand
CTGATGAAGACCGTGAAGGGGAAGCAATTGCATGGCACCTCAAAGAGGTACTTGGGTTAAAACCAGAACACACGCGCAGGATTGTATTTCATGAAATCACCAAAGAAGCCATACTCAATGCAATCAATCATCCCCGCGAGATAGACCTGAACCTGGTCAATGCACAGCAAGCCCGCAGGGTACTCGACCGAATAGTCGGCTTTGAGGTATCGCCAGTACTCTGGAAAAAGGTAAAGCCTTCGCTTTCAGCAGGTCGGGTTCAGTCGGTGGCGGTGCGGCTCATCGTGGAAAGAGAAAGGGAAATCATGGGCTTCCAGACCAACTCCTCCTTCAGGGTGACAGCCACGTTTATAGCAAAACTCAACGATGGCCAGCAATCGGAATTAAAGGCTGAATTGTCGAAAAGATTTGATACCCGCGAAGAAGCATACGAATTTCTGAATCAGTGCAAGAATGCAACATTTACTGTAAGCGATATCACCAAAAAGCCTGCTCGCCGAAGCCCGGCACAGCCATTTACCACATCAACCCTTCAGCAGGAAGCCAGCCGAAAGCTGGGATTCTCGGTCAGTCAGACCATGTCGGTAGCGCAAAGGCTTTACGAAGCAGGAAAAATCACCTACATGAGGACTGACTCCGTAAACCTTTCTTCAATGGCTATCCATACCGCTGCCAAAAAAATTGCCGAAATGCATGGTGAAAAATATGTGAAAACCAGGCAGTACAAGACAAAAAGCAAAGGGGCCCAGGAGGCCCATGAAGCCATCAGGCCAACCTATATCGATCAAGAACAAATCAGCGGCACTGCCCAGGAGAAAAAGCTGTACGACCTGATTTGGAAGCGCACATTAGCATCACAAATGGCCGATGCCGAGCTGGAAAAAACCACCTTGACGATCGACATTTCCACTTCTTCCGAAAAGTTCGTCGCAACAGGGGAAGTCATCATTTTTGATGGATTTTTAACAGTTTACCTCGAATCAACTGATGATGATAATGGCTCACAAGGTGGTGAAGCACTGATTCCGCCCCTCAAAGCCAAAGATGTGCTGATTTCCAAATCAATTCAGGCAGTCCAGCGTTTTTCGCAACGACCACCCCGTTATACGGAAGCATCACTGGTTAAAAGGCTTGAAGAGCTGGGAATCGGCAGGCCATCCACTTATGCGCCAACCATCACAACCATTCAAAACAGAAATTATGTCGTGAAGGAAGATCGGCAGGGAATGGAACGTCAATTTGTTCAACTTGACTTGTCAAAAGGGCAGATACGGGAAACCGTCAAGACTGAAGTCACGGGAACCGAAAAGTCCAAGCTCTTTCCCACCGACATAGGCATAGTGGTTACGGATTTCCTGTTGGAATATTTCGAACAGATCATGGATTACAATTTTACGGCAAAGGTTGAAGCCGAATTCGACGAGATTGCAGAAGGTAAAAGAGTTTGGAGCGAAGTGATCGATGAATTCTACCACCCCTTTCACCAAAAAATCGACAACGCGTTGAAAAACTCGGAGAAAACCAAGGGGGAGAGACTTTTGGGTACCGATCCGGTTTCTGGCAAACCTGTTTGTGTAAAAATAGGCAGATTTGGGCCCATTGCACAATTGGGGATAGCCATTCCAGACAGTGATGAGGAAAAACCGCAATTTGCGAGCCTTCGGAATGGACAGCACCTCGAAACCATCACACTGGATGATGCACTTGATCTTTTCAAAATGCCACGGGATCTTGGCGAATTTGAAAATAAGAAAGTTACTATAGGAATTGGACGATTTGGCCCCTATGTGCGTCATAATAATCTTTTTGTATCATTGGCAAAAACCGACGATCCATATACTGTCGATCTGGAAAGAGCCATCGAACTGATTGAGCAGAAACGGGAAAAAGACCGAAATTCTTTAATACGTGTGTTTGAACAGGACCCGGAATTGAAAATCTTAAATGGACGTTGGGGGCCCTATCTTTCATACAAAAAAACCAATGTCAGGTTGCCCAAAGGGAAAAAAGCAGAGGATCTCACCTTCGAAGAGTGTATAGAATTGGTATCAAAGGCACCTTCAACCCCAAAAAGAAAAAAGAAATAGTTGAAAGTCAGTTAAGAACTTATACTAAAATGCGATGAATCTTTCACCCTATTTTGAAGCGGTTGATTTTGAGTTGTTTCAGTCGCAGAAGAAATTCAGTAAAAACACTTTGGGGTATTATATCGAGAAAGATACCATCAAATCGCACGAGAAAGGACCGGGTAAATATACGATTGTACTCATCGGAGTTCCAAATAATCGAAAAACACCGAATAAAGGTACTTCCCATGCCCCGGAAGAGATTCGGAAAAACCTGTATCAACTCAGCTATTTCGACACCTCCGTCAAAATTATCGACCTGGGAAACCTGAAGTCCGGAAAATCGGAGAATGATGTCTATTTTGCTTTACGTGATGTAATAGATTATCTCAATGAAGAAGGGATTATTACGGTCATCATAGGTGGTGGACAAGACCTCAGCTTAGGAATTGCCAGGGCTTTCCAAAACAATCCTGAGTTTACGATGGCGATAGCCGATGCCAGGGTTGATATCAAAACAACACGTGAGACCACCGATTCAACAAACTTTCTCACAAAAATCCTGAAAGAGAATCCAGGACTATTCCATCTTGAGATGCTTGGTATCCAAGGTCATTACGTATCACCCGACATTTTGGATTACCTGAAAGAAAACACTTTCGATTATCATCCTCTGGGACGGATCAGGGATGATTTTTCAATGACCGAGCCGATACTTCGAAACAGCCATTTTCTGAGTTTCGATATATCATGCGTCAGACAATCGGATGCTGCAGGTCACTTTTCACCTTCACCAAACGGATTCTATTCAGAAGAGGCATGTCAGATAGCCAGGTATGCAGGACTGAGCAACCGGCTGACTGTCTTCGGACTTTTCGAGGTCAATCCGGCTTTTGATAAGTCGGCCAACACGAATGCCCTTGCAGCCCAGATTATATGGTATTTCCTGGAGGGAACCCTGCACCGCAGAAAGGAAGATCCGGCAATTAATAAAGAAGCATTCACCCGATATTATGTCGAAATGGAAACACATGGTGAAACGCTTGTATTTTTTCACCAGCCAGTCACCAACCGCTGGTGGATTGAAATAGCATATGGAGAAGGAGATAGCTGGATTGTTGCCTGCAATGAGTCAGATTACCGAAGAGCTATAACCCGTGAAGTCCCCGAGATATGCCTGAAATATCTCAGAAAAACAGAACGACAGTCAAAATAATAAAAAATTAAATGCGTTCTTTGCTAAACCATGAAAATAATCTGATATCAACAAAGGCGAATTGCAGGCTCTAACGTTTTGTTGATAAAAAGCATAGCCTGACGAGCATAATTGTTTATGAGAAAGACATTTTACTTTCTACTTATATTTTTTCTGGTTAATTTAGCGGCACTTGGACAACAAGACCCGCAGTACACCAACAATATGTTTTACAAACTGGGGGTGAATCCGGGATTTGCAGGAAGTGACGACGCAGTCAGCGGAATTATTCTGAACCGTTATCAGTGGACCGGGTTTCCGGGAGCTTCCAAGACTCTGGTTTTCAGTGCTGACGCGGCGGTTGACCTGTTTGGTCTTCCAAGTGGTATCGGATTGAATATTGTCAGTGATGAGATTGGATTCGATCAAAACGTTCTCGTAAATTTCAACTATTCCTACAAAGCCAGATTATCGATTGGGACACTTGGAATAGGTGTGTATGCCGGGGTCTTCAACAAAGGCACCAATGGAGAATGGGAAGTGCCTGAAGATGATGAGGGTATATTCACCCAGCCTGGATCAGACGCAGGTATTCCACAAGGGGAAGTATCCCAGGTGGCTTTTGATGCTGGCTTGGGACTTTACCTGCTGGGACCCGATTATTATTTGGGCGCATCTGTAACACATGTTAATGAACCCGCAATAAAGTATGCTGATCTGGCAGAAACCTTTCTTGCCAGGCACTATTATCTGATGGGAGGATACAATATCAGGTTGTCGGATCCGTTATTTGAGTTACGCCCATCCTTTCTGGTAAAAAGCGACATGGCAGGATGGACCGTTGATTTGAACACCAACCTGGTTTATAACGACAGAATTTGGGGTGGCCTGTCATACAGGCTCCAGGATGCAGTGTCACTGTTAATGGGAATTGAGTTGATGAATGGTTTAAAAATAGGATATTCATTCGACCTGGTCACTTCCGCGATCGGAAGATATGGTTATGGGTCGCATGAGATTTTTCTGGGTTATTCGTTAGATCTGGACCGAAACCGGAATAAAAAGTATAAAAGCGTAAGGTTTTTGTAAAAAAACTATATTTACTGAACTATGAAAAGAATATTTCTTGTACTGATGGTGGTCATTACCTCCATAAGCTTTACCGGATGCTTTGGTCCGGGAAGTGGAAGCGGGTACGGAAACGGCGAGTTGGTCGGCGTCAAGAGGCAGGGCAAATGGCAGGAAACACCTCCCTACGGTATGGTGTTTGTCAGAAGGGGTACCTTGAATATTGGACCCAGTGACCAGGATCCGGCTGCTTCCACCACACCCTCCCGAACCGTATCTATCGATGCCTTCTGGATGGATGACACAGAAATAACCAATACAGAGTACCGTCAATTTGTTCATTGGGTACGTGATTCCATCGCCAGACAAACACTTGGGCAGTCATATCCCGAATACCTGATAACCGAAGACCGGGAAGGCAATCCACTCGATCGGCCACAAATTTCCTGGAGGGAGAGAATAGACTGGAATGATCCCGATGTAGTCATGACTCTTCAGGACATGTATATTCCTGAAAATGAACGTTTCATGGGAAAGAAGGAAATCGACCCGCGCAAACTGTTCTTTGAATACTGGTGGATCGACTATCAGCAAGCAGCCCGTCGAAGCAATAGCTTCAATTTTGAAACGCAGCGATATGAAGGAACGGTATTTGACCAGCAGGGAAACGAAGTTCCCATTGAAAACCGCTCCTCTTTTATTTTCAGAAAACTTGTTAACGTTTATCCTGACACCCTGACCTGGATACGTGATTTCACCTATTCATACAATGAGCCATGGGCAACCAGGTATTTCTGGCATCCCGGCTTTGATGAATATCCCGTAGTTGGCATTTCATGGGAACAAGCACGTGCATTCTGCAGCTGGAGAACTAAGATCCAGAGTGACTATATGGACAGTAAAATGCAACCATCCCTAATGGAATATCGGTTACCGACTGAAACAGAGTGGGAATATGCTTCCAGGGGTGGCAAAAAATTCTCCATGTATCCGTGGGGAGGATACTATACCCGTGATAAGGAAGGTGTTTTTATGGCCAACTTCAAGCCTTTGCGTGGAAATTACGTTGAGGATGGAGGAATCAGTACCATGAGGGTAGCCAGTTATGACCCAAACGATTTCGGACTTTATGATATGTCAGGAAACGTTGCTGAGTGGACAAGCACGGCTTATGACGAGTCAGGCTACATGCTGATTAATGACTTAAATCCAAACTTTGAATATAATGCCCTTCCAGATGACCCTGCGGTCATGAAACGAAAAGTTATCAGGGGTGGATCGTATAAAGACGTAGCATACTTCACGCAGGTTTCAACAAGAAGCTTTGAATACCAGGATACAACCAAATCGTTCATTGGTTTTCGTTGTGTCAGGTCAACATTTGGTAACGAATTTTAAAACATAAATTGTTTCCATTATGAACATTGGTGAACTCTTAAAAACAAAACGGGCAAAATCAATCACCGGTTACATATATAGCTGGGGTGCATCCGTTGTACTTATCGGTGCTTTGTTCAAACTTCAGCACTGGCCTTATTCCGGAGTAATTCTAGCCATTGGACTTCTTACGGAAGCAACCATCTTCTTCATTTCTGCATTTGAACCACCGCTTGATATTCCTGAATGGTCAAAAGTATACCCCGAGCTAAGGGAGGACTATGAAGTCACTGAATTTGATGAACTTGAAACCCGGAGAAAAGGGAAACTGGATGATCTTTTAAAAGGTACTGACCTGACTCCTGAACTTATCAAAAAGGTGGGATTCAGTCTGTCCGAATTAAGCAATACGGCAAGAGGACTCAGTGACATTTCATCGGCAACTGTTGCTACCGAAATGTATGTCAGAAACCTCTCATCAGCAGGTGAATCCATTGGATCCTTCAGCGAACTGAACACAAAAGCACACCAAAATATTCACAACTCGGTGAATGAACTGGTGGAAACATACCAGAATACTTCAAGACAGATTGGTAAATCAAGTCAGTCTGTAATCGATAAAATTAACCAGTCAGGTGATGAAATTTCATCCAAAATCTCTGAATCCGGAACATTCCTTGCCAATACTTATAAATCAGCGGCGCAGAAGATGGAAGAGAGTCTCAAAAACCTGAATCATTCGGCCGATTATGCCGAAAATCTGGCGCGTCTGAATAAAAACCTTTCAACCCTGAACAATGCAGTGGAAAACCAGCTGAAAGGAGCCGAGGATCAGTTCAAAGCAGGTACGAAATTCAATTCCGACCTGGGTAAGATGAATGAAATTCTGGCCTCCTCAGTAGATGAACTCAGACGTTATCAGGAAAATGCAAGCAAACTGAACCAACATCTGGAAGCATTGAATACCATTTACGGCAATATGCTCGGTGCATTGAATTATAAAAAATAAGAGAACCTGACAATCTGCGATTATGGGTACCAAGAATTGCCCGGAAACCCCGAGGCAAAAAATGATAAACATGATGTACATAGTGCTCACAGCAATGTTGGCACTCAATGTGGCGGCACAGGTTCTGGAGGCCTACAGGGTTGTGGATTCAAGCCTGATACAGACTTTAAACGCCGTAGAAAATAAAAACCAGCAGATCTATTCGGCATTTGAACAAGCCTATGCCGAAAATCCGGCAAAGGTTCAGGATTGGAAATCCCAGGCGGATCAGGTCAAGGAAAAATCGGATGCCCTTGTTGATTACATCGACGCCCTGAAAGAAAAACTGGTTCTTGCTTCCGGAACAGTGCCACGTTCACCGGATCGTCCATTAAAGGGAGATGAATTTATATTTGTCAATTCAAATAAGGACACCCTGATCATTAAAAAAGAAGACGACCTGAACACGCCATCCGAAATAATGATTGCCCAGAAAGAGGCAACCAATTTGAAGGAACAGATAGGAGCATATCGTGAATTTGTAGAAGGTATCATTCCTGTGGAAGATGCCGAACTCAAGAATACAATAAATCAGGAACTTGAGACTTCTGACAGCCGGTTTACCCTTAAGAGCGGGGAAAGAAGGACCTGGGAAAGTCTATATTTTGAAAATAAACCTCTGGCAGCAATCCTGACCCTTCTTTCAAAGTTGCAGATTGACGTCAAAAACTCAGAGGCCAATCTTCTGAATTACCTTTATTCACAAATTGATGCCGGTGCCTTCAAGTTCAACAAGCTCGGTGCACAGGTAATTGCCAATTCAGCCATTATCCTTCAGGGTGAAGAATACGTTGCCCAGGTATTTCTTGCAGCTATCGATACTACTGAAGACCCGGTGATATCGGTGAATGGCAGAGCCTTGCCGATCGAAGACGGAAAAGGGATTTACCGATTAAGGGCAAATGAACCAGGAACCTTCCGATGGAGTGGTGTGATCAATTACAAAACCCCGGAAGGAACAATTCGGAACTATCCTTTTACACAGGAATATCAGGTTACTCCACCCAGTGTAACAATTTCTCCTACCAAAATGAATGTTTTCTACAGGGGAATTGCTAATCCCGTTGATGTTTCAGTACCGGGAGTAACCAAGGAAAACCTTCGGATCGCCATTACCAATGGACGAATTGTCCAACAGAGTAACGAGTTCTTTGTCTATCCTAACGAATTGGATGAACAAGGCAGGAGAACAACAGTTTCCGTATATTCTCAGGTTGGAGGAACCGAAAAATTGATGGGCAGCATGAACTTCAGGGTCAAACGTGTTCCAGACCCCGTTGCACAAATTGCCAATCAGACGGGTGGTAACTTAAGAAAGGAAGATTTGCAACTCGAAGATGGAATAATGGCAGTATTGCCCGATTTTGACTTCGACCTGAAGTTTACCGTAACCCAGTTTGATGTTACCCTGACTGGAGCAGGCGGGTATGCAAACACCTGGAAATCGACAAACAACCGATTTACGGCTGACCAGAAAGCACAGTTCAGGAACCTCGTAACAGGAAGTATAATATACATCGATAATATCAAAGCCAAAGGGGATGACGGGACCGACCGTGATCTGGATCCGATCAGCTTCAAAATACGTTAAAGTATGAAAAGATTATTTCAAATATTGACAGTAACGCTTCTGTTGATTTCAGTGGCAGGGGCTGACTATGCCTCCGCACAGATTATCAACGGTGCCTATAAACGCGAGGATACTTTCCAGAAAAAACCCATGCCTCTTCCATCAGTAAGGGAAGCAGACGTTTTATGGTCAAAGATGGTCTGGAGAATTATTGATCTCAGAGAAAAAATCAATCAACCCCTGTACTTTCCAACTGCTCCTGTAGATGGAATGTCAAGTTTGTCACAACTTCTGCTAAAGGGGGTTGAAACCGGTCAGATTACCGCTTACGATGCCAGAAATGATGACGATTTCAAAATGCCCATAGGCATTGCAGAAGTCAAACAGGCATTTGGGGCTGAAACACGAACCCGCGAAGTAAGAAATTTCGAAACGGGTGAAATGGAGATCCGAACCATCGAAGGTGAAATCAGACTGGAGGAGGTCAAACAATTCATGATCAAAGAAGAGTGGTATTTCGACAAGCAAAACTCACGCCTCCAAGTCCGGATTGTCGGAATATGTCCTATTCAGGAATTTTTTCGGGAAGGGGAAGAAAATATCCAAGGATCACCAGTCCAAAGAAGGAAAGTGTTTTGGGTTTATTATCCCGAAGCCAGACCTATTCTGGCCTCGTCAGAAGTATTTAATCCATATAACGACTCAAGAAGGATGTCATACGACGACCTGTTTATCAAGCGGTATTTTAACAGCTACATCGTACAGGAATCAAATGTATACAATAATAGGCTGATCAGCCAATACCTTTCAGGTAAGGATGCCATGCTGGAGTCAAAAAATATTGAAGATAAAATATTCAACTACGAACAGGATTTGTGGGAATATTAATTCTTTACTGAAGATGTAAAGGCCTTATGATTTCCACCCCATAAGGCCTTTTTTATCATGACCGAAAATTTTTTTTCTCCAATGCCGTTAAATGAATAGCCGAACAGGAAAATAGATGAGATTATCTGGATGGATAGTGATTTTGTTAATACTGCTTACTGCATCATGCAGAAAAGCGGATATTTACAGTGCTGATAAAATCAGGTCTCGCGGGGCTTGGTTTGAACCAGCTCCATTCGGCATGGTTTACGTTGAACGGGGTTCATTTGTGATGGGACCAACCGATGACGAACTTCATGAATTTAATCCTCACAGAAATGTTTCTGTTGAGTCGTTTTGGATTGATGATACTGAAATTACCAACAGCGAATACAGGCAATTTGTATATTGGGTTCGTGATTCTATTGCACTTAAGATTTTGGGGCAGGCCGATCCTGAATATATGATTGCAGAAGACCAGTATGGAAATCCCGTTGCCCAGCCAGTAAATAACTGGCGCGCACGGATTAACTGGGCTGATCCGGATACACGAATGGTATTGGATGAAATGTACTTCCCTGAAGAGGAACGGATCTCATATCGAAGGGAGTTGGATACCCGAAAGCTGGTCTATGAGTATTACTGGATTGACTTTCAACAGGCTGCCCGAAGGGCCAACAGCTTTAATTATGAAACCCAGAAATACGAAGGAACCATTCTCAATTCAGATGGAGAGGAAGTCCCGGTCAATAACCGGAGTTCATTTATCATGCATGAAATTGTACCGGTTTACCCAGATACACTGACCTGGATCCGTGACTTCACCTACTCATATAACGAACCGATGACTTACAAATACTTTTCACATGTTGGGTTCGACGATTACCCTGTCATCGGTGTTTCATGGGACCAGGCACGTGCATTTTGTGACTGGCGAACCCAGTTACAGGGAAATTACAGGTCACGCATGAATGATTCCCCGCCTCACGATTACCGCCTCCCAACGGAAGCCGAATGGGAATATGCTGCAAGAGGTGGCCGAAGTAATACCATCTACCCTTGGGGAAGTTACTACACCCGAAATACGTATGGTTGCTTTATGGCCAATTTTAAACCCATGAGAGGAAATTATGTTGCTGACAGTGATACCCGGGCAACAACCATGAAGGTAGGTTCATTTGATCCCAATGATTACGGATTATATGACATGGCAGGCAATGTGGCTGAATGGACCAGTTCAGCATATTTTGAAGCTGGGTACGATTTGATGAATGACCTTAATCCACAGGTTGAATACACTGCCAGGGCAGGTGATCCGGAAGTAATGAAAAGAAAAGTTGTCAGGGGTGGGTCTTTTAAAGATGCTACTTACTTTATAAGAAATACCACAAGATCATTCGAATATCAGGATACCACCAAATCATTCATTGGATTCAGGTGTGTAAGGACTTCATTTAGAAATGAATTGCAAGGCAGGTGATTTTGCTACCTGTACTTCAAGAATATCAAACACTTACACTGCATTAATTATCTTTACTGATGACTGTGGTACGTCCTCGGGGCTGACCAATGGGTTTGATAACAATATCCTTCTTGCATTCAAGACAAAGATAAATTTCACAGCCAGTGCAAGCAAAACAATTACTGCACTCCCGGTCCAGATCTCCCCGTTGGAATGAAAAACCACAATTCGAGCAAACAATGGTTATGGGCTCCTGCTTTTTCATTTAAACCGCTTAATAATCCTAAAAACACCAAACATCAACACCAGCGTAAAAATGATGGTAGCTCCGGAGGGAATATTCAGAAAATAAGATATTATCAGGCCCGAAAGGCTTCCAACGAAACCAAACAGAATGGATAGGAGGATCATTTTCCTGAAATCGCGGGTAAATAAATTTGCAATAGCCTGAGGTATAGTCAGCAGGGAAAGGATTAGAATAATCCCAACTACCCTGATGTTGAGCACAACCGTCAGGGCAATCAGCATCATCAAAAGATAATTAAATCCTGAGACATGCAATCCGGATGCCCGTGCAAACTCTTCGTCAAAAGCGATGTAGAGGATTTCCCTGAACCATGCATAAAAGACAGCCAAAAGAATGGCAATCAGGAACAACATGGCCCAGAGCTCGTAACTGCTTACTGTCAGGATACTTCCAAACAAGTAACTCATTAGGTTGGGCGTATATCCCGGAGTCAGAAAAACAAATACAACGCCAAGAGCCATTCCAAGCGACCACCAAATTGCAATGGAGGAATCTTCACGAACTCCTCCTTTTTCGGTAAAAAATTGTATCCCCAAGGCTGCCAATAAAGCAAAAACTGACGCACCGACCAAAGGATCCACCCCAATCAGGAAAGCCAGCCCAATTCCACCAAACGAGGCATGGGTAATGCCCCCACTGACAAAAACGATTCGGCGGGTTACAATATATGTACCGATAATTCCACACGAAATGCTCGCAAATACAGTAGCCAGCAACGCCTTTTGGAAAAAGCCATACGAGAATAACTCAAGAAAATCATTCATGGTCATGATGTTTTTTGAGGACGGTGTGTGGAATCTCTCCATGGGTGATAATCTGGAGCGGGCAGTTGTATACAGCCAGGTCTTCCATTGTTATTTGATTCGAAGGATGGTAATGCAAGGTCCTGTTTACACAGGCAATCGTCTTAACATACATTGAAATGGTACCAACATCGTGCGAAACGAGAACAATAGCCATCTTTTCATTCAGAATCCTGAGTCTGTCATAAAGTTCACCTTCAAAATGGGCATCCACAAATGTATCCGGCTCATCCAGGATCAGCACTTTGGGATCACTGATCAATGCCCTGCAAAGAAATGCCCTTTGCATTTGTCCACCGGAAAGCTCCCCTATGGCTTTGGTCGAAATATGGCTTATTCCAGCCTCGTCCAAAAGATTCATTGCAGCCTCCTTTTCATCATTCTTGTTCTGGAATGGGAAGGGCCGCATCATAGAACCTGACCTGACCACATCCAGAACAGTGATCGGGAATTTTCTGTCAAGATGTTTTACTTGTGGCAGATATCCAATAGGGCGTTTATGTCGTGGAAGATCCTCCCTGAAATAAATCTTCCCTGAATCAGGCTTGATTAATCCAAGTATAAGCTTTAGTAATGTGGTTTTTCCCCCTCCGTTAGGTCCTATTACCCCAATGAAGTCATTTTCATGGATCTTCAGATCCACATCTTCCAACACTGGAGTGCCTGAATAGGAAAAAGTGATGTGGTTCAGATGTATCAGTGGCTTCATGATAATTTCATATCCAGATTAAAAATTTTCAGGGTTAAGGTCATTAACTGGTCCAGGGAAGGTGAAACTCCATTATTGTGACCGACAATGACACTTTCTGAATTTTTCGTACAAATGCCTTGATTAAAAATGATCCCTAAGCAACCTCGCCATGAGAATCATGTTTTCACTCCATTCCGGATTCAGAGGCCAAACCTGGATGGCTTCACCCTTAATCTCTTGTGCAAACATTCTTGCATTTTCACGGTCGAAATCACTTTGAATATAAATGACCCTGATGTTTTCAGTCCTGGCTATATCAGTCAGCCGGGCAATATGAGCCGAGGTCGGTTCCTTTCCACCTTGCTCGATCGATAGCTGCTGCAAACCAAAATCCCTTGCAAAATAACTTAGTGAAGGGTGAAATGAAATAAACGTGCGACCCTCATATTCATCCAACAGCTGTCTGATCTGTAATTCAGTCTCATCAATCTCTTTTAATAGCTTCTGTAGTCCTAAATTATACTGATCTGTCCTTACCGGATTAATCGCCACCAATTCATCCCTGATGGTAACCGCCATTTTCCTTACTTCTTTTGGAGATAGCCAAAAGTGCGGATCTACTCCCTGTCTTTTCCCTTGGCCATCGTTGCTAACAATAAGATCAACATTCACGGAAAGATCTGAAACTTTTATATCATTGGCAGATTCAACAATCTTATCAGCCCATGAGAGTTCAAAACCGACGTATCCCATCCGAAACCAGATCACGGCCTTTTCGACGGAAGCCATTTGGGCGGGCAGCAAGCTATAGGTTGTAGGATTCGCTCCATGAGGAATTAACACTTCAACCTGAAAATCATCGCCTGCGATTTTCTCCACAAAAGTCTTCTGTGGCAAAATACTTACCAGAATAATTTTTTTTTCAGCTGTTCCGGAAGAGGGTCGATTACATCCGATGTGTGAAAAAAGGATGAGTACCAGAATGAATGAGATATGTTTTTTCATAAATGATATTTCAACTATTTGATTTTTTGGTAAGTTGAACCTTAAAGATAATTATTTGGCCGAATCAGGGTGATGCTCTGGATGGGTATGTTTCTTTTTCATCTTTACCGGGGGTACGGGATCATACCCACTTGTTCCCCAGGGATGGCAGCGGGAAATGCGCTTTGTGGCAAGCCAGACCCCTTTGAAAGGTCCATGGACTTTTATGGCATCCACCGCATAGGTTGAACAGGTGGGGACATGCCGGCATGATGCCGGAGTAAAAGGAGAAATGGCAAACTTGTAAAAATATACAGGGATCAAAAAGATCCATCCCAAAACCTTCTTCATAAAAAACCAAATGCCCTGCATATCCTACTCCTAATAATCCTGTCCCAAAATTACAAATAATCAAATTAGTCTGCTGGTTTATTATACCTCAGATAAGTAACGTCGTATAAAATAGCAGATTAATCGTGCCGCAAAGTTAAAAAAGCCCATATAAATGTCAATTTAAGAGTAATTATCCCTCATTCCGCATTGTCGAAAGACTGGTTTCAGCAAATTACGCATTAAACATGTAATTTTGCCTCAGTTAAAAAATGGTACATTCATATACACCAATGAAAAATTTACTGATTCTTTTTTTGCCTATGTTTTTTATTGCCTGCCAAAATCAGGATTTTAACGCCATACAATACGCTGATCCCCAAATTGGGTCTGTTCATGGCCGTTGGTTCTTTTACACGCCGGCTGCTGTTCCTTTTGGTATGGCCAAGCTGGCTCCGCATACCAATGCCTACGACAATGTTGGTAGTTGGATGCCCGCAGGTTATGACGACAGGCATACATCCATTGAAGGTTTTGGTAATTTTCATGAATTCCAGATCGGAGGCGTGGTGAATATGCCCATCACCGGAAAACTTAAAACTATTCCTGGCTCACTGGAAGATCCTGATTCAGGATACAGGTCGAGATTTGACAAGACCAATGAATATGCAGAACCCGGATATTATTCGGTTTACCTGAATGACTATCAGGTAAAAGCTGAACTGACCGCGACGACAAGGGTAGGTTTTCACCGGTATACTTTCCCGGAATCAGAAGCATCCCACATTCTTTTCGATGTTGGTCATAAGCAAGGTGAGAGTAGTGATGTCACTGAAGCATATATTGCTTTTGACGGGGAAAGGGATGTAAGAGGCTATGTCGTGACATATCCTGAATATGTGAAAATTTGTGATCAGGGAAAACGTGTAACCATGTATTTTCACGCCAGGCTTAGCAAAAAACCTGAGTCATGGGGTACCTTTACTGACACCCTGACTGTGGCAGACGAAAAAGAATCAAAAGGCACACGAAACGGGATGTATCTGACATACAAAACCGAAAATGAAGATGTCATTGAAATGCAGGTTGGCGTATCCTATACAAGCATGGAAAACGCCCTTCTGAACCTGGAGTCGGAAACTAAGGAAGTCACCTTTGACCAGGCCAGGCAAGCAGCCAGCCAAACCTGGAATGAAATGCTGTCCCGAATCGAAATTCACGACAGTAATATCGAAAACCTAAAGAAATTTTATACCGGTCTTTATCATGCCCTATTGGGAAGAGGCATATCAAACGATATTAACGGAGCCTATCCCCGAAACGACGGGAGCATCGGGCAACTTCCTCTCGATTCATACGGCAAACCAACAAGGAATACTTTTAATACCGACGGAATGTGGGGTGCGTTCTGGAATCTAAGCCAACTTTGGGCTATGGTCTATCCAGAACATTTCATGGAGTACCTGCAGGCCAACCTCGATTTTGCTGAAGAAACCGGATGGATGCACGATGGAATGGCTGCCGGCATCCATACAAATGGAGTTCAAACCAATTTCTTTGGCCTTCTCATCGCCTCCGCCCATAATTGCGGCTTCGATTTTCAAGATCCCGAGAAGGCATGGGAAGCAGCCTATAAAAATGAAACCGGGTATCAGGGAAGGCCCTTTGGGCCAGGCAAGTACGACCTGCGCTTTTTGGTAAATCATGGGTATATCCCAAGCCGTGACACCGTCCTTTCAAACGGTTGGCTTTTCAACTTCGGCTCATCACATACCCTGGAGTATTCGTTCAGTTCATTCGCGGTCGCACAAATGGCTAAAAGAATGGGGAAAACTGCCGAATATGAACAGTTGATGAAACAGGCCACTGGCTGGACACACCTGTTTGATCCGGAAACAAAATACATCAGGCCCCGATATGAAGATGGCACATTCATTGAAAATTTTGATCCCATGCAGGCATGGCGGGGATTCCAGGAAGGGAATGCCGTTCAGTACACATGGTATGTTCCGCATGATGTAGCAGGATTAATTGAAAGATTGGGGTCTGATCTTTTTAATGAAAGGCTAATGGAAACCTTTAATAGTAGCCAGAAGTCAGGGTTCGGCGGAGGTCAGGAAATTGACTCATTTTCAGGGGTTGAAATGCTCTACAATCACGGAAACCAACCATGCCTGCACCAGGCCTGGTTGTTCAACTATTCAGGTAAACCGTGGCTTACCCAGAAATGGGTACGTACCATCTGCGATGAATTCTATGGTGTGACTCCTCTTCATGGTTACGGATACGGACAGGATGAGGACCAGGGGCAGTTGGGGGCATGGTTTGTCATGGCATCACTTGGACTGTTTGATGTTCAGGGGCACGCAGGGGCCAATCCAACCTTTCAGTTTGGAAGCCCACTTTTTGAAAAAGCCATCATCAACCTTCCGACTGGAAAAAAGCTGATCATTGAAACCCTCAATAATTCAAAGGAGAATGTCTTTACACAAAGCCTCGTGTTCAATGGCAAAAAAATTGACAACACCTGGATTCCGCGCAGGGAACTTTTAGAAGGTGGCAACCTTGTTTTTACATTGGGAGCAAACCCTGATACCATCAGAGGCACAACAACTCCCCCGCCTTCCATGAGCAGTGATCTATAATCAGAATAAGGTGATTCTTTGTGACAAATCCCGGAAAATAAATGTAAGTCCGGGATTTGTCACATTTGATTACTGTTTTGAAACTCCGGGATCAACTTCCGTTTTCATATCCAGATTTGTAAATTCACGGGTTACCGTATAGTCGTAATCCGGGTAACTATACATAGCCATTCGGGGTTCGGTCTGTCCAATGGAATATCCATAGATACCTTCATATTCGTTAATGTCCTCTCCCATTTCCTGGAGTTGTTCGAGATATTCGATGATCGATTTTGATTCGATAATTATGACCTTTTCCATTTCCTTTACCGCAGGACTATGACGCCGGGTGTGATCGTGATCGAATTCAAGAATTCTACGGCCATATCGCGTAATTCCTATCACCCTGAATGTTAAACTCTTACCAACACCAGGCAAGTTAAGAACATTCCTGTCAGTAGCAAGGAAGGGTAATTCAAAATAATTACGAAGCGTATTGATCTTATCTACAATCTGATCGGGATGTTCAGTCAGGTCCTTGATTTCATCGTATAAAACCTCTGGAATCCTTCCCAATAACTTCTCTTCAAATTGTTCCTGCACCGCCCTCGAGTTTGGGGCAAAATTGAAGCTATTCTCCATATAGCCTTTTACACTGAAAGTATAGTAAGTCAAGACCCCAATGTCATTCAGCACTTTGCGCAATTTTGAGGAGTGTCCCCTTCGGGAGGAGGCAACGGTAAAGACCAACTGATTTACTACGGCCCAACCGGCTGAAAGGAACATTTTAATGGTGCGTGCTGCCTCAGGAGTCACCTCCATGGGTGATTGAAAATGGGTCTGAATCACAAATTGCCGTATCCCCACCTTAGATGCCTTTTCACGAAAACCTTTTAAGACAGCAATCAATTCAGGTGTAACCCGTTGTGGAAGATATACTGGCAATCGGGTCCCCAGTCTTACCCTTTGGATTTCAGCATATTTCTCTCCCGTTGGCCGCTCCCGGTTAGCTTCCCTTTTTCTTATGGCCATGTTATATACTTCATCCAGAATCGATTGCAACTGATTGTCAGAGCTCATCAGGGCATCACCTCCCGTTATAAGAATATCTCTCAACTGGGAGTCGTTTTCAAAATAATCCATCAATTCCCTGAGCTTATCCTTCCAGGTGACTTTTGGCTCAAGCTTGTCAAGGTTGAAATTAAGATTGCCCCTTTGGAAATCGTACATTCTCTGACAACTGGTACACAATCCTCCGCAAGCCCTGCCAGTGGTGTCGGGAATCAAAATGGCAACTTCGGGGTAACGGCGATGAATATTGTTGTATGGAGGCAGGTGCCAACCAGCAGCATTTGGCTTTCCCGGAACAACCTTATCTTCCTTCTCCCATGCCTGAATTTTTCCAAACTCATCGACCAGTTGCTGACTATATAAAATATAATGTCTGATGCCAAGGTCCGCACCAACAGCAAAATAAGGAACCCTAACATGCAATAATGAAAGATAATAAGGATTGACAAAGAATGGAATGCCTGCCTTTTCAGCGGCCTGCAGCACTTTCATGGTATCGGGATCGAGAGAATTGCCCAACATCTCATTTAACAAGTGGGGAGAGCGGATCGCCATCCGCAAATGGAAATGACTTGTTTTCCACCATTCCAGCATTTGATTGAAGCGCTCCTCATGTGACATTTCATCAGGGAATTGATATCTCGGATCTGAAATCTCGCCTGTTTCCATCTTATCGAGAAAAACATTCAAAATCCGATCACGATTCTCCTCCCGCAACCTGACTATCCTTGGATCGAGACCTGATGGAAACCTGGACATCCATTCGGCAATCTTTTGGGCATTCGGTTCATTGCGGCGAGTGCGATTTGTAAATTGTCTGAAAAGCTGTAACATGTCCTTGAAAAATCCTGGCTTTGCACCCCCTGTTCCAAAATTTACAGCAAGCCAGATCATTTTTATCGGATTGGTAATCGCAATCTCACCACCAATATTCTGGTCAACATATTTTTCACCAGCATGATCGATGTAATCCAATAACCGGATAGCGGCAAAATCTTTCCACTTCAGTTGTTGAAAGGTCTCCTGATCCTGCTTCTTTCTCAGATAAAACTGCCATGCTGCAGCATTTCTTTTCAACTCAACTTCCACCCAGTCGCGCAATCCATGTAGCGCTTCGGTCTCATTTCGCGATGATCGCATGATTTCTTCGAGCCGGGGATTCTCCTTTAATAATTCCTTTAATAACTTGTGAGCTCTTACAGAAATGGCTATCTGATCAAGGTAAGATAACGAATTCATCGAATATTTTTTTATTGTTAAATATAAAAACACCTTGAAAATAGCAAAATATCAGCTTTTTGCCAAAATACTTTAGAACTAAGTGTATTAAACCTGTCGTTTTTCTATAACGTCAATTTCAGGAGTTAAGTTACCTTCATGCTTTTTTTCTATCTTTGCGCTGATTTATAGGAAATTAAAATTATGCTGCATCGCTCAGGTTTTGTAAACATCATCGGAAATCCAAATGTTGGTAAATCCACCATTATGAACGCCTTGGTTGGCGAACGTCTCTCCATCATCACCTCCAAGATGCAGACAACAAGGCATAGGATCAAGGGGATTGTTAATGGTGAAGATTTTCAAATTGTATATTCGGATACGCCCGGAATTCTTAAGCCCAACTACAAACTTCAGGAAACCATGATGCGGTTTGTCGATACAGCTTTGATCGACGCTGACATTATCCTTTATGTGACGGATATAGTTGAGGATCCGGCCAAAAACAGTGATTACATCGAAAAAATTAAAAAGTCGAATGTCCCTGTAATTGTGTTGATTAATAAAATTGACCTTTCTAATCAAGAATCGGTCATTAAATTATACAATTACTGGGCCGGCATATTTCCGGGGTCGACCATATTTCCCATTTCTGCCACCGAAAAATTCAACCTAACGCCAGTGTTTGACCGGATCGTTGAGCTTCTTCCCGAGAATCCGCCTTTCTTTCCAAAAGATGAACTTACCGACAGAAGTGAACGATTTTTCATGCAGGAAATCATCCGTGAAAAGATTTTGCTGAATTACCAAAAAGAGATACCCTACTCCAGTGAAGTAGAAGTCGAAGAATTCAAGGAAGAAAATGACCTGATTCGCATCAGGGCCATTATTTTTGTGGAAAGGGATTCGCAAAAGGGAATCATCATCGGCAAAGGCGGAGCCATGTTAAAGAAGGTCGGAACCATGGCCAGGCAGGAAGCAGAGGAATTTTTCAATAAAAAAATATTTTTGGAACTCTATGTCAAAATAGCCAAAGAATGGAGGGAAAAAGACAGTTCCCTTCGCAAGTTTGGATACTTTGCAGATGAGGCCTAGTCCCGGAAATACCGGAGGGCACTATTAAATCCAATGACTGGATAAGAGTGCAAAAAAATAACACAGAAAATTATATGAGCAGAATAGTAGCCATTGTAGGAAGGCCAAATGTAGGAAAATCGACACTCTTCAACCGGTTTGTTGAATCACGGAAGGCGATTGTCGACGATGTTTCTGGTGTAACCAGAGATAGAATTTATGGAAAGTGCTTGTGGAATGGCATCGATTTTTCGGTGATCGATACGGGGGGATATGTTATTCACTCCGACGATGTATTCGAAGAACAGATCAGAAAACAAGTTCATTTGGCGATGGACGAGTCTGATGTGATTCTTTTTATTGTCGATGTTGAGCTTGGAATCACAGACCTTGATGATGCCATGGCAGATATATTGAGACGGTCATCGAAACCTGTCATTTTGGTGGTTAACAAGGTGGATAATAACAACCGAGAACCTGACGCCCAGGTTTTTTATTCGCTCGGACTTGGAGAGATCTTCACTATTTCCTCAATGAGCGGGAGTGGAACAGGCGACCTTCTTGATGAAGTCGTTAAATTACTACCCGACACGCCAGAGAATGACGAAGAGGCGGATCTACCCAAATTCACGGTCGTTGGACGTCCAAACGTAGGAAAATCTTCTTTCATCAACGCCCTGATCGGAACTGACCGTAACATTGTAACTGACATTGCGGGTACCACCCGGGATGCCCTTCATACCCGCTATAACAAATTCGGGCACGACTTTATCATCATCGATACCGCCGGACTGCGTAAAAAAGCCAAAGTCAAGGAAGACCTCGAGTTTTATTCTGTTCTTCGATCGGTCCGCACCATTGAAGAGGCTGATGTATGTCTTTTGATGATCGATGCCGACAGGGGCATTGAGGCACAGGACGTCAATATCTTTAACCTGATCGTCAGGAACAAAAAAGGGGTTGTTATTCTGGTCAATAAATGGGATTTGATTGAAAAGGACAACCATTCTACGGGCACCTTCCAAAAAGAAATTCGTGAAAGGCTTGCTCCATTTACCGATGTTCCGGTAATCTTTATTTCGGCAATGACTAAACAGAGAATTCACAAAGCTCTGGAAACCGCCATGGAAGTATACAATAACCGTAAGCAAAAGATCAAGACTTCGGAGTTAAACGAGCTGCTTCTAAAAGCTATCGAAAGTTATCCCCCACCGTCCTGGAAAGGGAAATATATCAAGATAAAATATTGCACTCAATTACCGGCAGCCACACCAACCTTCGCATTTTTTGCTAATCTGCCGCAATATATCAAGGAGCCATACAAAAGGTATCTTGAAAACCAGATCAGAGATAATTTCAACTTTTCAGGGGTCCCTATTCAGGTATATTTCAGGCAGAAATAGGCCTCATTTTTCCTCAAGCTATAGATTAATGGTGCTTCGGTATTTTCGATCCGATACTATATTTGTCGAAAACCATAAAACCGGCATAATGAATATCAAACCTTTCAAGAACCTTGTCTTTCTGTCAATGCTTTTTCTAATATCCGCTTGCGGAAACAAGGAGGGCAGGGAAAGGGAAAAATACAGACTTTGGTACAAACAGCCAGCCCAAAGATGGGAAGAAACCTTACCTCTGGGAAATGGAAGAATCGGTATCATGCCTGACGGGCAGCCAATGAACGAAACGTTGGTTCTAAATGATATCACACTTTGGTCTGGGGGCTACCAGGATGCCGACAACCCTGAGGCCGCACAATACCTTCCCGAAATTCAGCGGCTTCTGTTTGAGGGAAAGAATGACGAGGCACAGGATCTGATTTATAAGACATTTATTTGTAAGGGAGCAGGTTCGGGACAAGGTGATGGATCCAAAGTGCCTTACGGAAGTTTTGAGACCCTTGGCAATCTTAGATTGGACTACATTTTTAACAGTGATTCAGCGCCGGTAAATTACGAACGAGAACTTCGGTTGGACGACGCAATTGCCCTTACAGAATTTGAAATCGATCATATCAAGTATAAAAGGGAATACTTTACCAGTTTTACCGATGACCTCGCATTGGTTCGTTTGACCGCAAGTCAAAAAGGAAAAATCAGCCTGAACATTAAAATGGATCGTCCCAGACAATTTCAAACCAGGGTCGACAATCAGGTTCTGGTAATGGAAGGACAGCTCAACAATGGGACAGATGGGAAAGGAATGAAATATCAGGCAATGCTCAAACCTGTACTAAAAGGAGGCAATCTGTCAGCATCTGATACTTCCCTGACCATCCTTGATGCTGATGAAGTAATCCTTTATCTTTCAATGGGCACAGATTTCAAAACAGCTGATCCAGAAAGCCATTTAAGGCAAATACTTGACAAAGCCATCTCAGAAAACTATTCATCACTTAAGAAAAATCACATTACTGAATATCAATCCTTCTTTAAGCGCACTGAATTGCAATTGACTGAAAGCCCAGTCAAGGAGGATATGCCGACAGACCAAAGGCTGATTGCCTTTGCATCTGATGAGGATGATAACGGGCTTGTGAACCTCTATTTCCAGTATGGAAGATATTTGCTGATCAGCAGCGCACACGCCCGGGTTTTACCCCCAAATCTTCAAGGTTTATGGGCTAACACAGTGCGAACACCCTGGAATGGTGACTACCATCTGAATATCAATGTCCAGATGAACCATTGGCCAGCTGAAATCACAAACCTCCCTGAACTTCACAAGCCTCTGATTGATTTGACAAAAAGTATGGTTGAACCCGGACAGAAGACAGCCCGCGTGTTTTATAACGCTAATGGCTGGGTGGCCCATATGATGACCAATATTTGGGGCTTTACCTCACCTGGGGAACATCCCTCCTGGGGAGCTACCAATACTGGGGGTGCCTGGCTCGCAGCCCACCTCTGGGAACATTACGATTATAACAGGGACGTAGAATATTTAAGGGAGATCTATCCGGCCCTTAAGGGAGCTGCAGAGTTTTTTCTCGATATGCTTGTTAAAGATCCAAACAGCGGTTGGTTAGTGACCGCACCTACGACCTCGCCTGAAAATGCGTTATATATGCCTGGAACACGTAAAGCAGTCAATATCTGCATGGGATCGACCATGGACAATCAACTGGTCCGTGAATTGTTCCTCCATACAATGACGGCAGCATCGATCCTGAACACTGATGAAGAGTTTGCATCCAGGCTTTTAAAAGCCTCAGAACAATTGCCTCCCAACCGAATAGGCAGTGACGGGCGTTTAATGGAATGGCTTGAGGAATACGAAGAGCCGGAGCCTCAGCACAGGCATGTATCACACCTCTACGGACTTCATCCCGGGAATGAGATTACTCCCGAATTGACTCCTGAATTGGCAGAGGCAGCAAAACAAACACTCTATATAAGAGGAGATGGGGGAACTGGCTGGTCAAGAGCCTGGAAAATCAATTTTTGGGCAAGACTGCATGATGGTGACCATGCATTCAAATTGGTTAAAAACCTGTTGGAGCCGGTTTTCGACAATAACTTCAATTATTCAAACAAAGGAGGTACTTATCCAAACTTATTTTGTGCCCATCCCCCCTTCCAAATCGACGGAAATTTCGGGGGAACAGCCGGAATCGCTGAGATGTTTATTCAAAGCCACGCGGGTTTTATTAATTATATTCCTGCCCTGCCAAAACAGTTTTCAGAAGGCTCCTTCCATGGTTTAAGAGTCAGGGGAAACGGCATTGCCTCAGCAGCATGGAAGAATTTGCACCTGACCGAGGCAACTCTTATGGCAGTCGAGTCAAGTAAATTCATTATAAAGATTCCTGACTACGGTAAGCTTCCCGAATGTTCCATTAATGGAAATAAGCTGGAAATCTCACTAAACAATCAGCTGCTAAGCGTTGATCTGAAAAAAGGTGATAAACTGGAAATCCGGTTTTTATGACTTTGTCCGACGAAGCCAGAAAATCCATGATCTGAACTATCCATAAAAAAGAAAAACCCCGGAGTAGTGACTCCGGGGAAAAAACCAAAAATCAACTAACCTTTAAACCGACTGGCAACCTCGTCCCAATTGATCAGGTTCCAAAATGCTTCTACATAATCCGGACGACGATTCTGATAGTTCAGGTAATAGGCATGTTCCCATACATCAATTCCCAGAATAGGGTTACCTTTCACTTCAGCAACATCCATCAGCGGATTATCCTGGTTGGGTGTAGACGAAACCACCAGCTTATTATTACTTTGTAGTAACCAGGCCCAACCAGAGCCAAAACGTGTCAAAGCAGCTTTGACGAAAGCCTCTTTAAAGCTGTCTACCGATCCAAATGAAGCATTGATGGCATCCAGCAGTGCGCCTTTGGGTTCATGTGAACCTCCCGGAGTCAATATTTTCCAGTAGAGGTTATGGTTAAAATATCCACCTCCATTGTTTCTAACAGCAACAGATAACTGAGATACCGAACCCATAATCTCTTCTATGGTCTTTCCCTCCCATTCAGTCCCCTTCAGGGCTGCATTCAGGTTGGTTGTATATGCACCGTGGTGTTTCGTATGATGAATTTCCATAGTGCGGGCGTCAATATGCGGTTCTAATGCCGCATAATCAAAATCTAATTTGGGTAATTCAAATGCCATATTGTTATAATATTTTAAGATTAATTTGTCTTTTATTAACAAAACACGTGTCACTCAAATTTGTTCACCTCGAGGTTCGGATCATAATAAAGCGATTTTGAAGAAAATCCAAAAAAATAAATTGATCAGGAACAGGTTCCCAACTGATTATGTCGTGGCCAACAAGAAAAAGCACTTGAATTGTGATGTTTGGGCTAAAGGTTAATCGGAAAGATTTACGCTGAAAATAACAGATTCTTTAATACTTATAATTAATATAATATCTTTGCTCTCCTCGACGCTGATATACTTTTTATTATTTTATTCAATGAAAAACATTCGTGATCTTTTAACCGAAAATGGACTGAAAGTTACCCCCCAACGAGTTGCAGTATATGAGGCAATCGTGAAGATGAAGAATCATCCGAGTGCTGATACAATCATTGAGTACATTAAGCGGAAGAGTCCAAATATCGCACTTGGCACAGTCTACAACACCCTTGATTCATTTGTCCAGAAGGGCATTATTACCCGGATCAAGACCGATGACGACGTCATGCGTTACGATGCGGATACTTCATTGCATCATCATTTGCACAGTAGTGTTTCCAACAGGATTGAGGACTTCTATGATGAAGAGCTGAACAAGGTTCTTATAGATTTCATGAAATCAAGAAAGATTCCCAATTTTATCGTCGAAGACGTGAATGTCCAGATTGTAGGAAAATTCACCAATTAGACCTGTCGAACAGATTTGTTCGAATCCGGTGATTATGCCACAATGGTTTCCTGCTGAATATTCTACCCTTAAAAAATAGTATTTATCATTATGGATGTCTCACAAGCATGAAACCTCTTTTTTCAATCGATGCTGGTGTAGCTCATCTCCGATACCCCAAATAAGCTCTTTTCAAAACTCAACCAGGTCCCGAACACCTTCCGACGATTAAGTTATAATTTGCGTACGTACACCAATATTTTCCCAATTGGGAATTGCCAATGATTGCAAAATATATGCAGAATATATGGAAATGGTCAAAAGGGGTGGTTAACCTGGAAATAACCGACAGGGTAGTTTAGGGTGAGTCGGCAAATAATTCCAAAAACCTAATAGGTAAAACTACTCCCCCCAAGGAATTCTCTCAGCAATGAGGTCGGTGGGATCTCACTGTCATCCATAGGCTTAAAATAGGAAAGAAACTTAAGCAATCTGGTTGACTCCGAATACTCATCCCTATTTTCAGTTACAGATTGCAACAATGGCTCAGCATATTTTTTTAATATCGCCAACTCATAAAGAGTGGCCGAATTAAACATGATATCAGCGTTCTCCTGAAAAGGGAAAATATTGCGTTCTTCACCTTTTCTGACCAGTGGCCATCTTTTTATGGTCTCGTGGGCCGGATATCCCCGATATTTGCTATCCCGGATCATTCTTCTGATCAAACGGTTATCGGAAGTGGAAATATGGGTGTGCTCATCAACGGAGACTTGCGTCAGGGCAGAAAGAAAGATCTTATACGTCAAAGATGATTCAATCTCAGGAAGGAGATCCGGATTAAGACCGTGAATTCCTTCAATGATTAGCACGTGGCCAGGCTTCAGTTCCATATAATGCCCATCGAAATACCTTTGACCTGTTAAAAAGTTGAATTTGGGAACATTGACACGCTTTCCCGCAAGTAGTTCTATTAATTGTGCATTAAAATAGGAAACATCGATGGCATGCAAGGCTTCGAAATCGTACTCACCATTTTCATCGCGGGGTGTATGCTCCCTGTCCACAAAATAATCATCGAGTGAGATCTGAATTGGCCACAATCCGTTCACAGCAAGCTGAACACCCAACCTTTTACTGAAGGTAGTCTTTCCCGAAGAGGAAGGTCCCGCAACCAGTATTAACTTAACGGTATCCCGGCTTTGTGAAATCCGGTTGGCGATTTCCGCAATCTTCTTTTCATGAAGCGCTTCTGAAATCTTGATGATATCTCCGGCCTTCCCATTCAATGTAAATCGATTAAGATCTGAGATAGTGGCAACCTGCAAAATTTCAGCCCAATCTTTATGTTCCTGGTAAATGCTGAATAGTTTATTCTGACGCAATGAATCCTGCAGCGTCTTATAATCTTCAGGATGAGGAACCTTAAGCAGCAATCCTTCATAGTATAGTTCCAAACCAAAGTTGGTGATATACCCGGTTGAAGGCAACAGATGACCGTAGAAGTAATTGACAAGCCCGTTCATCCGGTATATGTAACTATATAATGTCCCTTGCTGTTCAAACAGATTTGCCTTGCTCTCCAACCCCTGAGCCCTGATCAGGGCTACCGCTTCTTCAGTTGGGAGGCCCAACTTCTCGAAAGGATAATTTTTTCGGATAACCTCTTTCATTGCCTGATCAATTGCAAAGATATCCGTGTCCGTCAAGTCGCGCCCCAATCCTTTCATTTCAGCGTAATACCCGTTGGAAATACCATGTTCTATACTCATTTTGGCTTCAGGATACAATTCATTTACCGCGGCATAGAACACGAAAAGGAGGGACCGGATATACATTCGTCTGCCGTCGGGATGAATCATGTCGACAAACTCAATATTTTTTGATTTTACAACCGAAAAGGAGAGTTCCTTGAGTTTATTATTGACAAGAGCACCACAAACAGGGGTCTTTAATTGAATTTTCAGGTCAAGGGCAATTTCTTCAAGAGTTACCCCCATTGGATAGGTAACCTTCTGTCCGGTATTTTTACAGTAAATGATTACTTCTTTCATTGTATTGTCACTTTAAAAACTTTTTTCTGAATCAAACAAAAGCTTAAAACTACTGAAAATATTCGTTTTACCCAATGGCGAAGACTTCCAGGGATATACTGCCTGAAAGATCATTTGATCATGAAAGTCGGTTTTTATCTAAAGAGCCAGCTCTTCCCTGAGAAAAACAGCCGTATGGGATTCCTTGCATTTTGCGACCTCCTCGGGTGTCCCGGAACATAAAATTCGACCACCATCGCGGCCTCCTTCCGGTCCAAGATCAATTATATGATCGGCTGACTTTATGACATCAAGATTATGCTCAATGACCACGACAGTATTTCCCTTATCCACCAATTTATTGATCACCTCCAGTAAAACCCTGATGTCTTCAAAGTGCAAACCAGTTGTAGGTTCATCAAGAATATACATTGTTTTGCCGGTATCACGCTTTGAAAGTTCAGCTGAAAGTTTTACCCGCTGAGATTCTCCTCCCGAAAGTGTTGTCGATGACTGTCCCAGAGTGATATATCCAAGTCCGACATCCTGCAGGGTTTTCAACTTCTGTGCGATCGATGGTATTGACTCAAAGAACTCCACTCCCTGATTTATTGTCATGTCCAGCACATCTGAAATAGATTTTCCCTTAAATCTTACTTCCTGTGTTTCACGATTGTATCTTTTACCATTACATTTGTCACAATGGACATAGACATCAGGCAGGAAGTTCATCTCAATTACCTTCACACCAGCGCCCTGACACTCCTCGCAGCGACCTCCCTTTACATTGAAAGAGAATCTTCCGGGTAAGTATCCCCTGATTTTAGATTCAGGCAAATGGGTAAACAAGTTACGGATATCGGAAAAAACACCGGTGTAAGTAACCGGATTAGATCTCGGAGTCCGGCCAATCGGTGACTGGTCAACTTCTACCACCTTATCAATCAAATCCAGTCCTTCAATCTTATCATAGGGAAGGGGATCTTTTACCGAGTTGTAGAAATGCTGGCTTAAAATCGGCTGAAGTGTTTCATTAATCAGGGTCGATTTACCACTACCTGACAAACCGGTAACGCAGATCATTTTACCAAGTGGCAATGACAGCTCAACAGCTTTCAGGTTATTTCCGGTACACCCGGTTACCTTCAGCCACTTGCCATTGCCTGATCTCCTTGACGAAGGAACCTCGATTTTCCTTCTGCCGGTTAAGTAATCAGCTGTCAGTGAATGCATTTTCATGACCTCACCAGGTGTGCCTGCAGCCACTACTTCTCCTCCATGTTTCCCTGCGAAGGGTCCCATATCAATCAGGTAATCTGCATGGATCATCATTTCCTTGTCATGTTCCACTACAACAACAGTATTGCCTGTATCACGCAACTGTTCCAAAGCCCGAATCAACTTCAGGTTATCACGGTGATGGAGGCCAATGCTGGGCTCGTCCAAAATATAGAGGACATTGACCAGTCTGGATCCAATCTGGGTAGCAAGTCGAATTCTTTGAGATTCCCCGCCTGAAAGACTGGAAGCCGGACGATCGAGGGCAAGGTAATTAAGCCCAACATCCAGCAAGAAACTCAGTCTGTCTCGAATTTCCTTGATTACTTCCCTGGCTATTTTCTGTTGTCTTTCAGATAGCCTTGCCTCTAACCCTGAGAACCATTCACCCAATTGAATCAGATCCATCTGGGAAAGCTCTGCAATATTCCGATTGTCAATTTTGAACCAGAGTGATTCCTTTTTTAACCTCATCCCATTACACTCAGGGCAAGGAATGGTGCGTACAAATTGGTTTGCCCACTTCTGGGCCTTCAGGGATGGATTGTCTTCGCGCTGGCTGTCGATATACTTGATCAGGCCTTCGTAGGTCATCATATAATTCAGGCTGGATCCCAAAGGAGTATTTTTCAGTTGGATTCGCTCGGTAGTCCCATATAACAGAGCATCCAGACCCTCATCAGGGATATCCTTCACCGGGGTTTTCAGATTGAAATCATATTTCTCGCCCAAGGCCTCAATTTGCCACCAAATCAATGAGTTCTTTTGCGGTCCTAAAGGTGCAATACCTCCCTTACCAATACTCACATTCCGGTCGGGAATGATCTTATCCAGATCTATTTCAGAAATTCTGCCCAGACCATTGCATTTATGACATGCGCCCTGTGGTGAGTTGAAAGAAAAGTTATGTGGAGCTGGCTCACTATAGGAAATGCCAGTTGAAGGACACATCAGCTGTCGGCTAAAATACCTGACATCCCCGCTATCGTGATCCAGAATCATGATAATGCCATGTCCCTGGGTCATGGCTGTGTTCACACTTTCTTTAAGTCTTTTGTCGGAAGCCTCATCGACCACCAGCTTATCGACCACCATCTCGATAAAGTGGTTCTTATATCTGTCGACTTTAAATCCTTGGGTAAGTTCCTTGATCTCTCCATCCACCCTGGCGAACAGGAAGCCTTTCCTGCGCATTTGTTCGAAAAGCTCCCTGTAATGACCTTTTCGTCCTTTAATTTGAGGAGCTAATACATGAATTCTCTTTCCTGAAAATTTCTCTTTGATGAGCTGTAAAATTTTTTCATCGGTATACTTAACCATTTTCTCGCCAGTATTG
>DIFU01000094.1:0-20418 GCA_002419285.1 Prolixibacteraceae bacterium UBA5740 | reverse complement strand
ATCTCGGTCACGGTGCCTACTGTCGATCTTGGATTACGGCTGGTCACTTTTTGCTCAATGGAAATGACAGGGCTCAGTCCCGTAATTTTATCCACATCAGGTCGTTCCATATTTCCGATAAAAGAACGGGCATAAGCTGAAAACGTCTCAATGTATCGCCTCTGGCCTTCGGCATATATGGTATCGAATGCGAGTGACGATTTCCCGCTCCCGCTTAAACCAGTAATAACTGTAAGCTTATTCCTGGGAATTTCAACATCGATGTTCTGAAGATTGTGCACTCTGGCACCTTCCACAACAACCTTATCTTCTTCAGGCTCGACCATGATCTCATCCATGAGATCATTTATATTTTGACTTTTCATTTTCACTTCAGGATTTCATTTCAAGTAACCCGCAAATTTCTGAAAGGTTTTTCTTTAAATCGCATTTAAATCTGAAATATTTAACATTTTCCCGAAAATCAAATGAAAAACTTCATTCAAAAAAAAAGCAGTCACACAGGACTGCCTTTTTTAAATGTTACAATACTTATCAGTTTATAGAAAAGACATCATCGCCAACACCCTTATTCAGCTCAATTGATACCAATTTCAGGTCCACGGACTGAGGACCAGCCTGTTGTTTGATGAGGAAAGGGAATTTCAAACCTTCCACTTCCCTGTAATCTTCATAACTGGTAGTTACAGTCATTGGGCCCATTTGTGTATCCTGGCTTGAAACTGACTTTACCTTCAATCCATTTTCCAAATCATAATAATCGGTAACCGAGGAACCGGCTGGTGAAGTTACCTGTATCTTATAGGCAGGTTTATCGCCAACATTCTCTACTTCAAGTAATTTCAGTTCATACCCAAGCTTTCCATAGTCGAGTTCGAGTGTCATATTTGCTTGTGCTTTCATATCTTCCAACTGTTTACCCGACAGTTCCATCGTTTGTCCCATAGCGGTCACAACTCCTTTGCTTCCATCATATACCTGTTTCTGTAAAACATTGCCCCCCATGCTGGTTGTTACTAAAACTTTATCAGGTGCTTTTCGCGTGCTTGACATTTCAATGGTCATACCTTGCATAGATGTAGTCATTTTCATCACAACATCCTTTAGAGCCAGCAACTTTTCCTTGCCACCCAAGGCTTCAACATACTTTTCAATCACCTTTTCGGCTGTCAAATCTGCATCAACAGAAACTTCAGTAGTTTCAACCGGCCGTCCATAAGCGTCATAAAAAAGTACTTCGTTTGCCTCACTGAATCGCGCAAGACGAGGTGCGACATCTGCCTTATTACCCCCTACCAGAATCCAGGCATTCTCTGGGTGTATATATTTCTTTGCCATGGCCGATACATCCTCAACCGAAACCGATGCCAATTTTTCAAGATAGGTGGCATAGTAGTCCTTTGGGAGGTTATAGCGTTCGATATTAAGAGCAAAATTGGCGATCGTTCGGGGGTTTTCCAGTGATCGGGCAAAGCTTCCATTCAAATAGTTTTTCACCAAGGTAAGTGCTTCCTGTTCAACCGGTTCATTTACCAACCGGTTCATTTCATACAATATTTCAACCAAGGCGCTGTCAGTAACGTTTGTTCCTACTTCAGTTCGTGCTGTAAACCGACCGACTAACCTGTCACTTGAAAGTGATGAATTCGCACCGTAAGTATAAGCCTTATCTTCCCGGAGATTCTGCATCAGTCTGCCCGAAAAAACCCCACCACCAAGGATACCATTCATGACGCTGGACTTAATGGCATCAGGATGTCCCGGTTTCAGGTCAACCGGATAAGAAACTGCGATAACACTCTGTACGGCTCCTTCACGGTTTGCCAATGCGACCTTGTTGGCTGCAGGTGACGATGGCAGATTATAATTTTTACGAGGAACCTCACCCTTGGTCCACTTGCCGAAGTACTTCTTGACCAGTTTTTTGGCATCCTTGGCTTTAATATCTCCAACCACTACGAGGTATGCCGTGTTAGGCTTAAAATAGGTCTGGTAATAATCAGTAACATGATTGCGGGTGATATTTCCCAGACTTTCTTTGGTAACCACTTCCCCATAAGGATGTTCTGAACCATATACGACCGATGAGATCAGGTTATCCACCATGGCATTCGCATCACTCTCCTGGATTGGAAGGGCTGAAAGATATTGTGCAAGACTTTTGTCCATTTCTTCCTGTGGAAAAGTAGGGTTCAATAAAACATCAGACATAAGCGACAGCAGTTTTTCACGATGTTTCGTGAGTGATGAACCATACAAACCAGTGGCATACGTAGAAAGTGAGGCACCAATAAAATCAATTTCCTCGTCAAGTTGTGCCTTTGACCTGTTTTTGGTTCCAGCCCTAAGCAAATCACCTGCAAGGTCGACATAACCTTTGGCATCGCCCTCCATAACAGGATCGATATCAAGCGTAAGTTGCCAGCTTATGACTGGAACCTGATGATTCTCAACTACGATAACTTTCAAACCATTGGGAAGGGTAAACTTTGAATAATCCCCGATATTGATGGTTGGGGCTTGTCCTGGTTTGGGCGGCTGGCTTCTGTCAAGCTGGGCTTTACCTGTGAAGGCTGCCACGAAAGTAAAAATAAATATATATAATAACTTTTTCATAGATTACTGTTTTTCAATTGATAAAGTCTGACTAAGGATTTAGTTCATCTGTGATTTGGGAAGGAAATATAGTACTACCCGGTTATTTTCCCTGAAATACTCATTTGCCACCTTCTGTAAATCCTCTCTGGTTACCGAAAGATATTTATCCAAAGTGGTATTGATCCGGTTGGCATCTTTGAAGAAAGTATAATTCTGAGCCAGATTCATTGCCCTGCTCGAAATGGTTGTATTGCTGTTGACAACCTGATTTTCAAATTGATTTCTCAACTTTTCCATTTCCTTTTCGGATATCAACTTAGTACGGACATTTTCGAGCTCTTTGTTCATGGCATCTTCAAGCACCTTTGGATCAACACCCATTTGCGGAATGGCAATTATCAAAGTTAGGCCGGGCTGTTCATAGCCCAATGGGACTGCAGCGACCTGAAGAGCAAGTCTCTGTTCGTCAACCAGTGATTTATACAACCTGCTGCTCTTCCCTTCAGACAGAAGGGAGCCAAGCATTTCGGTGGCATAATAATCGTTGGTTCCACTGCCTGGGATATGGTATGCCTGGATGATCATTGGCAACTGAATGTTATCATATACAGTATCGCGGACTTCAACGGTACGTTTGGGTTCATTGGGCAAAGGTCTTCTTATTTCTTTGGTTCCCGCAGGAATATCACCAAAGTATTTTTCAACCAACGGGCGGGCTTCAGAAATATCAATATCCCCGGCAATAACCAAAACCGCATTGTTGGGAACATAGAACATATCGTGAAAGTCAACAAATTCATGATCCCTTGCATTCCGGATGTGTGGATCGGAGCCAATGACATCCCAGCGATAGGGATGGGTAGTAAACGCACGGCTCACCGTTTCAACTAATAAACGGCCATAGGGCTGATTATCCCGGGTCTGCTTCATCTCTTCAGTAACCACTCCTTTTTGTGTGGCAATCCCGACTGAATCCACTTTTGGATGTAACAACCTTTCCGACTCAAGCCACAATCCCAATTCAAGCTGATTGGAAGGAAGCATTACATAGTACATAGTAAAGTCAAAGTTCGTTCCTGCATTCAGCGTTCCACCAGCTTCTTCGACATATCGGGAAAACATTCCTCTGGGAATATTACTGGTGCCCTCAAACATCAGGTGCTCAAAGAAATGAGCAAAACCAGTTCGGTCAGGCATTTCGTTCTTTGATCCCACATGATACATGATACTCACGATAATGTTTGGCGTGGTGTTATCCGGTTGTAGAATGACATGCAACCCATTATCGAGGGTAAACTCTGAAAACTCAATCTTATTGGCCTGCCCCCATACGGTAACGGCCATTACCGACAGCAAAAGAACTGCCAGAAACTTTATTCGGTTCTTCATAAACAATGTTATTAGTTATTTTAAACTTGGTGAATTTCAATTTTCTACAATCTGAAAAAGTGGAAAGTATCAAAAATATAATTCCATTCCATAAGGCACATGTAGGGGTTCAGCCATGATGTATTCCTCTCAATCTTTAATCTCTCAGCCATTTAATAGTACATATCATTGCAGTTGGCAAGAATAAACCAGTTGATAGACCATATAACAAGACAAGGATCCTTTAGGTTAATTAACATATGACAAATTTAACCAATTAAAGTATGCTTCGTAATTTTATCCCAAAAATTTATTCATTTCAATTCTTCCGAAAAGGTCATGAATATGACTCAAAGTAAAGGTTCATAAAATCCCAAAACCAAATCGGACTCTATTCGTACAACAAAGCACGGATAAATTACAACGTATGCCATCTAATCAGACCCGGAATCATAACAGAAAGCCTGCTGTTGCAGGGCGGTTCTATCCAGGTAGTCCGTCACTTTTACAATCCGAGGTTAAAAGAATGCTGAAAGAGGCAAAACCCTGTCAACACTTAGGAAAGCGGCCTTTGGCTCTGATTGTTCCACATGCAGGTTACGTGTATAGTGGAATAACTGCTGCATCAGCATTCAATCAACTTGGGACTGATCCCGAAATTGACAAAGTATTTATTCTGGCATCCAGTCACCAAATGCATTTCCCAGGGGCATCCGTTTATTGTTCAGGAGATTACGAAACCCCTCTTGGGACAATCGAGGTAGACCAGATAACTGGCACCAACCTGATTTCAGCCAATCCACTCTTTTCCTGTAGGGAAGATGCACACCTGTTTGAACACAGTCAGGAAGTGCAAATACCGTTTCTTCAGATAGTCCTGAACAAACCTTTTCAAATCATTCCAATTGTTCTGGGGACACAGAGCATTCGGGAATGTGCCTCACTCGCCGTGACACTTTCACCTTATTTTACGAGTAAAAACCTGTTTGTTGTAAGCAGTGATTTTTCACATTATCCGGCATATGATGATGCCATGGAAATTGACCGTATTACAACCCAGGCAATTTTGGCTAACGATCCCCATTTGCTAATGGAAACCCTTGACCAAAACAAGAGAAAGGAAATCCCCGGACTGGCTACCTCTCTGTGTGGCTGGGCATCTGTAATTACCCTTCTTTATTTGACATATCAAGTAGATTACCAATTTTATTGGATCGACTATAAAAACTCAGGCGATCATGCACAATTTGGCGACCGCAACCGGGTGGTTGGATACAGTGCAATAGCCGTTTATGAAAAATAACCCATGAGCTTTATACTTACATCAGACGAAAAAGAATCTCTATTAAAAATAGCCGAGAACTCAGTTCAATCTATGACCCTTGCAGGAGAAAGAAACCCCGTTACTGGCCAATTTCACGAAGGTAGATTAAATGAAAAGGGAGGTGCATTCGTGAGCCTGTACGTCAAAGGTGAACTTCGAGGCTGCATTGGATCCTTTGAGGGAGATTCGTCACTGGCCGAAGCTGTAAACCAGTCAGCCGCATCGGCTACCCACGATGGTAGATTTGCCCCCCTTGCTCCCGATGATCTTAGTTCCCTTGAAATCGAGATATCAGTTCTCACCCCCTTAAATCGTATCAGGTCAAAAGATGAAATTATCCTGGGCAAACATGGAATATTTATTCGCAAAGGACTCAACCGGGGAACATTTTTACCTCAAGTGGCAGAAAAATACAATTGGTCCCTGGAAGAATTCCTTGGTCGCTGCTCGAGAGATAAAGCCGGGCTTGGATGGGAAGGATGGAAACAAGCTGAACTTTACACTTTTGAGGCCATTGTATTTGGGAATCTAAAATCCCGGATTTGAAGAAATAATTAATTGTTCTCTCTTAAAATTATTTACCCATTTCTTCAGCAAATTTCAACAACCTGCTTGCAACCTCTTCCAAAGTTTCATTCTTCTTTGCAAAACAAAAACGCAGAAAGTGCATGTTTCTTTTCTTTTGCATGAATAGAGACAAAGGGGTAGCAGCTACACCAGCCTCACGTATCAGCCGTTTCGAAAATTCGGCATCAGATTCAAGAGATAAGTTTTTATAATTAATGAGCTGGTAGTAAGTTCCCTGTGAAGGCTCGACAATAAAAGGGCTCCCTTTTAACAACCGGTTAAAATAGTTCCGTTTACCATGATAAAACTCCATTATGTCCTCCGTTTCCTGTGCCCCCTCCCAGTAAGTGGCCAATGCATACTGCAATGGGGTGGCTACAGAAAAAGCACTGTTCTCGTGAACTTTCCTGAATTCAGCCATCATATTGGCAGGAGCCAAACACCAGGCCAAACTCCATCCATTGATATGAAAAACCGGCCCGGCAGAGGAAATGATGAAACTTCGTGTTGCAAGTTGTGCAAACTGCGAAACACTTTGATGACGCTCCTGGTCATAAACCAGATGTTCAAATCCCTCGTCGCTAAGTATATAAATCGATGTACCGCTGGTCAGACGCTGAAGTTGCAATAAGTCATCTTTTCCGAAAACGCTGCCTGTTGGATTGTGGGGTGAATTCAGAATAATTAACCGTGTTTTTGAATTAATCATTTTCCTTACATCTTCCCAGTCAATCCGAAAACCTGGCTCTTTTAAAGGAACGTAAACCGGCATCCCACCGTTTAATCTAATAGCTTGATTGTAGGTAAAATAGGAAGGATCGGTCAACAATACTTCATCACCTTCATTAACCACTGTGGTAATAACATTGGTCGCCGCCTGCACCAGGCCTGCGCAAATGGTAATTTCACTTTCAGGATGATAAAATTTCCCATAGTTTTTCTGCACCGACTCTGAAATTCTTTCCCTCAGAAGCAGAATCCCTTCCATTGGCGAATAGTTAATGGCATTATCCAACATGTATGATGAGGCCAATTCTACAAGCTTGGGAGAGCATTTGAATTCAGTCATCCCAACTGACATATCTATGGCATTGTACTCCAATGCCAGCTTTCTTGTTTCCCAGAAGAAGCTGCCCTGTGTTTCAGGCAATTTTATCTGCATAAATTCAGTCTGAAGTTTATCATTCCCCGACCTGACATAGTTTGATCTTGGGAATAACAAATGTAAAAATTAATCTGTTTGAATGGCAATCATGTGGGTAAAGAAATACCTGTACCATATCTTCAATGGAATACTTCTTTCATTATATCCAAAGATCTCAGGTTTTCCAAATTGTCGAAATGATGATGATAATAATCCAGAAGTTTCATCAATAGGAGGTTTCTTTCATCCAATGGTGCCGAAAATCCGGCAAGTTCCTGTATATTCATTTGCAAAATCTGTTTGAGCAGGTCAGAAGTACCTGGATTCATATAATGATGATGGTAAGGTTCACTCACTACCAAGGTACCCTTCTGCATATCAAACCACTGATTACCAAAATTTTCAACATCAGGCTTTATACCAAGGTAGCTTGTCAGTCGGGAAAGAAACCAGATATGAAATACAACTATTCCCTTTTCCATGAGATCGAACGCGAGAAAAGAGTTCATCATGAACTGAAACAATTCCACATTCTTCTCTTCCTCCTGAAGAACACGATATAATATTTCAGCCAGAAAGATAGCCTCACTGCTTTTTACAATATGAAAGGGTATGGTTGAATACGGATTTATAATTCGAAGTTCCTTTATTCTTTGAATCTCCCGGTTTTTTTTCTGATACACTTCCAGATCAAGCATATATAACGGTTGCAATATACCCGCCCTGTTTTTTGATTTTGGTCCCCGCGTTCCGTTCATGATATAGGACTGTCGACCAAATTCCTCGGTATAAACCGTCAGTATAAGGCTTTGATCGCCATATCTGACAATATGCAAAATAATACCTTGGGTTTTTACAAGCATAAAAAAGTCCGAATCAGTGAAGACAACTACTTTATAAACAATAATTTAGTAACATGAGTTTCTTCCCCTTTAGAATCTGATGCAAAAATCAGGTAAACTCCAGTACTGACACGGGATCCCCTAAGGTTCTTCCCATCCCAAATGATCTGGCCACCCAATGATTTAGCCTTGTGAACTAAGTTTCCTGCAATGTCGGTAATCCTAATCTCTGTATCCTTCATCAAGCCCTTGATAGTCACAGGTCCATCATATGTCTCCCTTACCGGATTTGGATAGACAAGTACCTGACTAAAGCTGGAATCGCCAGACGGAGCGTCGGTTTGATATGAGAAAAGTCCTGAGTCGGTACCAATATACAACAAGCCGGTGGTTGAATGCATTGCCAGACTGGTGATCGTGTTGGATGGAAGTGGACTATTCTCAATATTGAAATGAAGGACCTCACGGTCTCCTTTTTCAGATATCAGGTATAGACCTGAGTTTTTGGTTCCAATCCATTTTCGGTTCGCCCCATCAACAGTAATTGCAGTTATGGTTTCCGTATCGAGAAGTGGATGATAGAGACCATCTCCCATTTCGAGGCTGGGCTGAAAAGCATAAAAAGCAGATGACTGCCAGATTCGTTGAGGTGCTGCAAACACGGCTACTCCTTTTGAGGTGCCAACCCAGATATCACCTGACAAATCTTCTGCAATAGAATAGACATCATTCATCCGATTAAGAATCTCTTGTTGCCCATTATTGAAGTAAGAAGTGACCGGGAGATATTTTTTCTGTGAAACATCTTTATTCACAACATAAATATCTCTTCCTCGAGGGGCAACTACCCATTTATCCCCATTCTCGGTAACCAGAACTTTTCCGACCGTATTCTGAAATCCTGCTATCTCGGGAAGCGCATATGATTGCCATTCACCTGCAGAGCTCAGTGAGTGCAGATTATGAGATGCTTGTGAATTGGTTATCCAGAGCGTACCTTCCATGTCGAAGGCAATTCCCCCAACACGGGTATATGGTTCTTGAGGATTTTCAGGTATCGCTGTTTCAAGAGGACTGTTCAGGTTGTTATACCTTTTGACCAATTGGTCGTTTTTGAAGATCATTAACCCGCCACCCCAGCTGGCAGCCGCAATATGGGTCGGATCATTTGGATTGACTGCAACCTGCACAATATCAAAAAAGCCCGTCATTTCGGGAAATTGGAGGACACTATATGTTTTCCATTCCCCTGAATGTAACTCCTGAAATACAGGTAGTCTGAACTGATTATTCCAGACATCTGTCCTCCCCCCCGCCGAAATCCATAATTTCTCGTCGTATACAGCCAGATCGAAAATACTGTTGTTGACTGGCCCCTGAGGAATATTCTGTTCAAAATCCTGACCACTCATTCGAATCAGGCCATAATTACGGTCAGCAATAAATACCTGCCCTAAAGAATTGACGAGTGCTGACTGGGGATATATTCTGTTTATGTTCTCGCCATTAATCTTATAATTCATAATCCTGCCTATCAGCTGGTTACCTTTATCGTAAATCAGGACCTGATCCTGACCGCTGACAACTAAGTATTCAGAATTTGAATTCATCTCACGGACAAATGGAACTTCGCGGTATGTGCGTATCCACTTTCCATCTTGCAATGCGTAAATCTCATCACCATCCCATTGGTCTTTTGTGAAGGCAGCAAGTATAGTCCCATTGAACATTCCTAAGTGGCTGAATTTTCCCTGGCTGTTCGGTATGTTTTGAATCCTGGACCAGTTGTTATAATCTAAAAGATTGGCACCCTCGAGTGGAGCTGAAAATAATCCAGTTGCAGTAGCAGCGTATAAGCGGTTTCCAAAGGATTCAACATCATAAACCGATGTCTGGGATCCATCCGGTCCGATGATATAGGTATCACGGATTTCCCGACGCACGAGATTGATAACAACAATGCCAAACCCACATGAAAGATAGGCTTCATTACCAATGAAGGTGATAGAGTTAATTGATTTATCTCCAGTTATCTGCTTACGGAAGATATCTCCAATATTGACCACGCCCTGAGGATTGACAAGATCTATGTTGCTATTGGAATAAGCTACAAGCAAAGTTTTCAGGCCAGCATGCCATGCGATGGTTTTGATGCCTGAATCCGAAAGTCCATCCTGACTGGTGATTTTGTTTAGGCTGTTATCGCTCGTATCAAGATAAAACAATCCTCCCTCTGTTGCTGTAAAAACCTTATCCTGGGCGTCAGCAACCTTCAAGGCATTCGTGTATGACAAGTAGTCTTGCCATGTGCCGGTTTTCATTTGGGCGAATCCTGAAATGAAGAAAGAAAGAATAAACAGCACTGAAACAAACCTTTTCATGAGTTTACCGCCAATTTATATTATCGTGTTGATTTAAATAGTTAACCAATGCAGAAATTGCCCTGCCTCTATGACTGATTTTATTCTTTTCGGAAAGCGACATTTCCGCAAAGGCAAGATCGCTTTCTTCAGGCTGAAAAACAGGATCATATCCAAATCCACCTTCACCTCGTTCTTCCCTAAGGATGACCCCATTCACAATTCCTTCAAACCGTGTTTCAACTCCGTTTATGATAAGTGATATCACAGTTCTGAAACGCGCTTTACGTTGATTTATTTTACTCATCTTCTCGAGTACCAATCGAACATTGTCATGCGAATTCCTTTGTGGTCCGGCATATCTGGCCGAATAAACCCCAGGCTCCCCGTTGAGTGCATCAATCTCCAGTCCCGTATCATCGGCAAAGCAATTCATCCCATATCGATTAAAAATGTAATGTGATTTCTGGGAAGCATTATCTTCGAGAGTCTCACGATCTTCAGGAATTTCCTCGTCACATCCAATATCATCCAGACTCAGAATTTCAAACACAGGACTGAGCATATGACGGATTTCCTCTATTTTGTGAGGGTTATTTGTAGCAAAAACCAACTTCATATAAAAGGTATTATTCTGAGTGAAATACAATAACGGACAGGACTATATTATAAATGTAACTGTAAGATAATTATTTTATCACGTACACATGTTTCAGGCCCGACTAATTCAGCCATGACAAAAATAATTGAATCCGGCGAAGATTCGAGAATAGGATGAAAACAATCTAATTAGAAGGGTAACGTGAAAAAAGCAGCGATTAACAGATTAATCGCAAGTACACTTATTAAGGCAATCCAAAACCTGAACCAAAATATTGTTTTTGAGGTAGTAGTAGGTATTTTTTCCTTCCCTGCGGGAACAAAGAACCCCTTTGTCTTTCAGAATTCCCAAGTGGTGAGATGTTGATGACTGCTCAATACCGAGAAATTCATGTATCTCTGTCACAGTCAGCTTCTTGCCACCTTCCAGATGCTTCAGGATAGCAATCCGCATAGGATGGGCCATGGCTTTAAGCATAGAAGCTGCCTGTTCTAACTGATCAATATCGAGCTCTTTAATGTTCAAAAAGTTATTTTTTTATATGTACACAAATATAAATATTTAAAACAAGCCATATGCAATTAGCGTTCGTCAATAGCGACTATGCAGGCTTATTTAGCATTCAATTAATTTAACGAAATGTTGAATTAGGCAAAAATGCTCCGTATGATAAAATTTTGGTGATTAAACAGGATTATTTTTTATTATCTCCGGGAAACATTATACTCAGGGCATAAGAACCAATAAAACCTGACAACAGCGAGCCTATAAAAATACCGATTTTGGCCTGATCAAGCATTGATGGTTCACTAAACGCCAGACTGGCAATAAAAATTGCCATGGTGAATCCAAGCCCTCCCAGAATGGCAACCCCAAGAATATTTTTAAAATTTATTCCTTCGGGGAGTTCAGCCAAACCCATTTTATATCCCATCCAGGCAAATAGGGTAATCCCTATAGACTTCCCTACAAAAAGCCCAACGGCCACAGCTATCGATACTACAGAAAAGATGGCAGTACCACTGCTGAAGGTTACCCCGGCATTTGCCAACGCAAAAACAGGCATAATCAAATAATTGACTGAATGGTGTAGATCGTGCTCGAGACGTTGAACCGGGCTTTGGATCTTCTTAAGTTGTCGACGCAATGCCCTGTAGTTTTCAAGTTGGTGATGGGGCAAAGTATCGCTATCCTCCAGTGTTTTATCATATTCCAATTCATTGACTTTCTTATGGAACACACCTATTCCCAACTCTCTCCCGACAGGTGTCAGGAATGCAAGGAGCACCCCGGCAATAGTGGCATGTACTCCAGATTGCAAAAAGCAATACCAAACCACAAGTCCGACCACATGTATGAAAGGTATACTCCTGAACTTCATCCGGTCAAGTACAAACAGAAATGCCAAAAGTCCAAGTCCGGTGAACAGGGCAGGCAAGTTCAACTCGGAAGTATAGAAAATGGCGATAACTAAAATTGCCCCCAGGTCATCAACTATGGCAAGTGCTACAAGGAATACTTTTAATGCCAAAGGCACTCTTTTACCTAACAGACTGATAATCCCCAATGAAAAAGCGATATCGGTTGCCATCGGGACACCCCAGCCACGGGCTGACTCAGGAGTACCTATTGCCGCGTTGATCGTGACATAGATCAATGCCGGAATCATCATGCCTCCGAGTGCCCCCAAGGCAGGCAATGCTGCCTTCTTTCTCGAACTAAGCTCGCCGGTAATAACTTCACGTTTAATCTCCAGTCCAACCATATAGAAGAAAATGGCCATTAATCCATCATTGATCCAATGATGCAGATCCATCTTGAAACTGAAGTTCCCCAACTCAAATCCAAACGTCATGTGCCAAAGATGGTGATACGACTCCTGCCATCCTGAATTGGCCCATACAAGGGCGACTATAGTAAAGAGTATCAGTAAAATTCCTCCAAGTGCAGATGATTGCAGTAATTCGATGATACCGCGGCTCACACGTTCAGTTCTTTTGCTGCTTATATTCATGGTAAATCAATATTTAAGTACTCCGAAAGTTATAAACTGAATAATTTATACAGTTTAATCAGAAAGCCAACCAAAGAAAAAAAAATCCACTAATATCTGATCGGTTTAGCGTTTCCAAATCACAACATTCGTATAATGAGAAAGTTTTTTCATCGTGCCTCATTTTATCATTATTTTTAAGGCCTCATTTCACGGCAAAATTATCTATGTGACTTTTCCATTTTTTTTTTGAGCTTTCACTTTTACAATGGACAGTTCTGGTCATATCTGCCATACTTATTGGTATGTCAAAGGTCGGGGTTCCCGGAGTTTCTCTAGCAGTAATTCCGGCTTTAGCCATAATCTTTGGCGGAAAGCCCTCAACCGGAGTCTTGCTGCCAATGTTGATGCTGGCCGATCTTTTTGGTGTGACCTATTATCACAGGCATGCCGAATGGAAAAGTCTCTTCCGCATGTTACCCTGGGCCTTTGCAGGATTATTGCTGGGTGTATGGATCGGAGATATAGTGAGTGAAAATTGGTTTAAGAATATCATAGCAATACTGGTTTTTCTTAGCCTTGGACTAATGCTCCGAAAAAAAAAGGAGTCATTGAACTATTCCCGAATGTGGTGGTTTGCCCCATTCCTGGGAATTCTCGGAGGTTTTGCTACCATGATGGGCAATGTGGCAGGACCGGTCTTTGCCATTTACCTGCTTGCGATGGATTTGCCAAAAAGCAGATTTATCGGGACAACTGCATGGTTCTTTCTTATCATCAATTTTGCCAAGTTCCCTTTACAGATGTTTATTTGGAAAAACATCGGTATTGAAAGCCTTATCCTTAACCTTTGGCTGTTGCCTGCCATTGCAATTGGGGCATTTATGGGAATTCAACTGGTCAAGAGGATTTCGGAACAAACCTACCGGACATTTGTTATCCTAATAACAGCACTCTCCGCATTTTTATTACTAATCTAAGTTATGATACGATTAACAGAAATAATTGAGAAAGAGACGATCCGGCAGGTTCTGGATATTGGAACTGGTGATGGTCATTTTATCAAAACCCTAACAGAATTATTCCCGGAGGCATTCTTTACCGGAATTGACCCATCAGAGGAAGCTATTCAAACTGCACGTCAAAGTTTTCCGGACAAGAAATATCGGTTTGAGACAATGAATGCCGAAAATCTTGTTTTTCCAAACGAATCATTCGATCTATCAACTATCTCCAATGCACTCCATCATTTGGCAACTCCGGAAAAGCCCTATATGAAATGAAAAGGGTAACCCGAAAAGGAGGATGGCTGGTCATCAGTGAGATTATTTCTGATCGTCTGAATGCCGCGCAGTTAAATCAACAACTTTATCACCATCATCGGAGCAAAATTGATCGTCTGTCAGGCATAGTTCACCGTGAGACCTATTCAAGGGATGAGGTTCTTGCTCTGCTAAAAGAAAACCAATTAATCCCCACGGGAGTTTTTGACTACGACCGGCAAGAACAGCCGGAAAGAAACCCGGACAGGCTTCAGCTTTGGATAAGCAAAATGGAGCAACATCAGTCAAAAGCAGAAAGATTTCCTGAATATGATGAATTAAAAGCTAGTTTGGAGACCTTTAAAGAAAGGGTAATGAAAGATGGTTTTCAACCCGCAACCAATTTTGTGGTCATTATCCGCAACGACAACTGACATCTCTTAAGCAAGGGCAAGTCCCTATCCCCTTAAGGCTTCTGCACCGGCACTAATCTCCAGAATTTCTTTGGTGATGGTAGCCTGACGTGCCTTATTATAAACCAGGGTCAGATCATTGATCAGTTCAGTTGCGTTATCTGTAGCCAAATGCATTGCAGTCATTCTGGCTCCATGTTCTGCTGCCCAAGAATCGAGTAAAGCTTTATAGAATTGTGTGCGAAGCATTCTCGGGATCATTTCCCTGGCAATTTCGGATTTTGATGGTTCATAAATAATCAATCCTTCATCCCCGGTCTGTTCAGATTCCTGAATCTGAACAGGCAAAAACTCTTGAACGATAGGCCTCTGCATTGCAGCATTCACAAATTCATTAAACAGAATATCCACTTTATCGAAAATACCCTGGCTGAATTCTTCCATCAATTGGTTGGCCATAGTTTCTACTGCCGGATATGAAAAATTATCCCAAATGTCATTATTGGAAACATCTACCTTATACCGGGCACTTTTAAGCAGGCGTTCACCTTGTTTTCCAATGGCCATAATCTTAACCCTTCCGGCTGAATATTCGGCTGAATATTTCGTAGATAGCACCTCCTGAAATTCCTTGATGACGTTGGAATTAAAACCACCGCATAGTCCCCTGTTACTGGTAATAACAATTAGTAAAATGTTTTCGGTATCTCTTTTGGCACAATAAGGAGAGATATTCTGTCCATGCAAAGAACCTGCAACCTGTTCCATGATTACCTGCAACCTTTGGGCATAAGGCCTAAAATTGATAATCGCATCCTGGGCCTTTTTCAATTTGGCGGCAGAAACCATTTTCATGGCACTTGTAACCTGTCTGGTAGTTTTTATGGATGTTATCCTGGTCCTTATTTCTTTGAGTCCTGCCATATCAACTGAAATGCATTGTTCTGATTTGTATCTGAAAGGATAAGTTTAGAAAAACCTGCCTGCAACTTCAGCTGCTGCCTGTCTGAGGTTCGATTCATCATCTGCTGACAGGTTCCCCGATCTAAGTGAATTGAGGGTTTCCCTGTATTGCATCTCCATCAGTTCAATAAACTGAGATTCAAATGCTTTCAACTTTTCGACCGGAACTTTGCGAAGCAGTTCCTTGGTTCCGCAATAAATAACTGCAATCATATGCTCAAGCCTCATCGGCTGATACTGACCCTGCTTCAATAACTCAACGTTTTTCCGGCCTTTATCAAGAACTCTTATGGTAGCGGCATCGAGGTCAGAACCAAACTTGGCAAAGGCTTCCAATTCCCGAAACTGTGCCTGATCGAGTTTTAATGTACCGGCAATTTTCTTCATGGCTTTTACCTGCGCTGATCCACCTACCCTGGATACCGAAATACCCACATTGATGGCGGGTCGGACTCCGGCATTGAACAGATTGGACTCCAAAAAGATTTGTCCGTCAGTAATCGATATCACGTTTGTCGGGATATAAGCCGAAACGTCACCCGCCTGGGTCTCAATGATCGGCAATGCGGTTAAAGAACCTCCTCCTTTGACCTTTCCAACCAATGATGGCGGCAAGTCATTCATGCGTGATGCTATTTCATTCGAATCAATGATCTTGGCAGCCCTCTCAAGCAATCTGGAATGAAGATAAAATACGTCACCCGGATATGCTTCCCTTCCAGGCGGGCGACGAAGCAACAGTGACACTTCCCTGTATGATACAGCCTGTTTTGACAAGTCATCATAAATTATCAGGGCGTCCCTGCCGGTATCCCGGAAATATTCTCCGATAGCTGCTCCGGCATAAGGAGCATAGAACTGTTGTGCAGCCGGGTCGGCAGCTGTTGCAAGTACAATTACCGTATAGTCAAGAGCACCGTACTTCTCAAGCGTAGCAGCGATGTTGGCCACTGTCGATCCTTTCTGCCCAATCGCCACATAGATGCAAAACACTGGTTCCCCTTTTTCAAAGCTCTCCCGCTGATTGATAATAGTGTCTATTGCGATGGCAGTCTTGCCAGTCTGGCGGTCTCCGATTATCAGCTCACGTTGGCCACGTCCAATAGGTATCATGGCATCTATTGCTTTCAATCCTGTCTGTAGAGGCTGCTTCACTGGCTGCCGGAAGATTACCCCGGGTGCCTTTCTTTCAAGAGGCATTTCAAATAATTCTCCTGAAATAGGGCCCTTATTGTCAATTGGCTCTCCCAGGGTATTGATAACTCTTCCAAGGAGCTTCTCGCCGACCATGATGGAGGCAGTCCGGTTCAAACGTCTAACGGTATCTCCTTCCCTTACACTTTCCGAAGATCCCAAAAGCACTGCGCCTACATTATCTTCTTCCAGGTTTAGCACGATGCCTTTTATTCCACCGTCAAACTCGATCATCTCATTCGACTCAACGTTTGCAAGACCATGTATCCTTGCAATTCCATCACCCACCTGTAAAACGGTACCCACTTCCTCGAGGTCTGTTTTACTTTTAAAGTGCTCAAGCTGTTCTCTTAATATTTTTGAAACTTCAGCCGGTTTAATGTCCGCCATATGAATTGTCTGTTTAATTTGCGTTTATTAAAAAAGGGGATTTTTCATTAATTCTTCCTTTACTTTTGCCAGTTGCCTTGAGATGCTTCCATCGAACTGCAGATCACCTATTCTCAAAACAATTCCGCCAATGATCGCTGGGTTGACTTTTGGGGCAAGCTCCACCCTGCGTCCGGTTTCCTGACTGAGGAACCGGGTGATATGTGAAAGACTTTCTGCTGGTAATTCAACGGCTGTTGTTATGGAAACCGGAGTAATCCCCATTTGTTCCCTCATGATATCAAGGTAATCGCGACCGATAGATTCAAGCCAGTTTTCCCGTCGATTTTCGGCAACAAGAGCAAGAAACCTGAGTGTCAAATCCGTAACATGCGGAGAAAAAATCTGATGCAGCATCTCTGATTTTTTGGATTTCCGAATTACCGAGGATTCCAGGAAAATCCGGAAATCATCAGATGTACGAATAAGCTCCATAAGTTTACGCATATCACCGCCTACTGTCTCAGCCACCCCCTGCTCACTTGCAGTCAAATAAAGCGACCTTGCATACCGGACCGATATTTTGCTCTCGTTCATATTTCTAATTCAGGGTTAAGTCTTTTAGCATCAAATCAATCATCTTTTCCTGTTCAGCACTTGGGCTGATTTTTTGACGGATGACCTTTTCTGCAATATTTACTGATAGAATAACAACCTGTTTACGAATATCGTTGATCGCAGCCACCTTTTCAAGCTGAATCTGCTCGCGCGCCTGTTCAACAGCTTTCTGGGCTTCAGATTGTGCCTTTTCCCTGGCTTCGGCTATCATTTTTTCCTTGATTTCCCGAGCTTCCTTTAATATCTGTTCCTTCTCGCGCTGGGCTTCGAGTCGAATGGCTTCATGGTCAGCTTTCAGATTAGCTACCTCCTTGCGGGCCTTTTCTGCCGACATTAAGGCATTGGATATACTGCTTTCTCTCTCTTTTAGGGCATTTAGGATAGGCCTCCAAGCAAATTTTTTCAAAATTAGCAGCACAATGCCGAAAACTATGACCATCCAGAATATGGTCCCCGGATTTGGTGAAACTAAACCCATTTGAAACTTTTTTGATGTTTTGAAAAAGGGATCGTCCCCGGCAATCCCGGGAGACGAACCCAATGCATAATGTTACCCCAGAAAGATAACCAACGCGCAGGTAATAACCGCGAAGAAGGCTACCCCTTCAATAAGGGCTGCAGAAATAATCATCGTGGAACGAATATCACCGCTTGCCTCAGGCTGGCGGGCAATAGCTTCCATGGCACTTGCGCCAATCCGTCCGATGCCGATAGCTGCTCCAATTGCGGCCATTGCAGCACCAACAGCTGCTCCAAACAATCCTAATGCTACATCTGCCAATAAAATAAACAATGCTGTCATAATACAACTATTTAAGATTTATATGCGAATCAATGATGCTCTGCGGTGGCCATACCGAAATAGAGTGCCGACAGCAGAGTGAAAACATATGCCTGAATAAAGGATACCAATACGTCAAGCATAATAATGAATATGGAAAAAGCAACGGAAACCGGACTAATCCCCCAACCTGCTGCTGGTCCCAAAACACTTGTAAATATAAAGATCAAACTCACGAAAACCGTCACTATCAGGTGACCTGCCAGCATGTTGGCAAAGAGTCGCACCATCAATACAAAAGGTTTTGTAAACATGCCCGAAAATTCAACAAATGGCATTAATGGAATGGGGAATTTCATCCACCAAGGTACATCCGGATTGAATATCTCCTTCCAATAGTGTTTATTACCATTCAGGTTCGTCACAAAAAAAGTGAAGAGAGCCAGGACCATTGTAACTGAAATATTACCGGACACATTGGCACCAAATGGAAAGATAGGTATCAGTCCAAGTAAGTTATTGAATAAGATAAAGAAAAACATGGTAAGCAGGAAGGGCATAAACCGCTCCGTACTCTTCGGTCCAATGGCTGGTAAGGCAACCTCATCACGAATAAAGACCACAACCGGCTCAATGAGATTATAAAGTCCGGATGGAGCCTTTTCCACTCCCTTCCGTGCCTTGCCTGCCACCCAAATAAGCATGAAAACAAGAAGAATGGCAGCGACCATTACCCCGGCAACTGTTTTTGTAATCGAAAAATCCCAGGGCCTGCCAATGATATTTCCCAGAGGGTCAAGTTCAACAATTTTACCTTCCCAGGAACCTTCATGGGCTATCATAAATCCATTATATGCATCGTGTCCATGATGGAATTTCGAGGACATAAATGTGTGAAATCCGCTGGTCTTGCTATACAATATAACTGGCAGTGGAACCGAAACATGAAAATCACCAAATGAGGTTATATGCCACTCATAAGCATCCGAGACATGATCAATTACGAATTTCCCTGCGTTGAATCCAGACTCTTCTCCCGATTGGGAATCTGAACCGGCACTGAACGCCGGTAAATAAGAAATCAAAATAACTCCTGCAGTCAGCAGAAGAGCCGAAAAAATCTTCTTTGCATTCAATAACTTCATAAATGGCTCAGTTGATATGCATTGCCAACAAAAATATATCTTTTTTGTTTTGACAGACAGGTGAATAATATTTATAAACCAATGTCTAAAGCTTGATTCTCAATTTTAACAGATTGACGCACTGAAAATAAATAAACAAAACTAAAAACACCTGAAAATCCCTTATCAACTCCTCCTAACTATTTTGCTGATCCGTAAACTTCCTGGTAAGCGAGGTTGCTTCAATAATTGCATAGAGAATATAAAGAACGCCGACAAAAATTACGAAGCCTGCCACCCGGTCACCTCTCAATATGAGATAAACGATGATCACGGCTGAATAAACAAATAGTCTTAGCAAAGTGACTATCATATGTGTTCGGGCAAAGCTCTGGAAACTTTTTTGTCCATATCTGACATGCAAAAAATGTGTCAGGAGGCTAAACAGTAAAAAGAAAACCAGAATGATTGGAAAAACCGGATTATAATAGTCCTTCAGCACCGTTCCAAACAGAATGGCACCTAAAAGAAGGAATATCAGGTTGAATCCAATGAGTCGAATGAGATATTTTTTCAATACTTAATTTTATTTATTTTGCTCAACTGGCTGTTTGTCTGAAACTTGCCCCATCTTGCAAGTCCCACTAAAAAGTGATCCTGGCTCAACCGACAGTTTCGGGGTCGATATTTCTCCTGAAACCATGGCACTCGATTTCATCGTCAACATGTCCGAAGCATTGATCTTCCCTTTGACCTTACCGGAAACCTCAACAAGGTTGCAGTCGATATCTCCCTCGATAGCTCCTGTGGAACCAATAACGAGTTTACCCTTGGTGCGGATATTCCCTTTCAGATATCCATCGATCCGAAGATCTCCTTCGGCAACGATATCTCCGG
>DIFU01000014.1 GCA_002419285.1 Prolixibacteraceae bacterium UBA5740 | reverse complement strand
TCACCTTCATAAAAGGTACCATGTGCAGCGGTAGCCTGCCACTTCAGTAACTTGCGGTTATCACTCGTGTACTCGATAAAATACTGCTGGTCCCTGTAATCAGTCCCTGCGGGTAACACATGGTCACTCACATGGGTCGGGTCAAAGTCGTGATCCAGCCTGACAAACAAATCCTTCATGCCCACCTCGAAAATCATCCGGTTACTGAATTCCAGCTGGTATCCATAGGTATTCACGATTTCATTCAGTTCGAAACCAGAATCGTAATAGTACTCGAGTTGGGCAAAAGGACCATGTGAAACCACGGTTTTGTTTGGAATGAAGATATATTTCATTTCAGGTCCCCAGAAATGATAACCGGTCCGACGCACAAAACCGGTCTCGGCCCGGTAGTTATCCCCGACACTGGTTTGGGAGAGCCTGACATTAACGTTTTTACGGTTATATCCGACACTGACACCCTCTGCGTATTGCTTGTCAGGATTCCCGGGTTGAAAGGAGCGATGATAGAAGAATTTCCCATTCCAGTAGTTATTGGCGCTTGCCAGGTTGAAATCAGCTCCGGCTACCCGGTTGAATAAGCTGGTTGTATCCGGTTGATTCAGGTATTCCTTGTTCACCATGATGAACCCTAGGTTTGACCGCGCAAACAGTTTCTTCTGCACGGTAAGCACGGTGAAATTTCTTGAAAGGTGCATGTCCGTTTTTTCGGTGGTCATGTTCATGAACCCCACCCGAAGGTTATTGCCAATTTTTCCACTGAGACGGGCACCTGCCAAAACAGGTGCATCGAGCCCTATACGACGTGAGAAAAACGGGGTTACGGCATTTCCATATCCATAACCGGAAAAAAGGTCGCTGTTTTCAAGAAAGAACTGACGCTTTTCGGGATAGAACAATTCAAACCTGTCGACATTCATCTGCTGCTGATCAACCTCAACCTGGGCAAAGTCGGGGTTGTAAGTCAAATCGAGATTCATGGACGAGGAGATACCCACTTTGGCATCGAAACCGACATCGTTTCTCCATCCGTCCGTATTGGCTTCCTTATCCTGATGGAAGCTGCTGAACACATATGGAATCACCGAAAAATTGAATGAAGGTTTGGGTAGTGGCTGGTCAAAATTCAAAACTCCCGTATAAGCAAGAGATGCCGTCGGAAATTGTCGGGGAACGGGTGCCCACGATGATTTTTCATTGGTTTTCAAGTCCTGCCGTCCGAAATTAACGAACCAGGTCTGGCTGTCACTAGGGTATCTTACCGACTTAAAAGGTATCTTCATTTCTGTTACCCACCGGTCATCATAATGTCTTGTTTTGGATTCAATCTTGCTGTCCCAATCCAGATTCACCGTAGAACCGCTGTGCATGATACCGTCCCAAACCGCGCCTGAGGCACTTACCCCAAAAGAAAAACCATTGGTCTGATCAAGAAAGGTGTCAAAAAAAGACAGGAAATTATCGTTGTTCCCAAAGTTGAAGTCCCTTCGAAAAGACTCTGCAATTCTTTTGCCCGGGATGGTATCAAAAAATGTAATGGCCATATAAAATGCCTTGTCATCGTATGTTAGCAGGACCTCTGAGGGCTGGGCAGGATAACCGGTATCAACAGGAAGAACCAGGTAAAAATTATCTGCCACCTGTGCACTACTCCAGTCAGGCTCATCCAAAACTCCATCGAGATGGATCGTCCCCTCCATTTTCTTTGCGGTGTATACAAAATCCTGGTTATTGGTTTTGATGACCTGACCGTTTTTTCTTTTTACAGGATCGTTTGCAAAGGAATTCCCAAAAAAGATTGCTGCAAGCAACAAGGCAGAGATTGATTTTATAAACATATTGGAGAAATTTTCCGTTTGGTTTTTCGGTTTGCACAAAGATAATCGTTCATCCCTTCTGTACAATAAGGTGTGTTTAAGTCAAACGACAATTGTGAAAATCGATGAATGTTTTCCGGAAAGCCCCTCCATCTAATTTCTGAATATAACAGCGATCCAATGACTTAATGTGAAGATTCCTTGCCAAATACTGTGATTTTTAAAAGTCGGTGAATAAAAAATAGTTTCTTGTCTTAATTTTGCACCTTTAAACAACAAAAAATCTTCAGTTATTCAGGTAATTTCTAATTAATTGAAGAATTTGCCGGACTATTCGGACAATTTGTCGAAACACACAATTGCCTTCCGGTTAAAAAGTACTGAGAAATGAGAAAACCAGATATCAGAGAGATATTGAAACACCGCGTGATGGTGCTGGATGGGGCCATGGGTTCCCTGATACAGGAATACCGCCTTGAGGAAAATGATTTTCGCGGTGAAATGTTTAAGGGCCACCTGTCTGACCTGAAAGGAAATAACGATCTTCTTTCCTTGACCAGGCCAGAAGTCATTGCGGAAATCCACAGGCAATACCTGGAGGCTGGTGCCGATATTCTTTCTACCAACACCTTCAATGCCACCCGAATATCACAGGCTGATTACAGCATGGAGGCCCGTGTTTATGAAATGAATAAGGCATCGGCATCGATTGCCGCACATCTGGCGGACGAATTTACGACTGCCAATCCTGACAAGCCAAGGTATGTTGCCGGTGCAATTGGTCCCACAAACAAAACCTTGTCGCTTTCACCTGATGTCAATGATCCAGGCTATCGGGCAGTAACTTTCGACGAAATCAAATCAGCCTATAGGGAGCAAGTTGAAGGACTTCTGGATGGGGGAGCCGACTTATTACTGGTCGAAACCATATTTGACACGCTCAACGCAAAAGCAGCCATATACGCCATCGAGGAAGTACTGGAATCAAGGGGCAAAACGATTCCCGTAATGATTTCAGGAACCATCACCGATGCGAGTGGCCGGACTTTGTCGGGTCAGACACTGGAAGCCTTTCTCCATTCCGTAACACACATTGATCTTTTATCGATCGGCCTGAACTGTTCACTTGGAGC
>DIFU01000045.1 GCA_002419285.1 Prolixibacteraceae bacterium UBA5740 | reverse complement strand
CGTAAATATGGACGCCATGATGCGGTTTTTTTCTACAACAAAGGAGTGGAGGTGGATTTTTATATTCCGGATGAAGCTATTGCCATTCAAGTGTGTTATGACATTGATACTGCAAATGGCACATTTGACAGGGAGGTCGATGCCTTATTGAAGCTTCGCAATGTGCTGGATTGTAAAAAGCTGATGATAATCACCCGGGATACTGAGCGAACAGTAGAGATGAATAATGCCATTATTGAAGTCATTCCGGCATGGAAATGGCTGTTAAGGTTCTGATATCAAGCTGGTGTGCATATTGCTTTTCACGCCATTACGAATCATTTCCCTTGGGGCATCCCCCTACCTTGATGCTTGTTGAATCAAGGTAGCCTGTGTGGGCCATAAATCTGGGCCCCTCATTAGCAAATCCCATCATCCCGCTGTGTATTTTGACATGTTCATAGCCGGTCAAAGAACAATGCCCGACAAAAAAAACGGTCCCCTTTCGGGATGAAAGGAGACCGGAAAACAAAGTCTGTAAATCAGAAATATATAATGTTTATGGCATCTGTTACCTGCGTGACCTGCTGTTGTCAGAGCTTCGTGATGAATTGGAGGAGCCGGATGAACTGCGGCTTCCGGAAGAGGATGGTCTTGATTCAGTCCTGCCGGAAGATACCGATGAATTACTTCTGCTTTGAGAACGAGGGGTCGAGACTTTCGTGTCAGAGGATCTTGAACTTGAGCTTCTGCTTACTGCCGGAGACGAGCTCCTTGAGGCAGACTTGGTTTGATTGACGGCAGGTGATGAAGATCTTGAAGCCGACTTCGTCTGATTGACTGCAGGTTCCGCTCTTCTTTCGACCTGGCTGCCACTTCTCCCTGAAGAAATGGTACTGCTCCCCTGACGGGTCGATGGCCTTTGCTGAACAGCTCCGGTGCTACGTGAGGTAGCCGACTTATTCTGTACACTTCCATTTCGATTGCTTACCCCAGACTTGTCAACCGTGGATCTGCCGTTGGTTGCCGAAGGTTGTCCAAAGGAGGTCCCGGGCCTTGTAGTTTCATTGTTCACCCTTTCAGCACCCCTTGAATTATTGGCTGAAGGCCTCTGGGTAACTGATTCAGTTCTCCTTGTAGTGGAAGATGTGCTACGTTGAACCTGTCCATTAGATGCAGACCGGGTTCCTACACTTGTAGTAGCCTTCCGGTCAGAGGCCGAACGGACACTTTCCTGGCGTTGTCCCCTGCTTGTGGCAGAAGTACTGCGCTGAACCTGTCCATTAGATGCGGATCGGGTTCCCACATTTGTTGAATTCCTCCTGTCACCTGAGACTGAGCTCCTGTTACCATTTGCCGAAGCGCTCCTAAGACTATTGCGATCGCTGCCGACAGTTCGGGAATACAGCCTTTCACCGGCTTTTCGCTGGTCGGGACGGGCATAGGTCACACGGTAGTTCCCTTCCTTGATCTTGATTTTTACAGTCGGGGAATAATACCTGTGGCTGGTATAGTAGAAATCCCTGTACCGGTTATAATGAACGTGGTGTGCATGGCGGTAATGGCTGTAATAGTGGGGATACCACTGTGAATGATACCCATAGTAGAAGTGCCAGTAGTAAGGCCTCCAGGAAACCCAGTAAGAAGGATAATAACCCCAGTACCAGGATGACCTCCATGCTACATATCCGGGAGTGTAGATGAACCGGATCACCGGCCAGGCAGCTACCTCGTAGGTGTTTGTCCGTATGACGGTAACATTGCGGGCCTTGCCGGTGTATCCCGGATTGGGTGTTTCACCATAGTACTGGTCGTAATTGGGTTCAACAATGTAATTCCTTCCGTACAGGTCCTCATCACCAATCAACTGGATGTGAACCTGTCCGTTGGCCAGTTGCTGGACAACAAACACGGCAACGTCCTGCATTTCGTTTCGCCCCATGGCAACACGGAGTGCGATGTTGTGGACATTGCCATCGACATAATCGGAAACCGTGATGTAATCGATCAGGTTGTCTCCGTTCAAGTCAAGATTATTGACGCGGGTATCCTGCGTGTTGAGTTTTCTTTCAAACTCTTCAAGCGTTTCGGATTCCTGAAAAAGTTGCATTACTGCATAAAGGTTGAGGTTGTCCCCTGGAAGTCCCAGGTATTCTTCAGGCCAATCCTGGGCTGATACGGTGCTCCAAACTGCGGTTAGCAGTACCAGGAACGATGCGATAATTGTTTTCATGACTTTGAGTTTTTCTGAAGAACTGTCTCTTCAGTTGTGAAAGTTGCAAAACCTATACCAGTTTTGCCCTTTATCGGCCACCGCGCTGAAAACATCATACCAACTGTCATTATATCAATATCTTAAGACCCTTAAAAATTCTTAAAATATTCTAACTAATAATCATTTTTTTACAAGTTTGAACGGTATTCGGACGTTGAGGCCAATTTGCAAACCTCAAAAATCAGGCAATCACGCCCGGACTGAAACAGGATGATAACCGTAATTTTTATCACTTTAGGTTAACTTAAAGTCCACCTGGCAGTGGACAATCATGTCGTTTACCAATATTCCCAGGAAATCCATTACCTTTGTTCCCTTTTAGAAAACAAATGACATTCAGAAAATTAGGAATTATAGATCCCATCCTTGAAGCCTTAAAGGCTGAGGGATACGAAAATCCAACCCCCATTCAGGAACAGGCAATACCCATCCTCTTAGAAGGAAAAGATCTCTTGGGCTGTGCCCAGACGGGCACAGGCAAGACCGCTGCCTTTACAATCCCCATACTCCAGCAACTCACCGCTGAGAAAAACCGGAAGGTAAGTGCAGGATCTCCAAGAGCCCTGATCGTTACACCAACCCGTGAGCTTGCAATTCAGATCGGTGAGAGTTTTTCGACCTACGGGAAATTCACCAACATAACCAACACCGTCATTTTCGGTGGGGTGAAGCAGGGTAACCAGACCCGTATCCTTCAGGAAGGGGTGGATGTACTGGTTGCAACCCCAGGCAGATTACTTGACCTGATGAATCAAGGCTATGTTTCACTTCGCAATGTAGGTTGGTCTGTCCTCGACGAAGCCGACCGTATGCTCGACATGGGATTTATCCATGACGTCAGAAAAATCATAGCCAAACTTCCGCCCAAAAGACAATCATTGTTCTTTTCGGCTACCATGCCACCTGAAATTGTCGAACTTTCCAAAAAGATTCTTGGCAATCCGGCACGGGTGACCATCCAGCCTGAAATGACGACAGCCGAAAAGGTGAAACAATCGATATGCTTTGCCGAAAAAGCGGATAAACCAGCGCTGTTAACCCACGTTCTCAGGGAAAACCATGATAAGGCGACCCTCGTGTTTACCCGTACCAAACATGGGGCAGATAAAATCACCCGCTTTCTGAAAAAAGCAGGAATCACGTCTAATGCCATTCATGGGAATAAATCACAGACCGCCCGTCAGATTGCATTGGAAAACATAAAAAAAGGCTATACGAAGGTTCTTATAGCCACCGATATTGCGGCCCGAGGCATCGACATCGACGATCTCCAGCTTGTCATCAATTACGACTTGCCCAATATTGCGGAAACCTATGTCCACCGGATTGGCCGGACAGGTCGTGCCGGAGCCGATGGACAAGCCATCTCATTTTGCGACAAGGAAGAAAGAGCTTACCTGAAAGATATCCAGAAACTGATCAAACAAACCATCCCGGAGGCTAAAATTCAATATACGCGTGAGATTACAAACAAAGAGTCTTCAGCTTCCCAGGAGGAATCCAGGACTCCGAGAAATTTCCGCGAAACGTTGCCTTCCAAAATCAATCATCGAAAAAAGACAGGGAAACCCGGGAAAATTCCAGATCACTTGCAATCGAGACTGGCTGTAAAGAAAACTGAAAACAAGGAATTGAATTCAAAAGGAGAAGTTATCAGCCCTCGACGTATTATTCGATTGAAGAAAAATTAAATAACACATCAAATCAAACGGTAAATCTCCATGATTCCCTCCAGAATCTTGTCAAAATCAATCTTTAAATCTTTCAGCTCCCCTGTTTCCATGTCGAAAACCCATCCGTGCACCGTTAACCTCCGGTCACGGTATGCTTTCTGGTAATCGGCGGTCTTGATCACATTGACACATTGTTCCTGCACGTTGAGCTCAATCAAACGCTTGTATTTCAAATCTTCATCCTGTATTCCATCGAGCTCCTTCTTGTGAAGTCGATAGACGTCGCGGATACTCCGCAACCAGGGATTCAGGATGCCATAATCGGCCGACTGCATGGCAGCCTTGACACCCCCGCAATAAGAGTGTCCGCATACAATAATGTGATTCACCTTCAACTGATTGATTGCATAGGTAATCACCGACATAGCGCTCAGGTCGTTGTTCGACACCATATTGGCGATATTACGATGTACAAACACCTCACCGGGTTTTGCCCCCATCATTTCTTCGGCGGTTACACGGCTGTCGGAACAGCCAATGTAAAGAATATCGGGATTCTGCCCCAACCTCAGATTCCGGAAAAAATCCTTGTCGGTTTTTAACTTTTCAGCGATCCACTCTTTGTTATTCTTAAAGATCTGTTCTATTCTCATAATTTCCTGAAGTTCTATAATATTATCATTAACTGAATATCAACCAGTAAATCCGATAGCCCCGGCAATGGCATTGACACTTCTCAGCAATTCAAATAACACTTTATTTGAATCTATGGTATTTCCTCCTGAAGATAGCTGTCGCCACTGCCTCAATAAAATGACCTGATACTCATGCAGCGGTGCCATTGCCTCAGCCCGCAGCATTGTTGAGTAGTAATGATTTTCTCTTCGAAGTACCAGCGGTATTTGCAATATGTCATCGATCATCTGCCTTGTTCTGACTAACTCTTCCGACATCATCTTCAGGAATTCGGAACTCCCGGGGGTTTCAGCTGCCAGGGAAGCATATTTCTTAAAAACAGGCTCATCGGAGGAGGCAAGACTGGTATCTACGTTGGTAAGGACATACCGAACAAAAGGATCGTTCTTGGCAGCTTGCATGAAACGGCCAAATTTTTCAGGGTCCTTCATTTTCATCTCCATAAGCGTACTGCCCACACCGTACCAGCTGGTAATATTGAAACGGCACTGGCTCCAGCTGAAAACCCATGGAATAGCCCGCAGGTCTCCCAAAGTTCGCCTGCCGGTTCGGCGTGCAGGCCGACTTCCAATTTTACTTTGCTCAATGGCATCAATTGGGGTTGCATATTCGTAAAACGAAATAAAGCCTGATTTTTGAGTCAACTCTTTGTATGAAACCATACTTTTTTCAGCGAGGTAATCCAATTCTTCGGCCAGGTGATGCTCAACCGGGGTATCCTTTCCATGGCGAAGCGTTTCAGCAAAGGTTCCGGCAGTAAGCAATTCAATGTTATATACCGCATTTCCTTTGTTGGCATATTTTCGTTCTATGGTTTCGCCCTGTTCAGTAAGTCGAATAAACCCTTTCTGGGATCCTTTGGGCAACGCTCGCAGAAACCAGTGCGTAGGCCCCGCTCCCCTCGAGATTGAACCACCCTTTCCATGAAAAAAAGAAATCTTGACGCCATGCTTTTCGCCAATCTTGATTAATCGAAGCTGAGCCTTGTACAGAAACCATTGGCTGGCAAGAATACCTCCATCTTTATTACTGTCGCTGTAGCCGATCATAACCTGTTGCCAGACCTCTTCTTCATCATTTTTCTCCTTTCTAAACTTGTGGCTATTGATTGTTACCGGATGCGACAAAAAACGATCGAGAATATCTGCACTGTTATCCAGGTCTTCAATAGTTTCAAACAAGGGCACAACAGGAATTCTGGAAGCAAGTCCTTCAGGAGTACTTACCATTAATCCGGCCTCACGCTCAAGAAGGTATACCGCCAGCAAATCAGTCACATCGCGGGTCATGCTGACAATCAACGATCCGACTCCTTCATCTCCATACCTATTTATATGATCGGCAATCTTCTTATAAGAATCGATGGTAGATTGGGCTTCAGCGCCCAGGGAAATACTGGAGTGCACAAAGGGTCGGCCCGACATAAGCTCGGCACTCATAAATGAGAGCCGTTCGCCTGGTGTGAGATTAAGAAACTTTGTTCCGTCGAGCCTGGCCGCATCCAAAAGCTGGGCGATAGCCCTATCGTGAAACTGGCTATTTTGTCGAACATCCAACCTGGCAAGATGAAACCCAAATGTGTCCATGATCCGGATCATTTCATTCACGTCGGAATATGCAATCTCACTGGCCTTATATTCAATAAGTCCTTGCTGAAGAATAAACAAATCATTCGTTAACTCGGAGGGATATCTGTATGAGTATTGTTTCTCATGAATATTTGGCTGATCGTCCACCATCAGTGTCGACGGCAACTTTTCCAAAAGGAATCCGATGTATTGCCGAAAAGCCTCATTGACATATTTGATTTTGTATCCGGGCAAGCCGGTTAAAATTTCGGAATTCAGTAATTCATATCGTTCCCTGAATGCAGGATGGAGAGCGGTGACATCAGCATTAAAACTTAAATTTTTCTGTAATTTTGATAACTCCCTCTGAATGGTCGCCAGGGCATGATATCTCAGTTTCTTTAAAGTCTTTTGAGTGACATCTGCAGTTACCAGAGGGTGACCATCACGATCACCTCCAACCCAGTTCCCAAACGAAATACGGGGTAGAGCCCGGGCATCCCTGATCAGTTCAGGGTTGAATCCAGCTTCTTCCCAGGCCTGTTTAAGGCGCCGGTCATGGAGAACCACAACTTCGGGAAATACATCTGTCAGGTAATGGATAATATTGTCCAGTTCTGAATCCACTTCAGGTTTTTCGATATAAACATCATAGATGCGCCAAATCCGGTGTAATGCTATTTTGATCTCCTTTCGCAACTCCTCCTGTTCTGTTCGGGTGTACATGGTGTTCTCCCTTTTTACAATCAGGAGATATAAATTGCGAAGATGCTGGAGCATCACGGCCCGTTTAGCCTCAGTCGGATGGGCTGTAAGAACAGGCTCCACATGGATCTTAGAAAGAGTTTCTGCCATATCCTGGTCAGTATAACCTTCTGTCTTTAATCGATCCAGATTAAAAGCCCAAAGACCGTTAATTGCCGACAGTGATTTCTCATCCTCCTTTCGGCGACGATTTTGCATTGCACCATTCACCTCAACGATATTGAGGAGCTGAAAACACACCGACCAAAGCTGTAAATGTCTGCCTGTAAATCTCTCTCCGGCCATACAATCACCTGACATCCAGGGAATATCATTTGCCAGTTCCTCGTCTCCGGATTCTATAAGCACTTCCTTAAAACAACCCAGTAAAAATTCGAGGTCATGGTAGGGTTTTCCCAATTTTTCCGTGACCAGTTCAAGTGTCGTCATGTATATTCAATTTGGTTAACTACAGTAAAATTCTTCAGAATCCAAATCTTTGTATGATTTATAGAACAAAGCGTCTAATGGAAACTAATTAATGCTATTTCCTGTCGAATTTAACAAATTTCCATATATGATTGTTTCAAATCGCTAACTCCAAAGGATACAGGATTCTATGTGAATCTGCCTGAGTATCCTGACCATGTTCGAATTATTTTTGTCATCAATAAAATTAAAATCGGATCTTAAAGTATTTTTTTGTAATTTTAATTGTATTACACCGATTTGAGTGTGATAAAAATTGAGTGGTGAACTCACAATGAAAAACAAGATGACAAAATCGATGAAGTCAAAAATATCTGTCAGTACCAGAATCAATGCACCCTTGGAGAAAGTATGGTATGTCATGAATGAACCCAGGCATATTGTTGGGTGGAATACCGCATCGGAAGACTGGCATTGCCCTGATGCAGAGAATAACCTGATCGAAGGCGGACGCTTTGTATATCGCATGGCAGCCAGGGATGGCAGCATGGAATTTGATTTTTCGGGTACGTACAACAAAGTAACAGACTACCAAATCATTGAATACACATTGGATGACCAGCGAAAGGGTACGGTGACATTTCAGCCCGACGGGTTGAAGACCATTATTATCCAGGTCTTTGAACCAGAGTCCACCTTTCCTGAAAATCTGCAAAGGGATGGTTGGCAAGCCATTCTTGACAATCTCAAAAGATATGTGGAAAACCTGCCGGTCCTTTCCTTTTCTATCCAAATTGAAGCGCTTGTAGAAAAAGTTTTCAAGACGATGTTGGATGATCATCATTATCGCCAATGGACTTCAGCATTCAATCCCACGTCCCGTTTTGAGGGGAAATGGCAGAAGGGTGAATCCATTAAGTTCCTGGGAAGTGATGAACAGGGGAATGTAGGCGGTATACAAAGCCTGGTCAGTGAATTCATACCCAACCGGCATGTAAGCCTGCAACACATTGGCGAAATACAGTCGGGGCAAAATACCGATGATACCCAAAAAGCAGAATCATGGAGTGGCGCATTGGAAAATTACTGGTATTTCCCATCCGATAAGGGAACGATGGTATACGTTGAAACAGATCAATTCCCGGGATTTGATGAATATTTTAAGGATACATGGCCCAAGGCTCTGGCAATTCTGAAGAAAATCTGTGAAGAATAACTTACTTAGGACATTTATAAATTATTACCATTATGGCAACAGGTAGCATTTATCTCAATTTTGAGCGCTCTACCGAGCAGGTATTTCAATTTTATAGCGAAGTATTCGGTAGCGAATATGAAGGTTATGGCATTATGAGATTCAAAGAAGTTCCAATGTGTGAGGATATGCCACCTTTGCATGAAGAAGACAAAAATCTGGTTATGCATGTTTCACTCCCTATACTTGGAGGCTATACGCTAATGGGTTCAGATGCTCCGGAATCCATGGGATTCAAGGTGAAACAAGGAAATAATGTATATGTAATGCTACAACCAGATAGCCGTGAAGAAAAACGTTCGCTGTTCAAGGCATTATCTGCAGGAGGAACCGTAGAGCAGGATCTTCAGGATATGTTCTGGGGTGACTACTATGGCAGCTGTCGGGACCGATTCGGAGTACATTGGATGTTTAACTGCTCTGAAAAATAAAATGATTGACAGTATCAGACTGTAACATTTTTATAATCTCGTAGTCAGATAGATAGTGTGCGGATACAATCCTGTGAAGTTTCCATGCACTATCTTTTTTTCATAACAATTAAATTCCTGAAGAAAATGGATCCATCACAACTAAGCAACAAACTATTTCAAACTGGGTTAAGATGCCTTTTTGCAAACTTTCGGTCAAAGATGTATCGCTATCTCCTACCCGTGTTTTTTATCTGCGTGATGTCATCGGCCTCTGTCATGGCTGAATCCTCGCGTCTTTTACGTCAACCAGACATCCACGCCGATAAGGTTGTGTTTGTTTCTGGTGGTGATATCTGGACATCCAACCTGGATGGCAGCCAGCTTCTTAGGATAACCAGCACTCCCGCAGTTGAAAGTGAACCCCGTTTTTCACCTGACGGGACAAAGATTGCTTTCAATTCAAACCGTGCAGGAATTCTTTCCGTGTATGTTGTGGCTTCAACTGGTGGAACACCCGAACGTTTGACCTGGTACCCGGCCGCTTCCAGGGTGAAGGGATGGACACCGGATGGGAAGAATGTGTTGTACACCTCAGCGAGAGAATCAGCTCCCCCATCCTATGGCAGATTATGGACCGTGCCGGCAACTGGTGGCCCTTCAGCTCCAGTGGCAGAACAATGGGGGTTTGACGGCTCCTACAGCCCCGATGGGAAAAAGATAGCCATTGACCGTGTATCACGATGGGATATTGAATGGCGCAACTACAGAGGCGGGCAGAACACTCCACTAATCATACTGGATCTGGAAACATACAGTGAGACCATTATTCCAAATGAACGAACCTTTGATATTCAGCCTTTGTGGATCGGCAACAAAATCTATTTTTTGTCAGACAGGGACTGGACTTCCAACATCTGGGCGTTTGATACATCTTCCGAAGAACTGGAGCAAATCACCAGTTTTACAGGATCTGACATTAAATGGCTTGCCGGAAATGACAAGGAACTGGTTTTCGAACGGGACGGTTTCCTTTATCTCATGAACCAGGACAACAAGAGTGTTCGACAGCTTGAAATCAAAATAACCGGTGACTTTCCCTGGGCGGAAACGAAATGGGAAGATGTTTCATCCAGAGCTGCTTCCGTATCCCTATCACCAACCGGGAAAAGGGTACTGATTGAAGCCAGGGGAGACATTTTCACGGTTCCTGTAGAGCATGGAGATCCAAGAAACCTGACGCAGACCTCCGGAGCTGCCGACAGGGCACCAATCTGGTCTCCCAAGGGAAATCAGGTAGCCTGGTTCTCTGATGCCTCCGGTCAGGGTTATCGCCTGATGGTAGGAGTTCAGGATGGCATGACAGAACCCCGGTCCTGGCCCATTGGAGAATCAAAGATGGCTTGGGAGCCTGTTTGGTCGCCTGATGGCAAATACATTGCCTTCACCGATGATGACGTTAGGATCAGGGTTATCCATACTGAAACCGGGGAAATTGTAACGGCTGACATTGCCGGTAATAACCTGGAGAGGGGCTCCATGGGTTTATCATGGTCTCCCGATTCAAAATGGCTTTCTTATGCAAAGGCTGGAAGCAACGGGTTCCGTACCATTGTGGTTTGGTCGGTTGAAAACAAAAAAGCTACCTCCCTGACTGATCCTTTTGCCGATGCATTCTCACCAGTCTGGGATGCCGACGGACTTCGCCTCTATTTCCTGGCAAGTACTGAATTGGCATTGCGCTCAGGGTGGGCCAATACAAGTTCACAAACCTCAGCCCCTGAATACAATGCCTACCTTATCAACCTGAAAAAGGACGAACCCTCCCCTTTCAAGCCGAGGAGCGACGAAGAGGTGACCAAAGAGGAAGGAAAAAAACCAGAGGAAAAGGATTCGGCAGCCATTAAGGATAAAAACAAGAAAGATGGCAAGAATGGTAACGACGTGAAAGATGAAAAGAAAGAGGAAGGAACGAAGGTAATCATCGATTTCGATGATATCCAGCGTAGAATTATCCCTCTTCCCATGCCAAAACGCAATTACGAGATGATGATAAACGGCCCGAAAGGACATGTTTTTGTCGGCGAACAAAAGCCTAATACCCCTGGGATCACTTTGCATAAATTCTCAATTGAAAAACGTGAAGCAAAAGAATTCATTAGTGGGGCCCGACAGGTGTCTGTGTCTGCTGATGGGACAAAAATGCTGGCCCGGGTCAATGGCGACTGGAAGGTAATGGAGACTGACAAGCCTTCAGGATCAGATGGTAAATCGGTAAAAGTAAACTTGCAGGTAAAACTCGACAGGGCTGCTGAATGGAAACAGATCTTTGAGGAAGCCTGGCGTGTTGAGCGTGACTATTTTTATGATCCCAACTTGCATGGGCGCGACTGGAATGAGGTATACCAGCGATATTCACTACTGGTTCCACATATACGCCACCGCGATGACCTGACTTACATCCTGGACATGATGAACGGGGAACTATCGGTCGGGCATAGTTTTGTCGGGGGTGGTGACTACCCCGAAACAGACAGGAATACAATAGGGCTATTGGGAGCCGACCTTATACCCGATCAGGGCAGATGGAAAATTAAAAGAATCTACACATCAGAAAGCTGGAACCCTGAATTATCAAGTCCGCTTGACCGACCAGAACTTAAAATCAAGGAAGGGTACTATATAACCGGCATCAACGGGTCAGAACTGACCGCCCAGGATGACATATACCGATTCCTGGACGGAACGGCTGACAAACAAACCATTCTACATATAAATTCAACACCGGCATACGAAGGGTCATGGCAAGAAACCGTAACACCCATAAACAATGAAAATAATCTTAGGACCAGGGGGTGGGTCGAGGATAACAGACGATTGGTCGACAGCCTTTCAAATGGTCGTCTGGCTTATATTTGGATACCCAATACAGGCGGGGCAGGTCTTGTTTCTTTCAATCGCTACTTCTTTGCACAACAGGACAAAGAAGGTGCAGTAATTGATGAACGGTTCAACGGTGGAGGACTTCTCGACGATTACATGGTTGATCTTATGACACGCACATTACGGGCATCACTGACCAATGAAGTGCCAAACGGGAAACCCTTGCAACTTCCCGCAGGTATATTGGGGCCTAAAGTTTTACTCATCAACGAGATGGCCGGATCAGGAGGTGATTTCTTCCCTTGGGTATTCAGGCAACAGAAAGCAGGACTACTGATTGGGACTACCACATGGGGTGGATTGGTGAAATCATCGGTTCATTACCCCCTTATCGATGGGGGAATGATCACGGCGCCTGACAATGCGGTATTTGACCCCATTAACCGGAAATGGGTAGCAGAAAATACAGGAGTGGCCCCCGATATTGAAGTTCGACAGGATGCAGTATCACTTCAGAAGGGAGAAGATCCCCAGTTGCTGAGAGCCATCCGGGAAGCGCTCAAACTGGTTGACTTACAGAGAAAGCCTGAGATTAATCCTCCCCCTTTCCCTACTCCAGCCATTCAACCAGAAAAATAACAGAAACCTAAGTTGAAATAACTCTCTCCAAAACAAAGGAACGGAAGGAGCCATCGGTTAAAATCGGAATGGCTCCTTTTTCTTTTTGTTGCAGATAAGAATACAATAAAAGAGCAGTTTGTATTATTTTTTAAGAGAAATTGGAAGTACAGATGAAAAAATCCATTTTCAAATTGATAGTCATTCAACACATTTTGATAAAATTGTTTAATCCTCCAAATCACAGTTCGTCCTGATTTAAAGCTAATTGAAGTCAAAATCCGTTTGCTGCACATATTTTGTTTCTAGTTCTGGCATAATTGATGATTTCGATAAACATTTTTAAAATAGTTAGGCTATGAAACAGATGAAATGGTCCTTGGCATTGCTCATGTTTGCAGTATTTGCCATAGCAGGATGCAACACAGATGAAAACTCAATGCCAGAAGGCAAGGGTAGGTTAAATGTTCATTTAACGGACGCCCCTTTCCCAATCCAACTCGTTAGCAGTACCTGGGTAACAATTGACCGGGTGGAAATCAGAAAAACCTCTGATGCAGATGCGGAAGAAGAAGATAGTTCATTTATGGTTATTGCAGAGGGAGAAATGGAGTTCGACCTTCTTGATTTGACCAACGGTATTACCGAACAAATTGCCTCGGTAGATTTGGAACCTGGTTCCTATGATATGATCAGGCTCAGGGTTGTCGACTCAAAAGTAACCTTGAATAATGGTGAAGTTTATGATCTTAAGGTGCCAAGCGGTTCAACAAGTGGATTAAAAATCAAGATTCATCCGGCCATAATGATCGAAGCCGGTCAGACATCGGATGTGCTTCTGGACTTTGATGTAAGTAAATCATTTGTCGCAAAAGGAAATGTAGCTGCCGGTAATATCATCGGATTTAATTTCAAACCTGTAGTGCGTGGAGTATACTTAGGTGCCGCCGGAAGAATTCAGGGATCTGTAAAAGACTCTTTGGATAATCCGCTTGAAAATGCGAGGGTAAATCTCCTGATCCCGGAAAATGAAATCGAACCAGGAATGGAAGAAGAAGATATGATTTTAATCTCTTCCTTCACCGACGAGATGGGAAACTTCAAACTTATCGGTCTTCACGAAGGCACCTATACTGCAGTTTGTGTACTCCCCGGCTTTAAGAACGACACCGTTTTTGACATACCAGTAACGGCAGGGGCTTCAACTACAGTAAACTTTGAGCTGGAAGCAGAAACAACAGAACCATAGTTCCGTCTTATATATCAAATTCCATTTTCCGCTGAGTGACTGATTTCTGACAGAGCAATCTGGCCTTGGAATCAGGAACTCAGCTGGGAAAAGGAAAGAAGAAAAATCGTTCTTTACTTATCATCATTTCCCCTTTTCAAACAGGTATATGTCGTTTGGTTAAATCAACACTTATACAAAACTCTAACACACTGAAGTCCTGACCCCGTGATTATTTAAAAAATTCAAGGGAGGCATTAACGAGAAAACACAAAACAAACAAAATAATCATTGAAGGACACCCATTGAGGATGTCACATTTTATGAAATACTTGGGGTGAGTTACCGGTTACATCGGAGGATGCTAACCGGACAAAAGGCCGGAGCAATTCCGGCCTTTTCGTTTTATCTAACGAATAGTTACCACGTTTCAGTCTTTCAGTCAAGTTTGGCGCTTAAGGTATTGCCGGTTTATCAATTCTGATTTATAGATTTCAGGTTTTCTGTTCATCCAAAAAAACTGCCCAATCCGTCTTATTATTTTTTAAATTAGCTCGCTATATACTGAAAGTTTATGAAAGTCAAAGAATTGATCAGCTTCGTCATAACTCCAGTAATCATAGTGGGCATTCTACTCTTTGTAGATTTGGATCCCAATAATCCAAAGGTTACATATACATTCTGCATAGCGTTACTTATGGCAGTTTGGTGGATTACGGAAGCAGTCCTCCTGGCAATAACTTCCCTGTTGCCTGTAGCGCTATTCCCCTTGTTTGGTGTCATGGATAACAAAACCGTGTCCTCGGCATATTTTAATGATGTCATATTCTTGTTTATGGGCGGTTTCCTTGTGGCACTCGCAATGGAAAAATGGAATCTGCATCGTAGAATTGCCTTAAAGATTTTAAGCATGACCGGAGTAAAGCCAGCCAACATACTTGCCGGATTTATGGTGTCCAGTTTCTTCTTGTCCATGTGGATCTCCAACACGGCAACTACCATGATGATGTTACCTATCGCCATGTCAATTATAAAGCAACTTGACGAAATGATGAATCATGGAAAAGCGTCCAGATTCAGCATCGGATTGCTCCTTGGTATTGCTTACAGTGCTTCTGCGGGGGGAATGGCAACCCTCGTTGGAACACCCCCAAACCTTTCATTTGTTAGAATCTATGAAATATATTTCCCTGAGGCCTTATCCATTGCATTCTCCCAATGGCTCATTTTTGCCCTTCCCGTCAGCCTGATCATTGCTTTTATTATATGGATAGTACTGTATTTTAGCTACAAACCTCGAAAAAGTGAGTGGATTCAGATTCCGAAAAATATATTTTCAAGCCAGTTAAAATCTTTAGGCCCAATCACACACGAGGAAAAGTGGGTCTTATCAATTTTTTCTTTATTGGCATTTCTCTGGATTTTCAGGGTGGACCTAGCGTTTGGAAATTTTATAGTCCCAGGCTGGTCTGGTTTATTTCCCAAATCATCGTATATCAACGACGGCACAATCGCAATTACGATGTCGATTTTTCTTTTTATAATACCTGCTAAGCGTCATAAAAGTGAAAAGCTGCTGGATTGGCAGACTGCAGTCAAACTACCCTGGCAAATTCTTCTTTTGTTCGGAGGTGGTTTTGCGCTGGCTACCGGACTAAAAGAATCAGGGCTTTCCCTCTGGTTCGGAGAAAGACTTTCAAGTGTAGCCACACTTCATCCAATGTGGATTATTCTAATCATCTCACTTGTAATTACTTTCCTGACCGAGCTCACATCGAATACCGCTACAACAGAAATGATTCTTCCCATACTTGCCGGTCTTTCTATTACTTCAGGGATTCATCCGCTTTTCCTGATGGTTCCTGCCACACTTTCGGCATCGATGGCATTTATGATGCCTGTTGCTACTCCTCCGAATGCAATTGTTTTCGGGAGTGGGCGTATCACCATAGGCCTGATGGCCCGTACAGGACTTTTGATAAACCTTATTGGGGCTGTTATCATCATGCTGATGATGTATTTCTATGGGAATCTGATATTTGGCATCCAATTGTAAGAATCAAAAATTAAATTTATTGACTGCCGACTTAATATCTGGTTAAGATCACTGAAATTTTACCAGACAGCCATTTAATTTCTATCCTATTTATTATCATTCACTTACATACCTATATTTCATAATTCTATGTTGTAAAACATGGATATGAATATCATGGTATTTAAAAATCCTCTAACTTTGTCCTATCGATTTGATAGGATTAATAACTTTATTAAATAAGTTAAGCTTATTGAATTTAAACAACAGGTATTATTCAAGTTTGATTAATAAAAAAAAACAGACATGAAAACAAGTTTCAAATTATTATTGATAGCCTTAGCATTTGTCATGATACATGGCTCCCTGCTGGCTCAGGTTCCTTTTAAGAATGTTCCTGCACAGAGCAAGGTTCTTGTAAAAGGTACATCCACCGTTCACGACTGGGAGATGGAATCAACGATTGTAAACATCGAAATGGGACTTAATCATCAAGAAGACAAACTCTTTATCGAGGATGTTACATTTTCCAGCATGGCTAAAGGACTTAAAAGCAAACACAGTCTCATGGACGAAAAAGCGCTTGAAGCTTTGAAATCAAAACAACATCCGGAAATTAAATTTACCCAGTCTGAAGGAATAACTGTCACAAAACAAGGGACAAACTTCAATGGAATACTCCAAGGTAAGCTCGAAATTGCAGGGGTATCACAAATTATCAAAGTTCCATTCAATGGCACGGTCAAATCAGACCAGGTTATTACCGTGAATGGGCAAGTTAAACTGAAGATGAGTGATTTCGGTATTAAACCTCCAACCGCAATGATGGGAACCATCAAAACAGGGAATGATTTTGTGTTGGAATATAGCATCGACTTGAAAACCAACCAGTCCATCTCAGCATCCAATTAATTGAAGATCACAACTTAATTTATATACACAATGAAAAACACCATTTTGCTCTTTTTAGCATTTTTTGCATATGTCACGGTTCAAGCTCAGACTTTTGAAGAACCAAAGCTCGAACCTTCCGATTTCGAAAAAGTAAAAGTGAACATTGGTGCTGATTTTGCTATCCAGTATCAATCGCTCAGCCATGAGGCCAGCAATTCATCATGGGCTCTAATTGAACTGGGGTCCAATCTCAATTTACCGACAGCTAATTTTAACATCAACACACTGCTTGCCCCAGGGATAAAAGTGAATCTGGAAACTTATCTATCCTCACGACATCACAACGAAACCTGGGTAAAGGGTGGCTATCTTTTGATCGACCATCTGCCCTTTTTACCGGCAGCTGACAAGCTTATGCAATATTTAACGATCAAAGCAGGGGTGATGAATCCAAACGTCGGAGATCAGCACTTCAGAAGGTCTGATAACGGTAGTATTCTGAAGAATGCCTTCGTCGGAAACTATATCCTCGATGATTTCACTACAAATACAGGGGTCGAAATCATGTTCAGGAACAAAGGATTATTATTGATGGGCGGCATCAATAACGGTACCTTGAAACCGGCACTGGGAACAACAACCGGCACTGGTGAAAACAAAACTTACATTGAAAGAAACCTAACCGACGAACTTGCCTATGTATGGAAGGCAAGCATTGACAAACAGGTAAGCCAGCTTTTCAGGGTTAGGGCAACCTTGGCCGGATCGCATCAGGGAGAGACATTGAGCGGTTCATTGCATAGTGGTGACCGTACCGGCTCACGTTATTACCTGGTTATGAATCGTCAGGCAGGAGACGGATCTGAATTTGACATTACAAAAAACTTCACCTCCGGAAACTGGGGGCCAGGAAGCTTTACCAAAGACAATACAATTGTCGGAAACATATTCATGCAATATGGTGGATTGGAAATTTTCGGGACTTTACAAAACTCAAAGGGTTTGAACATGGCAAAAGCGGATTATGACTTCAATCAGCTAGCCATTGAAGCTATTTACAGGTTTGGCCAAACTGATCAGTTTCACGTTGGCAGTCGGTATAATACCGTAAATAACAAAAAATCACAGCCCGAAATGCAAGTCAATCGCATTCAGTTTGCAGCAGGATGGTTCATGACAGACAATGTCGGGATTAAGCTAGAATACGTAGACCAGAATTATGAAAATTTCGCCAATTACGGAGATAAAGCCGGATTCAAAGGCATGATGCTGGAGGCAGGTATATCTTTTTGACACAAATAGCAAAATGGCCATCTCGTGATTTCAGAAATTCCAGCAGATTAGTGCCTCTCGAGACACAACATCCATGCAAAGGCTGATTCACGGGATGGCCAATTAGCATCTCATGAAAAACAGGTCCAATATATTGATTTATCTTCTGTTAGTCTTCGGTTGCCTTACAGTAACCGTCAGGGCACAACAAGCTCCAGCATTGACGACGGCACATTTGCAAGACATTGTAATAATTGGGGAAACCAATGTCAATAAATTCCATTTATTTCTGGATTCAAAAACAAAAACTGAGAATAAGGAAATTGTTGGAATCTATGAAAACTCAGCCATAATATTCACGATCCCAATTGAAAGACTGAACTGCAAAAATCAGATGATCCTTAATGATTTTCATAATCTGGTGAATGCAAACGAGCATCCCTCAGTTAAGATCAGGATCGAAATTGATCAGTTCTATCGGCACATCATTGAAGGTAAAGAAATTGAACCAACTGAGCTTGAAGTCAGCCTTTCGGGGCAAACTAGGAAAATAAAGACAAATTACTCCGATATAAAACATATGTCCGGATTCAAAACATTATCTGGAAATGCAAATATTTATCTATCAGACTTTTTGCTCGAACCACCGAAAAAATTTATGGGAATGGTTAGATTAAATGATAAAGTAAATATTAACTTTAAAATTTTAATCATTGAAACATAAACTAAACGGATTATTGTGAGATTGAATGCAAAAACAAGGTATGGTATCAGGACCATGCTGGAAATAGCCATGAATGACTCTTTAACTGGAGTTTACCAGAAAGAAGTTTCAGAGAGGCAAGAAATCTCATTGAAGTATCTTGATCATATCATTCATGCGCTCAAGACTGCCATGCTTATCCGCAATGTAAAAGGGAAAAAAAGTGGATATGTCTTACGTAAATCACCTGAAAATATTTCACTTTATGACATCTATCAGGCATTTGAGCCAGCAATTTGCGTGGTGGATTGCCTAACTGGAAACGAGGTGTGCGACCGTTCAGGGCATTGCTCAGCACAAGGAATTTATGGCGATCTCAATCAACTAATAATCAATTATATGCAAGGTATTACCCTGCAGGAATTAATCAACAAGGAGGTTTCCCTGAATCCTAGGACTGAACCTGAACCTTCCAAATCGGTTTATCAGGAGTAGAAATTATCAACTCGTTATGTCCGTTGATCTCAGTACAGGAATCTTGTAAATCTGATGTATTCGTATCAAAAGCAATTCAGCAATCCTTCAACTTATTTCGCCCTGATATACTGAACTGGCCAATCAACTTCTTCAGCCAGCTCATTACCGGCCGTTAACCCGAAGTATGGATTTCTCAGCGACTCCCTCGCAATGAGTATCAAATCTGCATGATCCGCATTCAAAATCTCCTCAGCCTGCGAAATACTTGTAATCAACCCAACAGCTCCGGTCAAGATACCCGTCTCCTTCCTGATTCTTGAAGCAAAATCGACCTGATATCCAGGGGCAAATGAGATTATGGCATCCGGAACCAATCCTCCTGAAGAAGTGTCTATTAGGTCGACGCCTTCACTTTTAAGCTTTGATGCCAATTTAACCGCTTCATCAATGTCCCAGCCTCCATTAACCCAATCAGTTGCTGAAATTCGGACAAACAGGGGCATATTAGAAGGCCACACAGTCTTTACTGCCCTTACAATTTCGATTAGCAGCCTGATTCGATTCTCGAAAGCACCTCCATAAGAATCCTTTCTTTGGTTGGTTATCGGCGATAAAAACTCATGTATCAAATAGCCGTGTGCAGCGTGAATCTCCAAAACCTGAAACCCGGCATCCAAAGCCCGGGCAGCCGCAGACCGAAAATCGGCAACAACCTTCATTATACCGGAGAGGTCCAATTCTTCAGGCTTTTCGTCATGAGGGAAAAACGGGATTGGCGAGGGGGCTACCGTTCTCCAGCCACCTTCGTTTAAGGGAAGTTGCTTCCCTCCATCCCATGGTCGGGAACAACCAGCCTTTCGCCCGGCATGAGCCAATTGAATTCCAGGCACTCCTCCATGCTGTTTCACGAAGGTTGTTATGGCGGTCAGGTTCTCAAGGTGTTCATCAAGGTAAATACCCAGATCACCCGGGGTAATACGACCTTCGGGCGAAACGCCCGTGGCCTCCTGAATTATCAATCCCGCGCCACCAACCGCTCGGCTTCCATAATGAACCAGATGCCAATTATTGGCATAACCATCCCATGCCGAATACTGGCACATTGGAGAAATCGCAATGCGATTTTTAAAGGTTATATCCTTTATAGTCAGAGGGGATAAAAGTTTTGACATTATAAATTTGCTATTAGATCATGAATAAAAACATCTTCCACCTGATCATAAACCCCATCCTACTTTACAATTGGATAAGCTCCCACATAAGGAGAGTCTTTTTTGGGTCTGTTCAGGACTTTACTTATAGAATCAGGCATTTTGGTAGCATGACCATGTCCAGTGAAACTTTCCAGCAAAGCGAGGCGTTTGAGCTCCTGACTTTGAAAAACATTATAACCCAGATAAAGTTTACTGTTGCCAGAAAATTGTGGAAGCAGTTGATTCAGATCTTCCGGTGAATTCATTTCAGCTATGCACCCTTGGGTGTTTACAGGGCTCCATAGGATCAGAGGTGATTTTCCTCTTGACTCCATGGCATATACATTATGATCTATTTCATCAAATTGAGGTTCGTCAAGTCTCTCACAGAGGAAATCACGTTGCCATACGAACAACAAAGGTCTGTGAAATCCTTGATCCCCATACATCAGGTTGTTTACAAAAACATGTCCGTCACGTTCATCGACATCAGGTCCTGAAGCCGGATGCCATCCAAAATGATCGCCTTGAGCGCTCCTTTCGCTCCTTGCGAATGTGGCAGTACTGTTGACAAAGGTATTCTGAAACATTTTCACATCACAACTATTCAGGATATGAACACCCATTTCACAATTCACAAAAACATTCCCGGCACATATTGCACCCTTTGAAATTTCAAAGAAAAATCCGCTTTCACTCGGCCAGGTTTGATTGCCTGTAATCCGACGATCAACAATTCCGACGTTTTCAATCCAGTTATTGATAAAAACTCCGTCCACATTGCCTACATCATACCAAATACCATTTGAAAAAGGCAGATCTTTAACCAAATTATTAGCACATGTGACCCTGTAACACTGATTGAATATTTTAACGGCTGAAGGATAGTAACCTGTAATTCGTTCAATATTGTTGCGGGTAAAAATGTTCTTTTCAAGGAGGACATCGGACGAGCTTAGAACAAATATGCCTTCAGTACTTGTATCACTTACCTTACAATTCCTGATCGTCAGATGGTCACCCCTGAAGTAACCAGCGACTCTCGAACAATAAGAGATCGTGCAATGTTCCAACGTAGTGCCGACAACGTCCTTGCCATGAGCCGCTTCAGGAGAAACCTCTTCAGGATTATATCCATCGAACTCAAATGCCCTATAAGCATATTGTGTAAATGTAATACCCCGTATCTCAGGGCCTTTCCCGTCACTTGATTTACCATGAACATCCTCTAAGGTACGATGTATTGCCACATCAAATGCAGTGATTTCAATCATTCTATCAGTTGGATCTACCCCTATATAAACGGTGCCTGTAGTATAATCAACATAGAATGAATTCTCATCAACTTCTGCCTCATAGCCTGCCGATTGCAAATATCTTCCATCAACAAAAACCATATCGTTATTAAACTTATGCAAAGGGGTACGTTTGCCTTCACGGTCTCTCTGCCACCAGTCGGCCGGGGCTGCCGGAAAAAGCTTTTCCCAATGAGTAGTCCATAACCCATTTCCTAAATTCTTCCAATTATCAGCGACAAAAGTGCCTTTCATTATTGGCAGTTCATCCATATAGGGCTGCATAGTGATCCCTTGATTCAACACCAGGCCGCCGGTTCGGTAGGTACCTCCCCTTAAAATTATTGCATCTCCGGTGGAAACCCTGGAGATTGCAGCCTCAAGAGTGGTGGGAGAATCGATATTAGACCCGTCAGTGTCATTCCGACCATCTGGGGAAACAAAAATTATATTTCCTGATATTTGGGGAAGACCGTAACTCTGTCGGACAGGACCATAAGGTCCGTCGCCGGGTTGGGAAAAACTATGCAGAGGACTGACCATACTTGTCAGGAGAATGAATATCAGACCGAAAAAATTTGATTGACGCAGGTACGAAATGGCAGGTTTCATGTTCAGTATGTTTTCAATTTATGCAATAAATATAAGAAACATTACTGTCTATTGTACAGGAAACCAAAAATTGGGAAGGACCAGTTTCTAAGTATGATTCAAATAGTTATTTCGTTAACTTTTGCTTGAGGGCTTTATAATCCCTTATAGCTTCAATCCCTTGCGGAAGTTCCGCCATAATATTAACAACCTGATATCCTGCAACATATATTTTCTGGTTTGGGAACAACTGAAGCAGCTTTTGCAAATAATCAAGAAAAAAACCTTCCTCCATTGGATTGACAAAGGAGGTTAGAACAGAATCCAAATGGGTGGCGCTTGCAACCTTTTGAAGATCTTCAAATGGTACCTGAGCACCAAGATAAATAACATTGTAACCTAACTTCCTGGCAATCCATGAGTAAAAAAGCAATCCCAGTTCATGCATTTCGTTTTCATGAAGAAAAAACAACATAGTGGGTTGGTTCTTGTTCTCAGCCTCCGCAAATTCAATCTCTGCAAGCAGTTTCTGCCTTAATACGTTGGAAACAAAGTGTTCCTGTGCAGGATATAGCACGCCAGCCTGCCAATAAAGACCAACCTTTTCAAGAAAACCAAAAAATACCTTTGTATAAGCCTCTTCATTTCCCAGATCGTGAATAATGTCATTGACTAGTTTCAGGAATTTTTGATTCTCAAATGAGATCAAACAAGAAATGAGCTGTTCGGTAAGTTCATCCTTTTCTCCCGAGTTATTTGATATATTGAGTACTTCTGCCTGAATACGAGCTGGTTCCCATGTTGAAATTCTGGAGATTTTAAACTGATGCCTGACCAAAAAGGCAACGTTGATAATCTTGCGAAGATCACTGTCGTTATAAAACCGGATATTAGTATCTGTCCTTTCCGGGGATAGTAAATTATATCGCTTTTCCCAGATTCGGATCGTATGAGCCTTCACTCCTGATAAGATTTCTAAGTCCTTAATGGAATACCTGTTTGTCATCACATAAAAATTGAAGCTACATCAGTAACGATGTACTTAATAACGCACTTAGCGTTATTTTGTTTAATCTTATACAATTATAAGATAAACAAAGGAATTATTTGTCGCGGAGGGAATTGGGTTATTACTTTTTTGAAGAAAATTCCAAAATTCTCTCAGTTGCCAGTTTTGAACTGATTATTGCCATTGGCAATCCAGCACCCGGGACTGTAGACGCACCCGCATAGAATACATTTTCAAAATCTTCATCATGATTTGGTGGCCTGAAACCGCCAATTTGTCCCAGACTATGGGAGAGTCCAAGCCCACTCCCCATATACAGGTTGAATTGGTCTTGCCAATCAATGGGTGTATAAACAGTTTTCGAGACGATATGATCGCCGATACCTATGCCAATCCTGTCAGAGAAATCGCGAATCACCTTGTCAACAATCTGATCCTTGTCTCTCCAGTCGGGCTTTGCCAAAAGATTGGGGACCGGGCAAACAAAAAACAGGCTTTCACAACCTTCAGGTGCGCATTCCGGATTCTTCCTCGAGAGAACGTTCACATAATAATATGGATTATCGAGTACTTCCTTCTTATGAAGGATGTTATGAGCATAGCCTTCAAAATCTTCTCCCAAATAGTAATTATGATGATTGATTTCAGGCAACTTAATATTTATACCCAGATAAATGGTCAGATAGCCCATTGTCCAGCTTTTCTTCGCCATTCTTTCAGATTCATAACCTTTACGTTTAAAAATGGTGTGCCTGAAATTGGCTGCATCACTGTTCACCAAAAATGAATCCGCAGTCCACTGTTTGCCAGTCTGATCAATAAAATATTTCAGCTTCCCGTTTTCCTCCTTAAATTCTACAATTTCAGTATTGTAATGAATTTTCACGTTAGACTTATTCAGTTCATCAACAATTCCTTCAACGATCTTGTACATTCCGCCTTCAACGTTGAAATAGCCGTTATGTCTGAATTCGGTATATGAAAGTAGTGTATAGACCGCATTTGTATCGAATGGAGTACGCCCAAGGAAAAAAGCGACCAAAGAAATTATCATCCGGGCCTCCTTCGATGAAAAATGCTTCTTCACCTGATCGTAGAAACTTCGGAATAATATGGGCAAATGAATAGGATTTACAGTAGCCAGGGCGACCAGATATGCTGGCAACGAGTTGAAATTTCGTTTTATTACAATATCGATCGTATCATCAAACAAAGCACCTGATTTCTTGAGATACTTTTCCATTTTAACTCTGAAGCCAGGTTCAAAGTCATTGAATTGTTCTGCCAGTCTATCCAAATCCTTATATAAATGAAAGATACGCGGATTACCCTTTATGTGGACAGAGTAAAGCGGATCAAGCTCGACATATTGAAAAGGCAGATTAATGCCACAATCCCTGGCAAACTCCTCAAACTCATATGACATGCTGAAAAAACTTGGGCCAGTGTCAAAGGTGAATCCATCCTTTTTGATTTGGTTCAACCGACCACCCGCTTGTTTGTTTTTTTCAAGGATCTCAACATCAAATCCTTGCTTTGCCAATCGAAGGGCTGTAGCTATTCCACCAAGCCCTGCACCAACAACTAATACTTTCTTGCTCATATAATTGCTTTTTTATTTAACACCTGGAAACAATTCATTCTTCACCCACAAGAATTCGGGTTCAATTTTCAATATTTCTTCATACAATTTTTTAGCTTTCTCTTTTTCTGACAAATCAATGTATACCTGGGCGATGAGAGTTAAAAGACTCAGATAGTTCCAATCATTTTGAATTCCCCCTTTTTGCGCCTCCATCAGAGATTTTGCTTTAAGAAAATATCCCAGCGCTTTGGTTTTTGATCCACCAAAAACAGCTGGCATATAATATTCGGCATTCCCCAACTGAATATACCCCAAAGGATTCTCCGGATCTGTTTCAACGGCACTTTTGGCTTGAGAAACACTTCGCGGACCCAATATCGGTGCCTGGAAACGATTCAGGCCTATTCGAAAACCATATAGAGCCGACCGATAGGCAAATACAGATGCAGGAGAATATCCTCGCTTACCTAATCTTTCAAGATGCTTTTCCGCTAATTCGAGATAATGTCTGGCTTCATTATGACGCTCAACTCCCATGGCCCAGCCAATATATCCATACTGATAATTGACGAGTTCTAAAATGGCTCCATCAGAGGTTGATTTCTTTTGCTCCATTTTATCAATGGTTTCTTTCCAAATGCCCATATTCCCGGAAATATAAGCGGCGTAGATCTGATTCTTTTCAGAGGCCATACTTATGGTCGAAAAGGTCAAAAACCAAAATATCAGTATACCGATCTTTCTTTCCAAACAATGCCTCCTTTCTTTTCAATAACGATTGCCCTGATGATAAAGATTAAAAGTGACAATTGCTGAGGAACAGCGTAAATCAGATTATCTGCAATGGATTGATTACTCGTCAGGGAAATAAAAATTCTCCTCAAGACATGAATCAGAATAAAATAAACTACATATCTTATTGACATTGTGATCATTATTGGCACAATTCCCAGTATTGTTGTCAAACCATATAACACTGCCAAAAAGCCTGAACCTCCGAAAAACTGGATAACATTCCTGGAAAAACCATTTACTGCTTCCCGATAACCTGGATACATCCGGCATCTGACCTCTTCAACACCAGCTAAGCAGGCAATGCGTATTCCATTTTTTTTGTACCACCTTGAAATCTCAATATCCTCCACCCTTTTCCCTTTCATCTTTTCGTGAGGTTGCATCTTCTGGTAACAAGGGGCATCGAACAACATAAACTGGCCATTCGCTGCAGCAAAAGATGAACGGGTCGAATTTCTTACAAGGCGAAGTGGAAGCAGTGAAAGCAATACCAGATTCATGACCGGCACGGTGGCCTTTTCACCCGGCGATTGCATGATCTGGGAGGGAAATACTGACATCAATCCCAAATTGTGTTTCCTCATAAATCCCAGACTATCGTAAACCAAATCCCCATGGATCCTTACATCTGCATCCAGAAACAGGTAATATGATCCCTTTGCATTTGTCGACAGAGTATGGCAGGCAAAATTCTTTCCCAACCATCCATCCGGCAATCCATTTGAACTGATAAGCCTGATTCTTGAATCTTTGGCGGCAAATTCCTGAACCACTTCTGCTGTCCGGTCAGACGACTCATCATCGAACACGATAATCTCCAGATTCCGGTATGAATGACGGGTAAGGTCTTGCAATAACTTACCAATATTATTCTCTTCGTTCCTGGCCGGTATCAACACTGAAACCAGGGCATCGGTTTGCAAATCAGAGCGAACAAGTGTTTCAGGCTTGAGATAATTTATAAATGCAACCAATAATTGCACGATCGCAAAAATGAATATGCCAACGACAATATATATCATGTCCTGATCTGAATTTGATTCTTAATGCACTCCTGGTAAAATTGATTGTACCTTGTCTCTATCTGCAAATTATCAAGCTGGGCAAGCCTGACTTCCTCAATATATATATTTAAACAGGGAACTTCTTTTGAAAAATAATCTGTCAGATTGGCCACAAAAATGATTTGTACCGAATTCTCCAGGTTTTTCAAAACATAACTTAAACCCTTACCGAATTCGAAGTGATTTTTATGCATCGATACGATCTCCCCCTGAGGAAAAATAAAAACAAAATTTTTACGATCAGAAAGCAGTTCAATTGTATAATTCAAGCTTTCAATCAGACTGCGACTTGACTTTCGAACCGAATAACCTCCGGAAAGATTAAAAAACCAGAATTTCCTTAATTGCTCCTCCAGCATCATGAAATGCAATTTACGGTTGAAAATTGACTGGTTCAGATATTGCAACCAAAAGCCATCCCACCAACTTACATGGTTAGCTATAAAAAGAACCGGCAAACCTTTATCAGTCACCTCACCGATAATGGATACCGGCTTGAAATTCCGATTAACTTTCCACACCGCGTACCACTTGAAAAAAGGATAAACGATCCAATGGTGTCGTGCTTTCATGATCATACGACAACTCCTTTCAGCAGAAAAATCATCAAAAAGAACATGAATTGTATCGTAAATATCGCTGGGGCAACTTTATTGATAGTCGGGACAGCATAATACTTAAGCATCCAATGAAAGACAACTGCAAGTATGAACCAGGTGATGTAATTTTTTAAAGGTATAAAACCATCTGTCCATGACCACATTCCCATTTCCCCAGCTACCTGTTCAAGAATCAGATCATAAAATACCATCAGGGAGGAAGCTAAAAATACAAATATCGATCCCGTTACCCTTGTCATGTTAATGAGCGAGGCTGAAGAATATATCAGGAACACCCAGTTCATTCCAATTAAAACAGGGGTACCAAAAAACTTCAACCCCAAACTTTCCCCATATTGATATGATCCGAAAATTAATCCTGTGTTTACACCAATCGCCTCTGAAACAAATGATATCAAGAAGATTCCCAACAAAACCATGAAATGTTTAAGGGTAAAACTTTCTCCGTGATAGACTATAACTGCAACAAAACTCATGATTAAGATAACAGGAGTCAATCCAGCGAAGACTGCTGAGGTCCCGGGATAAATAAATCCGGCTACTCCCACTAAATAAAAGATGATAAACACAAGGATTACCCTTCTATGTCTTCCTTTTGCCAAATATTTTATTTGACTTAACCAGTTTGTCATATCCTACTATTCAGCCAAAATTGTGTTATAAAATTACGAATCAGCAATGAATATAGAATCATACTGAAGGCATAAGCGACATCTTCAACAGGAATGGTAAAGATCCTGATATTTAGGTTTTCATCATTATTGTACCACACCACCTCACCTTCGATAAAGCTTCCCGTCAAGATGGAATTAACAATCAGGAAAGGGATCAGAATAACCAGGAAGGTTACAAAATAGGAACTGACAACCTGCTTCCGATCAAAAAATGTGAGCAAGAGTACCAGAATCATCATGGCAAAAATGTACGATGAATAACTCCTGCCTGTATTGAAGGCCAAAAGGATTAGAAAAAAGAGAATTAGGGAAATGGTTATTCTTTTTGAGACAGTTTGGCTAACTTTTAACTTTGGAAAATAAAGTATCAGGCTTTCATGCAAAAAAATGCTTGCGTAGGGTATAACAAAGAAGAACAACCACTCCTCAACAGGAAGGTTAAGCAAAGTATAACCCGAATGGTATTGTTCGTTAAAGCCCCATACACCAGCATTAGTAAGCAAAACATCGGCAACAATATATATTACGGCCACAAAGGTGATTGCCGGTAGCAACGAAGGCCATTGCCTGTAGAATTGCAATCGCCGGTCAAAACTAAGGGTTATCGGAACTATAAACGAAAACAAAAGGAGTAGTGTATAGAGTGACATGCTTCAGAACTTCTTAGAATTGGTATTGTATTTGGTTCAAATTAATCCCAATCGGTAATCAGCCATGGATTTCAGCATCAACATGACTTTTACAGGACCCGAGACCCTGATTCTGTGGGTTAGGATAGTTTCAGCAGGAGTTTTTTTCAATTTTCTCAGTAAAAGGCAATAATATTTATACGCCACATAAACCGCCAGTTTTGATCGCCCGGGAAGCAGTCTGATGCCAGCTAGGGCAGCATCAAAATCCTCGTCGATACTTCCAATAATTTCTTCCTTTGCCGTGCTGTCGAATGAAGAGTTACTTATTTGAGGAAAATATCTGCGGTCCAATTCCTCGGTATCGTCTTTAAGGTCTCTCAGAAAGTTAACCTTCTGAAAAGCCGATCCCAGTTTCATCGCCGGAGATTTTAACCGGTTGAAAAGGTCCTCATCTCCATTTACAAAAACTTTGAGACACATCAAGCCGACAACATCGGCCGAGCCATAAATATATTCTTCTATTTCGTTCTCATTCAGGTAAACGTTCTTGGATATGTCAGCGCGCATGCTTTTGAGAAATGCCCTGATGAACTCATCAGGAATATGATATTTTCTCACAGTTTGCTGGAAGGAATGCAAGACTGGATTCATACTGATTCCATAACGCATGCCTTCATAGTAATCATCTTCAAATGTTGAAAGCAGGTGTTCCTTGTCATATCCATGAAAGGTATCCACAATCTCATCGGCATACCTCACAAAACCATAAATACTGTAAACTGCCGCTCTAGTCTCAGGATCAAGCAGCGAGGTTGCTGAAGAAAAGGAAGAGCTGTACGACTTGGTGACAAGTTTGCTGGCTTCGAACGAAACCTTATCATACAAGCCTTTAGTCCCTTTACTGAGTCTTCCGGTTTTTGATGGTTGTTGCTTCGCACACGCCTCGCCATCAGTTACTGCCATTGAAATCATAGCTATTATTTTTGGTGGATACTTCCAGATTTATTATTTACTCTCTAACAAGCCAAATCCAATTTTGTTTAATGTTTTTCTAATTTAATTAAACATCACAGGGTCCACTTATATCTTACAGTAATCCATCATGGATATAATCTTGATTATGGGGAACTTGTTGGGGATAAAACAGTTATTTCTCTTGCAAGATAAGACAAGAACTTATTCATTAGTACGTACTTTTTTTGTAATTTGCAATTCAGAATCACTCTAAATTAATTTACCTAAATAACCAGCAACCATGAAGAATGACAATCAAACCGCTTATCCTGATTTAGATAACGGCCGACTTCCAAGACGCAGGTTCCTTCGCCGACTGGCCCTATTGACTGGCAGCATGTCAACTGCTTTTGCTCTTTTCCCTACCATGAAAGGAAATGCGTTTTTTGCATTACCCACGATTGTGCCGAATGGAATGATCAGCGAATCAATGGTTGAGTATCAAGGTGCAAAAGGGAAGATGAAGGCATTCCTTGCCAGACCGGACAAAGAATCAAAATTTCCGGCGGTTATCGTGATCCACGAAAACAGAGGTCTGGTACCCCATATCAAGGAAGTGACCCGAAGAATGGCCCAGGAGGGATTTCTTTCACTGGCACCCGATGCACTTTCACCGGTTGGTGGAACTCCGGAGGATATTTCAAACGCAGGTGAATTATTTGCCCAACTTGACAGCAACGAGACTACCCAAAATTTTGTTGCTGCCGTTGGCTATCTGAAGACACATCCAAATTCAACGGGGAAAGTGGGTTGTACCGGTTTTTGCTGGGGCGGTGCCATGACAAACCAGGTCGCGGTTAACAGCAAGGATCTTGACGCTGCCGTTCCATATTATGGAAGGCAACCTGAGCCAAGTGATGTAGAAAAGATCAATGCTCCGATTTTGGCACATTATGCCGAAAATGACGAAAGAATCAATGCAGGAATCACTGCTTTTGAGGAGGCATTGAAAGCTGCTGGCAAAGAATATCAGATATTTATATATCCGGGGACTGGGCATGGGTTTAATAATGTCACCAACCCGGGAAGATATCATGCCGAAGCGGCCAAACAGGCATGGGACAGAACAATAAGTTTTTTCAAGGATAAGCTAAAGTAGTTTTTTCACAAGGCTTGACTAAGCCAATTTCTCCTCACCTCCATAACAAATGGTTGGATGTGGGTGAAAAACTTACGGTATCCGGCACAAAGGTAGTTAAGGCCTGGTTCTCCGTCAGGTGTAATTGTAAACCGGTTTTTGGGACATTCTCCGTTGCACATGTTTAAAACTGGACAAGCTTTACACATTGCAGGCAAGGAGGTTCGCTTTCTTTGTCCAAATTCAGTCTGTATATTATTAAAGAGGACATCTTTCAAATAGTTTTGCTGCAGATTACCCAAAAAGTGATCTCCATCCACAAAATGGTCACAACTGTAAATATCTCCGGCATGTGTCACAACCGGAACACCTCCACACTCCGTTTTAAAAATGCAAAGGGTATGGTCCTGTTGGAAGGCTGTCCTCAGTGCCTCCTCAATAACCTGAATCTTTATGTGTCCTATATCCCGGCTCACCCACTCATCGTATACAGCGATCAGAAAATTTCCAAAAGACTCTGAAGAGACTGAATCAACAGTAACTTCGGCACTTTTGCCATACATCTTGTTTACCAGTGGCAGGAAAGTCAGATACTTTGTTCCCAGATCCCTTAAAAATCTGTAAACCAAAAGTGGGTGTTCCACATTATTGGAATTCACCACACACAAAATTTCAGGGATGATACCAAATCTCACTAACAATTGAAATCCTTTGAGGACCTGGTCAAATGTGCCGCTTCCGCCCCTATTGATCCTGGAAGAGTCATGAAATCTGGCGGGACCATCTATACTAAGGCCCACAAAAAATCCATTCTGAGCCAAAAACTGACACCAATCTTCATTCAGCAGCGTGCCATTCGTTTGAAGGCCATTCAGAACTCGTTTGCCCTGAGGCAAATAACTCTGTTGAAACGCCAGTGCCTTTTGGTAAAAAGGGATTCCTGCCAACAAAGGTTCTCCACCGTGCCACGAAAACATGACTGTATCGCCACTTGTAGCCTCAAAATGCTGGCGTATATATTTTTCAAGCAATTCATCTGACATGCTCACAATTCCGGAATCAGAACCAACAGGCTCTTTTCCCAGATAATAACAATACCTGCAAGCCAGATTACAGGATGACCCGACAGGTTTGGCGAAAATCTGAAAATCACTTATTTCTATCATGTGGTTCAAACTGACCTACACGATAAAAATACATCAAAAAAACTTACCAATAGATTAGCTTACATATACAAACCCAACAAGTCCCAGAAATGTCCCCTGAATTCTGTCCCTAAAAATCCTTCTTCTATTTTCGGGGATCAAATCGTTCTATCTCCTTCTCAACAGGCTCTGGCGACTGCAGTTAAGTATAAATTGCTAATTTTGTTTACAATCTGGTCATTTGTCCAGTTAATCGGACAATCTAAAGAATAACGATCCAAATCCAGCAGTTTTTTAAAACATTTCATTACCAGGCATGACAACCGAAGCAAACAACGATATTCCTTTTAACAATGAAAAGAGGCAATTGGAACCCACTATTTCCTCAACCACATTGATTGAACTTGCCCGAATTTCAAACCTGGAAGTTCCCATCAAAGACAAACTGGTTTCTGTCAACGATTGTATTGCCCGAACACTATCGAATGATCTTGATATTCATTCCAGGGTAATATTTAATAACTCAACTTTCCCCGGTTCAGGTTTTTCTGACGATGGGACAAAGATTAGCAAAGATTTTTATCTCTCTGATCACTCCAAGGGATCGATCGAATGGTTTATTCATAATTCATCCAATGAACCAATTTCTTCCCAACAACTTCATTTTGCCAAGGAATTGCTTGACATCATCACACCTATTATAACAGGAATCCTCGCCAATTCACAGCTTCAGAGCCTCAAAGGCACTGATCGCAATTTCAACAATGAACTTGAAGGAATAGGCAAGGCTGCCGAAATTCTGGAAAAAAGCAAGAGTATTGAGGAATTAATGACTGATATGTGTACCTTTCTTCCCGAAGTACTTCGCTTTCCAGACCTGGCCGTCGCGAGAATTCGATTTGGCGATCAGGTTTTTACAAGTCCCGGATTTCTTGAAACTCCATGGTCTCTTATGCATGCATTTGAAACACCCGGCCAGGGAAAAGGATCTATCGAATTATTTTACAGGGAATTGAATGAGAAGACCTACCAACAGCCCTTCCTTCCCCGGGAGCAGCATTTAGTGGGCAATCTGGCGGCCTTAATTGCCGGCAGTGTATCTGAAAAAGCTTTGAAAAAACTTTTGTCACAGTACACTGAGCGAATGAAGGAACTTCGGGGCATTAACCAAACTACCAAAATACTGGAAGATTCCCGAAATATGGAAGAAGCACTTCAGCGAATCTGCAACATACTCCCTGATGCCATGCAGTATCCCACTGCTACAGTTGCAAGCATTACCTACAACAAAAAAAGATTTGTATCGCCCGGATTCAGAGAATCAGAATGGAAATTGAAACAAAGATTTGAACTTCCGGACCACAAAAAAGGAGTAATTGAAATTTTCTACCTTGAGAACTTTCCAATCGAATTTGAAGGTCCCTTTCTCAAAGAAGAACTGGAGCTTCTTGAGAATATAGCCAGTTTGATTTCCGGATCTGCTATCCGGGATGTATTTAAAAAGCTGAACTACGAAAATACAGAGCGCATTAAGGAGCTGAAGGCAATAAATGAAACATCGAGAATCATCGATGAAGGAAAAACCATTCCTGAAACCCTTCGAGAGATCTGCGAAATCCTGCCAAAATCATGGCAATATCCAAAATATACGGCAGCCCGAATCCAATTTGAGGGAAGAATATATGTAAGCACTGACTTCCAGGAAACTCCATGGTTTCAAACTGAATATTTTGTAACTATCGACAACAATAAAGGTTCTGTTGAGATCTATTACTTAAGAAAATTTCCTGTTGAAGATGAAGGTCCCTTTCTTCACGAAGAAAGAAACCTCCTGATCAATATATGCAGGCTCATCAGCGGATATCTCAACAATCTGAAAGGCAGGGGCATCATTCATCTGAAAGGGGTTCCTGAACAAGCCATTCATCCTTCCGACGCTTTCAGGACCTCATTGATTCGAAACAAAAAACCGCTTCAGCTATATTTTAACCAGCAAGCCATCGACAAGTACATATACCTTGAAATGATGAGGTATAAAATCAAACATATTCTCTTCGTGTCGACCCTTTATGATGCCTTCAACCTGGAAAGTGAGGACTCATTCTTTGCAAAGTTCATGGGAGAGATATACCAGTACAGCCTTTTCTCGGTACCCCGGATTACGGGTGTATCAACGGCGGAAGAAGCACTTGAACTTCTTGAAACTACCAGATTCGATCTGGTTATCCTGATGGCAGGTATTGATCGTGAGTCACCGGTTCAACTAAGCGAGAAAATACGTGCACGAGCCGAATCCCTTCCTATCTACCTTTTAGTGAACCGAAAAAGCGATGTCAAATATTACGAAGAAGTTGTGCCCTCTCTCAGGTCGATCGATAAACTTTTTGTCTGGAGTGGCGATTCACTGATTCTGTTCTCGATTGTCAAACTAACTGAGGATAAAGTGAACGTTGACAATGACACCAGGGTCGGCCTTGTCAGGGTTATCCTTCTGATAGAAGACTCACCTATATACTATTCAAAATACATCCAGATCTTGTTTGACATTGTCTTTAACCACGTCAAACAGCTGTTACCTGAGGTTGAAAAAAACGAACTCGACAAAATCAGCCGAATGCGATCAAGGCCCAAGATCCTTCATGCCCGTAATTATGAAGAGGCGATCGCTATTTTTAACAAGTACCGGGATTTTATGCTTTGCATCATTTCGGACGTTGAGTTTGAAAAAGCCGGAAGAATGGACCTTGAAGCAGGTGCCAAACTTATCAGGTATGTAAAATCACATATTTCGAAGCTTCCAATCATCCTGCAATCATCTGAAGACAGCAACGCAGCTCTTGCAAAGG
>DIFU01000140.1:7113-10597 GCA_002419285.1 Prolixibacteraceae bacterium UBA5740 | reverse complement strand
CGTATCGAACTGATAAAGGAGATTGGTTTACGGATTTCGACCATCAAATCAATGGTTTATGAAATGACCGAAGCCAGGAAAAAAGCCAATGTGATTGAATCAAGTGCCGAAAAGGCCGAGGCTTACGATAAAACCGTCTTCCCTTTCCTTGATCAGATCAGGTATCATATCGATAAGCTTGAACTGGTGGTGGATAACGAGGAATGGCCGCTTCCGAAATATCGCGAATTGTTGTTTGTAAGGTAGTAGCTTAATACAGTTAGTTTAGTTTGATCAGAAAACGGGGGACTGCCGAAAGGCGGTCTTTCGTTTTTTTTGGCTACTGATACTATACTTCACCGATCCCCGTTTAATTTTTTAAAATCTGGAAATATAATTTACTTTTACTTCCCGAATTTCAAGGATATATGAGAGTTTTTAACTGGGTTACTATTATACTGGTACTGATTGTTTTAGCCTCCTGCACTACCGCCCGGACAGGGAAAGTGGCCTTGACTGCACGTGAAATCGGAGAATATCACAAGGCCATCGAAAAATTCAGGAAAGCCAACCGCAAGGAGAAAGACAGGGAAAAAAGAATGGAATACTCCTATGCCATTGCTGAATGTTACAGACATCTGGGCCAGTATGAAATGGCAGCTTTATATTACAGGAATACCATACGCCGGGATATTCCCGACCCAAAGGCGCTACTTTGGTATGCCGAGATGCTGAGAGCAACCCAGCAGAATGAGGATGCCCTTGAAAACTATCGGCTTTATCTCGAGCAAGAGCCCGATGACAAACAGGCTCTGAATGGAATTGAATCAATAAGCCTTACCCAACAATGGATGGCTAATCCCACCCGGCATGTGATCAATCCTGTCAAGGAACTGAGCTCCAGGGAGAGTGATTATAATCCGGTTTTTGTGGGCGGACGTGATAATGAAATCATCTTCTCCTCCATGCGCAAAGCGGCTACCGGTAAACGCAAAAGCATGATCACCGGACAGACCTATTCCGACTTGTTCAGGGCTCAGTTCAATGTTCAGCGTCAAAAATGGGATGAGCCCCAATTGATTGACCAGTATGAAATCGTGAACACCAGCATGGACGAAGGTGCCGCTACGCTATCAGGAATTGGTGACCAAATGATTTTTACCCGTTGTGCCTACGATAAGACAAGGTATAGTCCTCCGCAGTTGTTTACTACTTCACAGGTCAGAGGCAGCTGGTCGGAACCTTCACTGATTGATATCGCTGGCGATTCAATCATGGCGGCACACCCAGCCTTCAGTCCTGATGGCAGCCATCTCTATTTTGTGTCCGATATGCCTGGTGGATATGGCGGAAAAGACATTTGGAGGGCCGAGAAAACAGGAGGGACATATAAAAGTCCCGTCAACCTTGGACCTGCGATCAATACTCCTGGTGATGAGATGTTCCCGTATGTGCGCGAAAATGGCGAACTCTATTTTTCTTCTAATTATCACCCTGGCATTGGAGGCCTCGACTTGTTCATGGCTGTGAGAGATGAGGAGGGGACCTGGAAGGTCGAAAATATGGGCTATCCTGTCAATTCTCCGGGGGATGATTTTGGAATCGCATTTATTAAGGAAAGAAATGAAGGGCTTTTTACCTCAAACCGTAAGGGATCGCGCAGCGATGATCTTTATTCGTTCTTTGTTCCTCCGGTTGTTTTCCAACTCGCCGGAAATGTTTTTAACAGGGAGACAAATACTGCCCTGGATGGAGTGACTGTAAGGATCATCGGTACCGATGGTACGAACCTGAGGATGAGGGCACAGGGGGGTAAATTCCAGATGAAACTGCAAGCGGAGACTGAATATATCGTGGCTGGTTACAGGGAAGGTTACCTGATCGATAAGGCCAATATCACCACCGAAGGTTTGACCGACAGTAAGGATTTTATGGTTGATTTGCATCTGACCCCGACTGAAAATCCAATCAGACTTGAAAATATCAACTATGCGTTTGGCAGCGCTGACCTGTTGCCTGAATCGATAGTTGCCCTAGACACGCTGATAGGGCTACTTCAGCTGAATCCCACAATTACCATTGAGCTAATGGCTCATACCGACCATGTGGGAAGTGAACAGTTTAACTTTGAACTGTCGCAGCGAAGAGCTCAAAGTGTGGTTAACTACCTGATCGAAAAGGGTATCAACCCGCAACGACTTACCGCAAAAGGGTATGGTGAAACATGGCCCAAAATAGTAACAAGGAGTATAGCTGCCCGTCACGAATTCCTCAAGCGAGGGGATGAACTCACAGAGGCTTTCATCAACAGCTTGCCTGATGATGCACAACGAGAAATTGCACAGGGGATTAACCGTCGGACTGAATTCAGGGTTCTCAGCACCGATTTTATTGAAACTTTTTCACCAGAGCCTGAACCCTAATCTTTTTCCTCAATCTGACGAATAATCTGGAAGCCGATATGACACTTCAGGCAATTGTGTTGCTGACAGTAGCGATTTTGAAGTTGTATCAATGATTGTGTGTCGAATGCTGATCGCGGTTCAACCCCAAGCATGATCCAGTTTCTTACAATGGAATTATCCTCGGGTGGCAACTTGTCAAGCCAGTCAAGGGCCTTGTCCTTCAAGTGCTGCTTTCCGTTTCTCTCCCCATATACGAATAAGAATGGCACGATTGTGTTGGTCATGATATTTTGGATTGCCTCCCTTCCAAGACACTTCGCTTTTTTTACCGACATGTAATTGAACCTGTAATGCGTATCCCAGTATTGTGATGCCCTGACGTCAAATATTGTATACAATTCCTCAGGATTTTCGGCGTCCAGGATTTTTGAGAAGAGTTCACCTTGCTGGCAGAACAATTTTGCCAGCTGCGCAATGCGAATGGTGGGAAAATTGACTGGCCTGAGCCTGAGGAATTTCCATAAATAACCCTCAATGGGTTTCAGATGATACTTTTTATAAAGGAAGCCATATTCATTTCTTAATCCGAGGAAATAGTCGTCCCCCAGAAGTTCTTCATGTAAAAGGCCCGATTGCCCGAAAAACAAAGCCTCTAACTGGTCCAGGTGTGTCCCGTGTTTTCTGATCACCTTCAGGGGAAGAGCCTTTGCCAGCAGTTCAAAGGGAACTGAATTGATCTTGAATCCAAAGTTGCGTGCCAATAACTGGTAGAAGGTTTCCTCCCAATCATTGTTGTTGTATTGTAATGCGGCCTCCAAAGTGGCAGTTTTCTCTCCGAGTCTTTCCACCATCAACCGGTTGAAACCTATTCGCATCAAAAACGGATCAATCTGATGGAATTTCGGTTGGCAGGGAATTCGCAATTTAGCATTCAGTAGTTCCTGATAATTCTCTTTCAGCCGGGCAGGGTATTCGAGAACAATGGTAGGAATGGGATCTCCGTTAGACCTGAAAACGCTCTGGTCAGGTGCTCTCACAACATGAAGTACCACACTGCTATAGGCTTCATCTGTTTGATGATGGTGTTTGTACCAGTCAGA
>DIFU01000140.1:6879-7036 GCA_002419285.1 Prolixibacteraceae bacterium UBA5740 | reverse complement strand
AGCACGGTGACAATTTCCCCAGTGGTAGTTTTCAGGTTATTGGCATTGAATAATTTTTGTTCCCAGATAAAATGGAGAAATTCTTCGCTGATATCCATGATTGTTTGTGGTTTTCCAATTTGTCAAATGTTCATAATGGAAAATTACGGAAGTCCAC
>DIFU01000140.1:0-6667 GCA_002419285.1 Prolixibacteraceae bacterium UBA5740 | reverse complement strand
CAACGGTCAATGACCTGCTGGTCAACTCCTTTTACCTCATTGCCAAAAACCAGGGCAATTTTTGCGCCTTGTTCAGGTATAAAGTCAGGCAATGAAACACTGTTGCTGACTTGTTCGACTGCCCAAACCTGATAACCCTCTTCCCGAAGTTGATTCACTGCATGCAGGGTTGTAGGGAGGTAACTCCATTTGACCGATTTTTCGGCATCCAGGGCTGCTTTGTGGATCTCCTTGTTGGGTGGAGTTGCCGTGATTCCGCACAGTAAGATTTGTTCCACAATGAAAGCATCGGCAGTCCGGAATACTGAGCCAATATTATGGCAGCTGCGGATATTGTCGAGGACGACTGTTACCGGTAATTTTTCGGTCTTGTGAAATGCCTCAACCGATAGCCGGTTGAGTTCATCCATGTTTAATTTTCGCAAGTTTGACATGGTTGGTGTGTGATAGCTTATTATCCGTTGGGATTTCTTCTCACCGGCATGGTCATGCAGCGGGCTCCTCCACCGCCACGGGCCAGTTCTGACCCCTGGATTGTTACCACGCAACGGCGATAGTCATCCGGTGATTTTTTACCCTTGATAACATCATCGGCCGTGATGATCTCAAAGCCGTTTTTGTTCAATTCATTGAGGGTATGGATATTCCGTTCATAACCAATGACCTTTCCGGGAGCGAATGCAAAAAAGTTGGCGCCACTATGCCATTGTTCCCTTTCCTGAATCCAAAGATCTGCGCTACCGCCACATGATATGGGTTTCAGGTCCATGTCGAGGCTTTTCAGAACTGCCGGGATGTTGGCTTCCTGGGTGATTCGCTTTACTTTTCCATTGTCGAGGACTACATGAATGGTCCTGTATCTGTTCAGTTCGAAGATAATGGGTTCATATACCATGCAGGCATCATGATCGAGGAAGGTAAATACCATGTCGAGGTGGATAAACGATTCTGGAACGGATGGCAATTCCTGAACAATCACGTGTCGTTTTTCCCTGGTTTCGTTCTTCAGGGTCTCCAGCACAAAATCGATACCCTGGGTATTGGTTCGGACACCCGTGCCAATGACCAATATGTCGCTGCGCCCTACCTGGAAATCACCTCCTTCAATGGTGGGTTGTAACTGGCGGTTGATGTTTTTTTCGGTGGGGGCTGGAAAGTAGACGGTCGTATCAAATTGCGGGTGGAATTTCAGGATGGCACCCATAATGATGGATTCCCTTTCCCTGACTTTATTCGCCATGGCTCCGGCAAAAATATTGCCATTGGCGCCCATGGCTGAGTCGCGCGTGAAAAAGAGATTATGAAGCGGCCTGAGAAGGTACCTTTCTTCACTGAGAAAGTTGGTCAGGGTGTCCTTCACTAATGGCACTCCCTCTATCAATTGTCGTGATAACTCCTTGGCAGGTAAATCCAACAGTAGCTCTTTTGCATTGCATACTCCTTCATTACAACAGATGTCGGCAAGCAGATTCTCTTTTACCTTTGGGTCTTCGAGAATGCCAGCAAGCAATTCACCCACTTCAAATGGTTGGCTAACCTTGTCGAGCACCCCTTTTAATTGTTCATATTCACGGGAGGCTATGGATAGGTTGAGAATGTCGCTATACAGAGCTCTTTCAGCATTACGCGGAGTCATGTTTTCAACTTCAGGACCCGGTTTATGGAGAATAACCGCTTCCAAAGGGTGGATTTCCGAAGGTATATGGGTTTTAAACCTCTTTGTCATGGTCTGATTTTTGTTTGATTGGCAAAGATAAAAACTTTGACCGAGGGCTCGCTTCGTTGGAGTGAAATCATTCTACATTTGTAAAGTGAAACAAGGGGTAAAAATAGCGATGGTTTGTTTGTGCTGGTGTGGCATAACAGGCTCCTTATCAGCACAGGATCCTGATTCTTCACGTATCGGGATAGGTATCGTGACTGGAACAGATACCCTCATTCAGAGGAATATCAAGGAAGTATGGGTGTATCCACCCCGCCAGTTCAAAAGTCCCCGGTATGAACGGCAGTACTGGCGTCTGGTGCAAAGGGTGCGTAAGGTTTTGCCCTATGCCAAACGCGCCGATGAGTTATTACGGCAGTATGAACCCCAATATATGCGTCTTACTTCCGACCGGGAAAAGCGAAAATTGATCAAGAAAGTGGAAGAGGAGCTGATGGCTCAATACAAGGAAGAGTTTAAAAGGATGAGCATCACCGACGGGAAAGTGCTGATCAAACTGATCGACCGGGAAACAGGGCGAACGGGTTACACTTTAATCAAGGAGTTCAGGGGTGGTTTCACGGCTGTATTCTGGCAGGGCATCGCCCGGATTTTCGGCAACAACCTGAAGGACGAATTCGATCCATATGGCGAAGATCTGCTGATTGATGAAATTGCAACCATGATCGAGATTGGATATCTTTGACAGGATAACATCTTTTTTTTGCTTGAATCATCGAAAAGATGTCATCCTTCTAAAGGATCTCTTCCTTTCTTACTTTTGTGTCACTAACCTTAATCTGGTTTAAAATGGTAGTTTTCCCGAATTCAAAAATCAACCTTGGACTGAATGTTGTCGAGAGAAGAGCCGACGGTTATCATAACCTCGAGACCGTATTTTTTCCAGTATCCCTCCCGGATGTTCTGGAAGTGCTTCCCGGGACTAATACACAGCTTGAAATTACTGGCATTCGGGTTGATAGCAAGTTGGAAAGCAACCTGGTATATCGCGCCTGGGAGTTGATGAAAGAGGATTTCGGGATTCCTCCCGTCCAGATTTTCCTTCACAAAGTGATACCAATGGGTGCCGGACTCGGTGGTGGGTCTTCTGATGGTGCCTTCATGCTGAAACTGTTGAACCGGATGTTTGAACTGCAACTGGATTCAGAAAGGCTGAAAGGTTATGCAGTCCGGCTAGGTGCCGATTGCCCGTTTTTTATCGATAATCTGCCTGCTTTTGCCACGGGCATCGGTGATAGACTGAATCCTGTGAAGTTGGACCTCAGTTTATTCAAATTGATCATAGTCAAGCCTCCTGTTTCTGTCAACACGGGAATGGCTTATAAGTCGATTGTTCCAATGAGGCCTGCCAAAAGCGTTACCGAGATCGTTAGCCAGCCATTGGAGACATGGCGTGGGAAATTGTCCAATGATTTTGAAAAACCTGTTTTCGAAATGTTCCCCGAAATTATGGCTGTCAGGGATAAACTCTATGAAAAGGGTGCGGTATATGCTGCCATGTCGGGAAGTGGTTCAGCTGTTTTTGGTTTGTTTACGAAAGAACCTGCGGATCTTCAGGAAAGTTTTCCCTCTGATTATTTCATCTTTAGTGATTAAGGTCCCTTGAATGAACTCTCATCAGGAACCCAGCAGGATTATGATGACTGACCCGAAAATCATAATGGCCGAACCCATCAGCTTTTTCCTGATTTCCTGTTCCCTGAAAACCCGGTAACCCAGCAGGACACTGGCAATAATGGACAGCTGGAATAATGATAATGCATAGCCTACCTGCATATGTTTGAATGCATAGACTGTCGTGATCTGCATGGTTCCGATACACAAAACCAGGAGGGCATATTTCCCCAACGACAGCCTCGTCAGGCGTGGAAGTTCATGTCGAAGCCTGATTTTATAGACCGGCAGGAGCATCAGGCTGAAAAACGCTCCGGTCCAGCACCAGCTGGCGAATGACAATTCAGCCGTCGATAATTCAATGATCCTTTTGATAAATACTGCCTCTATGGCTGTCAGTACCATGGCTCCAATCCTGTATTGGATTGCCCTGTTTTTCAGCAATCGCCATGAGAATTTCTCTTCAGTGGTGTCGAGTACAAAATAACTTCCCAGAATGATCATGCTGATTCCAAACAGGCCCCAGATGCCGGGAATTTCTCCCAGCAGAAATATGCCGGTGATGATGGCAACGACCGACTTATAGGCATTGACTGGTCCCAAAACCGATAAGTCACCTTTTTGAAGGGCTTTGATCAGAAGACCGTTTCCCAAGGCACCGGTTAGTCCGTCGAGGAGCGCAAATACCCAAAATGCCAGCGGAAGCAGGTTCCATTGCGTTTTAACCAGGATAGGGATGGTGATTAGGGCAAGAATGAAATAGGTGAGAAAATTGATTAAAAGTGGGTGGTTGCCCCTGGCCGCAAGCTGCTTCTGGAAGACATTTGCCAGAGGATTGGAGATGATTCTCAGCACAACAGCCGTGAAAATAAACAGGGTACCCACGGTTAATTAGGCATATCAAGACATTGGAAAACTGTCGATAAAGCCTCTTTGTCTTCAGAAAGCACAAAGAGTATATCATTGGGCTCCAATACAGTTGCGCCGTGAGGGGTAATGAACTTTTTATTTCGCTGGATGATCGAAATAATGGCTGTTCGTGGCATTCCAAGGTGTACTATCTGCTTCCCTACAACCGGCGAATTTTCGGGAATGACAATTTCTGTCAGCATTGACTTGATGCTGTCAGAAAGCACCATGTCAGTCTGTGTCCTTCTCTTAAGGCTCTCCGGAATGGTGAGCCTCAGTAACTTTGCCACCACAGGAAGAGTCGTTCCCTGAATAAGCACAGAGGTGACGGAAATAAAAAAGACAATATTGAATATCATTCCGGCTTTTTCAGCGCCTGCCAGAAGGGGATAGGTGGCAAAAACGATGGGAACGGCACCCCGAAGGCCCACCCAGGAGATAAAAGCTTTATGGCGGAAACTGTATTTGTAAAAGACAAGACTGGTGAAAACCGAAATGGGCCTGGCCAACAGGATCATAAATGCCGAAATCAACAGGCCTATGCCAATATAGGGTATGACTTCGGTGGGATAAACCAAAAGTCCAAGGGTGAGGAAGAGTACAATCTGCATCAACCAGGCAAAACTGTCGAACGATTTGAGGATCTTCTTTTTATGGATCAGGTCTTTATCACCCAGATACAAGGCACAAATATACAGGGCAAGAAATCCGTTCCCGCCTACAAAATTGGTTGCCGAGAAACTGAAAAACATGATGGCAATCAGCAGTACTATGTAGAGTCCTTCATAGTCGAGCCGGATGCCATTGATGACATGCTTGCTGATTTTACCAAAAACGATACCAAGGGCTCCACCGATAAACAGTTGCATAAAGAACATGGGGATAGCTGAGGCAAAAGATGCATCCTGGTTGACTACCAATCCCGTGAAGACCAGTGTCAGGATGTAGGCCATGGGATCGTTACTCCCACTTTCAAGCTCCAGGATGGGTCGCAGATTTCCCTTCAGGGCAAGACTCTTCGACCTAAGGATGGAGAATACGGCAGCGGAGTCGGTCGACGATACGATGGAGCCGAGTAACAAGGCTTCATAAATGGTGAAATCGGTGATTGCCCAAACAAATAGACCCACCGTTGCCGCAGTGAGCATGACCCCAAGCGTCGACAATGTAATCCCTTCCTTTATGACTGGTTTGATCGATTTCAGGTCGGTGTCGAGTCCACCCGAAAACAGAATGAAATTCAATGAAATGATACCGATAAACTGGGCAATTTTGGGATTGTCGAAATAGATGCCTCCGATACCGTCAGATCCGGCCAGCATCCCGATGGTGATGAAAAAGAGAATGACTGGCACCCCGAATCTATTGGAAGTCTTACCCGCGATCAGGGAAATAAACAATAAAACAGATCCAATCAGGAGGATGTTCTCGGTGGTTATCGCCATTTGTAGCTGTTATGGATTGTATTTTCAAAAATAATGAAAATGAGCAGAGATATGTCGGCATTGCTGAAAAACCTGAAGGTTTACCCCGATAAAAATTGATTTTGCCTGTAGGCATTTTTAAACGATACAATACGAAAGAAAGCGGTTATCGTAATTCATTATTCGGTTGGTGTTTGTATGTTCGTTGTGTCAAACAGATTATTGTTCAACTTAAATTATACAAACATGAATGCTTTAAGGAATTCTGTCAGGCTTATCGGCCATCTTGGGGATAACCCGAAAATCAAACAATTTGAAAGCGGACGGAAAGTGGCCAATTTTTCGGTTGCTACCAATGAGACTTTTATTGACAATAAAGGAGAGCGGCAATCAGAGACTACATGGCACCGTCTGGTGGCGTACGGTAAAGTGGCTAACCAGGCTGAGAGCCTGTTACAGAAAGGCACTGAAGTGGCAATCGAAGGAAAACTTACCAACCGGACCTGGGACGACAAGGATGGCATGAAACATTATATAACTGAGGTTGTGGTCAACTCAATGTTACTGGTAGGCAAAAAAAGCCAGGATTAAAGATTCTTTTTAATTTCTTCGAATCGAAGGCTTTCAATTGCGCATAAAATTAAAATGGCCTGCAGGGTTGTCCTTGCAGGCCATTTTAATTTTGTAAGGTGGCTTAAATTCCCTTGCTGACGAATTCCCTGAACTCGTTGTTGTCAAAGGTGACGGCAAGTTCATGTTGAGTGCCGTCCTGATCTATGATCACATGATACGGTATGGTATTGGTATTGTAGTTGGCAATCTGAAAATCAAGATTGGCCTTGCCCATGGTTTTTAAAACTTTTCCGTCGAGTTTTGACGTTACCCATTCTGATTCAGGCAGGGTAGTCCGATCGTCGGTATAGAGGGCGATTACAACATAATCCTGCGACAGCATGCGAAGGACTTCCGGGTCGGTCCAAACACTGTTCTCCATCTT
>DIFU01000012.1 GCA_002419285.1 Prolixibacteraceae bacterium UBA5740 | reverse complement strand
CCTTCGAAAGCCCAGTTCCACTGGGTGGGGTTGTTGGCCGACTGGTCAGTGAAGGTTACTGAACTACCTTCCATGACTGAAGTGGCCGATGCCGAGAAATTGGCCTGAACCTGCGGTGCATTCACGGCAATATAATCCTGAACAATTTTTGTGTCGCTGCCTGCGGTATTTGTAACCGTCAGTTTGGCTGAATAGATTCCGGGTTGGGTAAATGAAACGGCCGGATTTTCGAGAGTTGAGGATAGGGTGGCAGGACCGGTGAATTCCCATTTGAAGCTGTTGGGAGCCTGCTGGCTCTTGTTGGTGAACTGGATTGATTCACCAGGTGTTACATTTCTTTTGTCGGCCGTGAAATCGGCAACCGGGGCACTCATTTCAAACTTGCTGGCACCGGTGATGATCAGTGAGAAGTTCTGATTGGCTGTCATATAGCCTTCATGTGAAACGGTCAGGGTATAATTACCTGCAGCCGGGTTTTCAATCAGGACCACTTCCACATTGTCGACATAGTTTTTTGAATAACGTGTAGCCGCCGCTGATGGGTTGTAGGGATCAAGACTCCAAGGATAAAAATTGGAGGTTGCTTTGCTGATCCGGAGGTCGAGGTCATTGACCAAAGTCCTCTCTGAGGGATCTAAGGAAGGGGAGAGAACGGAACCTGCAGGGTCGGTCCATACAATCGAAGCCTTCAGGGGTTCCGTACCATCGCTCACAAGTTCCAATTGGTAAGAACCGCCATTTTTTAGCTGTAGTTCCTGGATATGGATATCATTTACCTGACGGGCACTGATCACGGAAGCCGCTCTTTCTCCGTTTACCAGTCCCCATCCGTACATGTAATCAGGTCCCAGTGCAGGACCAGTCTCATCGGCGGTGTGAATTACCAACCCTTTCAGGGTGGCCGATCTCATCGGGTTACCGTTGAGGTTGATATAGTGTTCCTGCAGAAGAGCCAGTGTACCTGCAACATTGGGGGTAGCCATGGAGGTACCGTTCATGGTGGCATAAGCCGAATTGCTGCTTCCGCTGGTAGAATATACGAATACCCCTTTTCCCACTACGTCAGGCTTGATACGGCCATCATCCACCGGGCCCCAGCTGCTGGATGCATACATCGATACACTTGAAGGGGAAGAGTAGGATGAGACCTGATTTACAGCACCTACCGTGAGAACATTTTTCCCGACAGCATCTGTCCCGATGCAATCGAAGCCATCGTTTCCACCATCCGCAGGATATTCACTTCCATCAGGACCTTTGTTGCCACGGTCGTTCCCGGCTGATTTGACGATCAGGTAGTAGGGTGCATTATAGGCGATGTCGTCCCATGTTTTTGTATAGGAACTGTAAAAGCCGAATCGGTAATCTTCTGTTTTGCTGATCGTCGGATTGCCATACCATTTATCGCCGTTCCATCCGTATGTGTAGCCATACGAATGGCTGGAGATGACCATTCCGCCGGCAGCCGCTTCCGCCATTTCAGAATTGTCGTTGGTCCAGTCATACGCGTTGAGCCTTGCTCCATAAGCCATTCCTCTTGCCTTCGCAGTCACTCCTTTTGCAATCAGGGTACCCGAAACGTGGGTTGCGTGGTTGCTGACAGAATTGGAATTGTCGGCCTGGGTTGCCCTGCCGTCAAACTCCTGGTGTGAGGTTAACACTGCCCCGGCGTCCCAAACTCCAATGGATGGAAGGGAAGAACCATCGAGGTTCAGTCCCATGCCGCCACCGCTATAAAGCCTGTCGGCACGGGTGGTTGTGGCTGCACCTGAGTTGTGGGTCGAGTAGAACCATGGAAAGTCGTTGGTGACATCCACCAGTTCAATGACATTCCCGTCGGGAAGTTCACGACGAATCTGGATGCGGTTCTCGTTTGCGTATTTTTCAATGCGGATTTGTCTTTCAGACCATTCTGAAGCGTTTTTGTCCCGGAGGTTCTGTAAAACCCGGATATTGGTCTGATTTCTGTAATTGGTATTTTGAACATAATCGGGCTGGGTAATCTGTCCTGTGACAACCGACGTCGCCAATAGCAACAGAACCAACATCCGATAACGGATAGGAGTTTGTAAAAAGTTCATAACAGAGCGGTTTTGTGTTTAAAAAATAAGCGTCCATTTACATAACATTACGTTATGTATCATCTTCAAAAAAGCGTCCAAAATTCAGGTGTTACCCTGAGCGGGTTTAAAAAGCATTACGGTGCGTCCAAACTCCCTGAGGAGAATCTTATAATACTTCCAAACGTACCTCTGTCACAGAGGGAATTAAAAAAACTTTATTATTTGCGTCCAATTAGAATCAGGAATCGGCTTTTCTGATAAACAGAAAATGGTTTTGCGTCCTGTATCTGCTATAATAAGGAGCAATTGAAGTGCCAAAGTGTAATGTACAGATAATCAGTATTAAAGGAGAATTATGAAACCATGTCATCTCCGAAATATCGTATATAGGACAAATATTCGGAGTTTTTTTATGGAGAAATTTCTGAAAAATGGGTTTCAGAAATTCAAATTTAGTTATGGGGAGGAGGATTTGTTCCGGAAATTCCGACCACCCGTTTGGTAGGATACGCCCATTGTACGTCGGGAATCGATTCGAACTGGCGTAATATATCTTCCCAGATGGCTGCCTCAGTACCCCTGCGTTTATGGGGATCACATAGATACCTGACCGAAAGGCGGATTCCGAACTCCATGACTGACACATAAATGATGGGTGTCAGGTATTGGTAGTGGATAAGGTAAAGTTTGCTTGCTTCTTTCAGGTCCTTTTCAGCAGCATAGGAGATCGCTTGGGTATGGTTTTCGATGATGCTGGTAAGGATTGATTTGGCTTTCTCCCAGTTACTTTCAAAGGTGAGCCTGATCTCAAGTTCATTCCATATATAGTGGAATCCCTGGGTGTAATTTGCCTGAGACTCAGTGAATACTTTCCCGTTTGGAATATGGATTATTCGGCCGGTACTTTGGTCGGCATCTACCCAGTTTCCGATTTCAAGCAGCGAGAACTGGTAGAGACGGAGGTCGATTACATCTCCTTTATGGGGTCCGATCTGGATTCGGTCACCAATAACGAATGGTTTCCGGAACATAATGAAAAGCCAACCGGCAATGTTGGCAAGAAGGTCTTTCAGGGCGATGGCGACACCGGCCGACAGCAATCCAAAAAATGCCCCCATATACCGGAAGGCATGAATCCAGACGGTTGAAATAAGAATAATGGAGGTGATGGGGATGATATAGGAAATAAGCCGTTTCCAGAAATACCTTGACTTGACATCTTCGGTATGGCGCCATACGATCCGGAGCAGGAAATACCGTATGATATACAGGATAACAATAATAGCAATGGAAACCAGTATCTTATGCTGGGTCTCCATTGCTATTCCAGTGTAGTTCTCAATGTGCAGTGCTATCTTTTCCATTTTGTAACAGATCCGGGCCAGTTGAACATTTACAGACCCTTAAGTTACAAAATTTGATAAGACCTCCTGCTAGTTCGTCTGTTTTTGCAGCTCCAATTTGAGGGGTGAAATTTCATCTCCCCAATAGATGGTGGTATGGGGGAATGGGATTTCGATACCTGCATTGTCGAAGGCAATTTTCAGCCGCCTGTTGAATTCACGGCCTACATCCCATTGCTTGTTGGTTTTGGTCTTGATCCGCGCTTTAATGCTCACAGCACTGTCTCCGAATTTGTCGAGACCGAATACCTCAATCGATTCCAGCATCAGCTCCCCGAAATAGGTGTCATTTTTCAGGTCGGCACCGGTTTCCTTGATGATTTCCATCACCTGATCGACGTTTTCCTTGTAGGCCACTCCGATATCCATGGCCACAGCCGACCAGTCTTTGGTCAGGTTCGACAGGGAATTGATTTTGCCATTCTGGAAGATATGCACAATCCCTTCGAAATCGCGAAGGGTGGTGGTTCGAAGTTCAATGCTTTCAACAGCTCCGGAGGTACCATTGATGCGGGCTACATCACCGGTACGGATCTGGTTCTCGAGCAGGATAAAGAATCCCGAAATAAAATCCCGAACCAGTTCCTGGGCACCAAAACCGACTGCAAGTCCGATGATCCCGGCACCTG
>DIFU01000100.1 GCA_002419285.1 Prolixibacteraceae bacterium UBA5740 | reverse complement strand
AAAAAAGGCTGTCATAAACTGACAGCCTCCAAATTTCTTTTTGATCCATTATCGCTTCATAATACCGTAGCAGATGATTTTCAAGATGACATCCACGCTCCTTTCCAGATTGAGATTTCCATAATTCCCAGCCGACAAAGGCATTTCCAGTCCTTTGATTGCCATGGTTATACCAATGGCAGCCAAATTGAAATCATAGATCTCAAACTCATTTTTCCTAACACCCTCAATCAGGATCCTTTTGATTAACTTGATTTCATCCTGCTCATAACGAAGTTTGACATCGTTGATGAAACTGATCGCGGTTACATCGTTTTCAAGGGCGTGGTAGAAATTGGCAAGATTACGGAAGGTGTTGATTTTTGTCAACATATAATCCCGAAGCTTGTCAACCGGCTCGGTATTCCGGTTGATTACCCGGTCAAGTTCGCGGGCGAGCTGATCAACTTCCTTCATGATTACAGCCTGAAAAAGATCTTCTTTGCTTTTAAAATAGTAATACAAAGAACTTTTGCCTTTTCTTACAGCATTGGCGATATCGTCGAGGGTAGTTTTCTTGTATCCGTATTTACTGAAGATCTCCTGGGCTATCTTCAATATATTCTCCCGGTTGACATCTCTTTTGGTACCGGATTCAACAGAATTTTCCATTAGCTGATTCTTCAAAGTTTGTTAACACAGACAAATATAATTGAAAATTTTAATTTTTGCGACGAACCGGTCTGGGCTCCTCCTTTTCGGCAAGCAGAAAATCGAGCTGTTTCCGCTCCAGGTTTGTCCTCCAGATCTTGATCATTACCTCATCGCCTAATTGAAAAATCCGGTTGGTATGCCTTCCCCTGATCAGATAATTGTTCTCGTCGAAGATATAAAAGTCATCCCCTATCTCTCTCATTGGAATCATGCCTTCAATTTTATTCTCAAGCTCTACAAACAGACCGAATTCAGTTACACCGGAAATGACCCCTTTGTAAACCTCACCCACATGATCCTGCATGAATTCCACCTGTTTGTATTTCACCGACGACCTTTCGGCATTGGCTGCCCGGGTCTCCATGTCAGAAGAATGACGACACATCTCTTCATATTTGACGCTATCGACCGATCGTCCGCCATCCAGGTATCTTTCGAGCAACCGATGTACCATTACATCGGGATACCTTCTGATTGGGGATGTAAAATGGGTATAATGTTCAAAAGCCAGTCCGTAGTGGCCAATATTCCGGGTCGAATAGGCAGCCTTGGCCATGGCCCTGATTGCCAGCATTTCAACAATATTCTGTTCCTTTTTACCCTTGATATTTGTTAGGAGATTATTCATGGAGGCTGCAATGGCCCTGGGGGTCACCAGCTGAATTCCCAATCCGAACTTATGGATGAAGTTGTTAAAGTTCTCCAGTTTCTCGATATCCGGACGATCGTGAATCCTGTAAACAAAGGTTTTGGCAGGCTGTTTGCCCTTTACTTTACCAATTGTCTCAGCTACTTTCTTGTTGGCCAGAAGCATAAATTCCTCAATCAATTTATGGGCATCCTTTGATTCCTTGAAATAAACGGAAATTGGTTTCCCTTTTTCATCGATCTCAAACTTGATCTCTACCCTGTCGAAAGCAATCGCCCCTTCCTTGAATCTCCTTTCTCTCAGTTTGACAGCCAGTCCGTTGAGTGTCAAAACCTCTGAGGCCAATTCACCCTGACCTGACTCAATAATTTCCTGGGCTTCCTCGTAAGAAAAACGCCGGTCAGAATTGATGAGCGTTCTTCCAAACCACTCACCCAAAACATCACCGTTTTCATCCATTTCAAAAACCGCCGAAAAACAGAGTTTGTCTTCGTTGGGACGAAGAGAACAAACCCCATTGGAAAGTTTTTCAGGCAACATCGGTACCACCCTGTCGACCAAATAGACTGAAGTTGCCCGGCTATAGGCTTCTTCGTCGAGAATGGTTCCTGGTCTAACGTAAAATGAAACATCGGCAATATGCACCCCGACTTCCCAATTTCCGTTATCGAGCTTTTTCAAAGAAAGCGCATCATCAAAATCCTTGGCATCAGCCGGGTCGATAGTAAAAGTGGTGGTACCCCTGAAATCACGCCGGTTTTTAATCTCCGACTGAGGAATTTCATCCGGAATTTTCTCTGCGGCATGTTCCACCTTTGATGGGAATTTCCAGGGAAGTTCATACTCAGCCAAGATGGCATGCATCTCAGTGTTATGGTCACCTTTATCGCCCAGGACCTCGATTATTCTACCTACAGGATTCTTGGCATTTGAAGGCCATTCGGTTATCTCGGCTATTGCTTTCTGTCCGGTTAGTACCCCATTGAGTGCATCTCCCGGAATAAAAATGTCGAAAGTCGCTTTTCCCGATGGAACCAGAAACGCATAGTTTTTGGTAAGTTCAACCGTGCCCACGAATTGGGTTTTGGCCCGTTCAATCACTTCCACGATTTCACCTTCGAGGTCATGTCCCTTCCTGCGGGCAAACAAATGTACCTTGACTTTATCTCCAGAAAGGGCGTGCATCATATTTCGCGAGGCAATATAAACCGGAGTGTCAACCTCCTCACTTCTAACATAGGCATAGCCTTTCGATTGAAGATCAAAAATACCGACAGCATATCCACCCCTGGTTTTAAGGCGATACTTCCCCATCCCCTGTTTGTCGACATACCCGTTTTCATGCAGCTCCTCGAGGCATATCGTAACCAATTGCCGGGAGTCTGCATCCTTGATCCCGAGATTGGAAGAGATCTGTTTATAATTAAAGGACCTTGCCTGATCTTCATACATCATGGAGAGGATAACCTTTTTCAGGTTTTTCTTATCGTATGTGGCTGATTGCTTAGCCCTTTTCTTATTCTTTTTATTACTCATAACCCGTTAAATTTGCGTTGAAGTTACAAAAAAGCATCTCAGGAGAGTAATTTTCAGGATATCCTTTTATGGTTAAACCTGATTCCTGATTTTCCATTCATACTTCTCACAGTAATCCTGAATGACCTTTTCCCA
>DIFU01000022.1 GCA_002419285.1 Prolixibacteraceae bacterium UBA5740 | reverse complement strand
GAATAGGCATCAATTGTTTTCTGGCTTTTTCCCTGAAGTTTTAAAAGCCTCATGTGACATTGATAAAGCTCGCTAAATCGTTTTGCTTCATTCAGATTCATGATGTATTTTCCTTATTCATTAAATTCTCGGAATTATGCGCGTACGGGAGTTATACACCAATTATCAGCTTTATGTTTTGTTTTTTCTGCCGCGCATGCGGCTCCGTCCAACAATACATCACAGCCTTTCTTAATTCGCCAATCGGTAGACGCGTCACAGAGAGAATTGCAAATGGGGCTGTTCAGAACAATATAAACTTGACTGAAGTAAGGAGCATTCCTGTTCCAATACCTGACCAGAAAGTACAGGGGAGAATATTGAACAGGAGTTAGGGATTAGGAGTCAGGATTATGAAAAATCCACCTGAAAAAACCAATGCACTTTTTGACCGGGTCGTTTCAATCCTTGAAGCAACCCGTTCCAATGTGGTGCGTGCGGTCAATACCAACATGGTTTTGGCTTACTGGCTGATTGGTCGGGAGATTGTGCAGGAATTGCAGGGGAGCGAGGAACGGGCTGAATATGGGAAACGGATTTTAGAAGATTTATATGCGCAGCTTACAAAACGATATGGTTCCGGCTATTCCTTGACCAACCTCAAGTATTTTCGGACTTTTTTCCAAGTGTATCAAGACCACTTCTCTGAAATTGGTAGCCCATCGGGTGACCAATCAGCCATATCTGCAATAGGTCGCCCATCATGTGGCGAATTGATGTCTGTGAATACGAGACCGGTAACGGGTTTCTCCCCGCAGCTTTTCTGGTCCCATTACCGTGCGTTGATGCGGGTAAAAAACGAAAAAGCCCGAATCTTCTACGAGCGGGAGGCCGTTGAATGCGGCTGGAGCAAGGCACAACTGGAACGGCAAATCCACTCATCCTATTACGAACGGATTCTAAGCAATCGCGGTGAAGCAGGTCTCACTGCGGCTGACAGAGAATATCTGCCGGGCTGTCCCCTTCCCTCTGAAATCGTTCTGAAATCCCCTTATGTGCTGAAATTTTTAGGATTGCCCGATTCTCCCAGCCTCCGCGAAAACACTTTGGAGCAGGCTATTATCACCCATTTACAAAAATTCCTTCTGGAACTGGGAAAAGGCTTTGCTTTTGTAGGCAGACAGAAACGGCTTCGCTTTGACGACACTGACCTATATGTCGATCTGGTTTTCTACCAGTGCATTATCAAGTGTTATTTGCTGATTGATTTGAAAATGGGCAAGCTTTCCTACAAGGATGTGGGTCAGATGGATGGGTATGTCCGAATGTTTGATGACGTGTTTACAGCGGATGACGACAAACCGATCATTGGACTGGTGCTTTGCACAAAGAAAAATGAAGCGGTTGCCAAATATTCCGTGTTGAGCGAACGGAAACAGATTTTTGCGTCAAAATATATGCTCTATCTGCCGACCGAAGAACAATTGAAGCTGGAAATCGAAAAAGAGCGTAGATTGATTGAAGAACATCTGGAGGAGAAAGATGACTGAAGAACACCAACACCTGGATATTTTCGCCTATGGCACGACTTGGCTCCGGGCTGATTTTCACCTGCACACCAAAGCGGACAAGGAATTCAAGTACGCCGGGGATGAAAACAGTTTTGTTTCGGGTTACGTATCTGGTTTGAAATCTGAAGGAATACGTCTTGGAGTTATCACCAATCATAATAAATTCGATAAAAACGAGTTCAAATCGCTACGGAAAAAAGCACGTCAGGAAGAAATATTCCTTTTGCCTGGTGTTGAATTGTCTGTCAATGACGGTTCCAACGGCATTCACACATTAATTGTATTCAGCGATCAATGGCTCGAAAACGGAAATGATTACATCACTCCTTTCATCACCAGCATGTTTCCGGGCAAGGCCGAATCGGAGTTCCAGCATCAAAATGGACGAAGCGTCAAAAACATTCTTCAGGTAGTTGAGGAACTGGAAAAAACAGGCCGGGATTATTTTCTGATATTTGCCCATGTGGAACAAAAAGGCGGTCTTTGGAAAGAGATGGACGGCGGTAAATTGGGCGATTTTAAGGAAAAACGGTATAGAACAGTCAGGAAGCGAACACTGGGTTTTCAAAAGGTCAGAACCCATGATGTTCCGGACAGAGTCTGCCGGGTCAACGTGAAGGGCTGGCTTGGAGACTGGTATCCTGCCGAAGTCGAGGGATCGGACTGTAAAAGCGTTGAAGAAATCGGCAACGGGAAACAAATTTTTATCAAAATCGGGGCCTTTTCCTTTGATGCGGTAAAGTATGCATTGCTTGATAAAGAAAACCGCATTGCCCCTGAACCAACCTCGCATAAATATTCCCACATCCGCAATATCCGTTTTACCGGTGGGACGCTTGCCGGGCAGGAACTCCATTTTTCTCCTGAACTTAACACACTGATCGGCATTCGCGGGAGCGGCAAGTCATCTGTTCTGGAAGTGCTTCGCTATGCACTGGAAATCCCTTTCGGGGAAAAAGCCGGGGATCAGAAATATAAGCAGGATCTGGTCGGATTTACCCTGGGAAGCGGTGGAAAAGTCGAGATAGATGCAATCGACCGCTACGGGCAGACATACACGATCCGGCGGGTTTGGAAAGAATCGTTTGCTGATGTTCTCTTTGACGGTAAGTTACAACCCGGTGTTTCCATACGGGAAACCGTGTTGCATAAACCGATCTATTTCGGGCAGAAAGATCTGTCCACCACCGGCGAAGGCTTTGAGAAAGATCTGGTGGATAAGCTGCTGGGGTCAAAGCTCGATGAGGTACGACGTCAGATAGATATGCAAAAACAAAAGGTTGCCGAAGCTACTGACCGTCTGCTCAAGGTCTCAAATGTTCAGGATCAAATTGCGGAACAAAAACAGATTAAACAGGACACCGAACACAGACTGAATTTTTACAGGGATCATGGAATTGAAGAGAAACTTCAGAAGCGGCTGGATTTTGACAACGATGCTCGCATGATGAACAAAGGCCTGCAGCTTACCGCAGATTTTGTTTCAGATATGGAGAATCTGCTTGCGCAACACGAAGATGATCTGCGCAATTTCAAAGGCTATCACTCAAAGCACAATAGTGAGCTGTTTGAAAAGTTCTATCAGCAGTATGAGTCGTATATTTCATTTGTTGATTCTACAAAAAATTGGCTGAATGAAGAGAAAATGGTCAGGCAATCTTTGGCAGATTACCAGTCGGCGTTGATCGAAATCCGTAAGGGAATGGTGGAAGAGTTTGCTGAAATTGAAAGAACGCTCTCTGAAGAGCTGAAAAGCGGGGGCACACAAAATATCAGCTCGGACGAGTTTCTAAATTTGAAAAAGAAGCTGACTACCGCCAATCAGTTCATTTCCGCACTTGAAAAGCAGGGAGATCAGGAAAAAAATCTCCAGAACCAATTGCTTGTCGAGCTTCAACATTTAAATACGTTTTGGCTTCAGGAATTTACCTTGATCAAGGCGGAACTGGACAAAGTCGGAGTTGGCAGTTCTTCAATTTCAATCACATCAGGATATAAGGAAGACAAGATATCCTTTCTTGCTTTCATGAAGGATATGTTCAAGGGTAGTGGCATTCGCGAAAATACCTGTAAGGAGATTGTGAAACAATACACCGATTTCATATCTATTTATCGGGATTTTGAAAATGCGCATACACTTTTCGGCAGCAATCCGCAAACTTTGTCGGATCTGTTTATGAAGAACTTGAAGTCATTGCTTACATTTCAGACTCCGAATAAATTTACAATCTTGTATCGTGGCAAGGAATTACAACATCATTCACTTGGTCAGCGGGCATCTGCATTGATTCTTTTTGTGCTTGGCCAGAAAATGCATGATGTCATCATTATAGACCAACCGGAAGACGATCTTGACAATCAGACGATTTATGAGGATGTAATCAAGTTGATCCGGGAAATGAAGCCGGAAGTACAATTCATTTTTGCCACGCACAATCCCAATATTCCGGTATTGGGGGATGCTGAGCTTGTTCATGCCTGTTCCTTTATGGATGACAAGCAAGCAGTTTGCAGCGGCAGCGTTGACAATCATGAGGCCCAGAAAACAATCGTTAATATCATGGAAGGCGGCAAGGAAGCCTTTGAACGGCGTAAGGAGATATATCAGATATGGAAACCGTAGAAGCCATCCAGATTTTTGCCCAGGGTGAGGACAGCCGAAATCAATTTAAAAAAAATTTCAATAATATTGAGGCTCTATCCATTGAACTGATTGCATTCAGTAATACGCTTGGCGGCAAAATTTTTGTGGGAGTGGATGATGATGGATCTGTCGCCGGTTTGAGCGTTGATGACGTGCAACGAATTAATCAGCTTCTATCAAATGCGTCCAGTCAAAATGTAAAACCGGCGATTAATCCATTGACTGAAATTATCATGATTGATGGCTTACGGGTTCTGATCATCCATGTTCCCAAAGGAATGAATAAGCCCTATCAGGATAAAAATGGCGTGATCTGGGTAAAGAGCGGCGCCGACAAGCGCAGGGCGACTTCAAGAGAGGAAATACAGCGCCTTTTTCAACAGTCGGGCATGGTGCATGCCGATGTTATACCGGCAAATGGTATGACGGTTTCCGATCTGGATATACCATATTTCAAAACTTTTTTCCTGAAGCGTTATGGTAAATCTCTGGATGAGCAGCAAATCCCTCTTGATCAATTAGTTACCAATTTAAATCTGGGTGAAAACGGCAATTTGAATATTACAGGAGCGTTATTATTCTCCGATTCTCCCGCAATCCGTCTTCCTGCTTATATTGTCAAAGCCGCGGCTTTCCCCGGAACACGCATCACGACAGAAACCTATATTGATAGCCGAGATATTACCGGAAAACTGTCAGACATCTTTCAACGAACGATCGGATTTTTACTCGATAATATTAAAGGGATTCAAGGTGAACAAGGTATAAACAGCTTGGGAGAGCCGGAGATTCCAAAAATTGTATTTGAAGAGCTTATTACAAATGCGCTCATTCATCGTGATTATTTTATATTGGCTCCCATTCGGGTATTTGTCTTTTCTGACCGTATTGAAATTATCAGCCCCGGCCATCTTCCCAATAATCTGACAATAGAAAATATTAAAGCCGGAAACTCAAACATCAGAAATCCGGTTCTGGCTTCTTTTGCTTATCAAATTTTACCATATCGCGGTTTTGGCTCAGGGATTTTACGGGCACTGGAAAACTATCCCGATATTGAGTTTGTCGATGACCGGGAAGGCAATTTATTCAAGTGTGTTATTGAGCGAAAAGCTTACCGAACTGAAGTTCGAAAAGA
>DIFU01000067.1 GCA_002419285.1 Prolixibacteraceae bacterium UBA5740 | reverse complement strand
CAACAAAATGGGTTACCCCTGATTTTGATCCGTGTACCATGGCTCCACCCAGCTGTTCATCGGTAACCGTTTCGCCTGTCACGGTTTTAACTACTTTGGGACCAGTCACGAACATATAGGATGAAGACTTGCTCATCACGATGAAGTCGGTCAATGCAGGAGAATACACTGCACCACCTGCACAGGGACCAAAGATGGCAGAGATCTGTGGGATCACGCCAGAGGCCATAATGTTTCTCTGAAAGATTTCGGCATAACCTGCCAGGGAGGTTACACCTTCCTGGATACGTGCACCACCCGAATCGTTGATGCCAATGACAGGAGCGCCATTTTTCATGGCCATATCCATCACCTTACAGATTTTCTGCGCATAAGTTTCAGAAAGTGATCCACCGAATATGGTGAAATCCTGTGCATAAACATAAACCAACCTGCCGTCGATGGTACCGTAACCGGTAACTACCCCGTCACCCAGGAATTTTGTTTTTTCGAGGCCGAAGTTTGTGCAACGATGGGTGACAAACATATCGAACTCCTCAAAGCTTCCCTCATCAAGCAGAAGCTCAATGCGCTCACGGGCAGTCATTTTTCCTTTCTCGTGCTGCGCAGTAATTCTTTTTTCTCCACCTCCGAGCTTGGCTTCAGCCCGTAAGTTGATCAATTGTCTGATTTTATCCTGATTATTCATAATTTTTTGGAAAAAGTGTTTCAGTTGTGGTTATTTGGCGCAAAATTCAGTGAGTACACCAAAAGTAGATTTAGGGTGCAGGAATCCAATGTTGAGGCCTTCGGCACCTTTGCGCGGACCTTTGTCGATTAGTGCAACACCTTGTTCTTCGGCATGCTTCAGGGCTTCGGTCACATCAGCAACGGCCAATGCCATGTGATGGATTCCCTGACCCTTTTTAGCGATAAACTTGCCAATGGGCCCTTCAGGGTCGGTTGATTCGAGCAATTCGATCTTAGTTTGTCCAACCTGGAAAAAAGCCGTTTTGACTTTTTGGTCAGCCACCTCCTCGACCGCATAACATTTCAAGCCGAATACGTTTTCATAAAAAGGAATGGCTTCGTCAAGGTTTTCGACCGCGATTCCAATGTGTTCGATATGTGATACTTTCATAATTTTGAGTATATGTGATTAATAATCAAATCTCTATTTGAATATGACAATTGGAAGAATGGGAATGAATATTCAAAAATCCGTTGATTGAATAAAAAAAGGCAGATTTTAAGGCCCGCCTTTCTATCTATTCATAATTATTCCTGATCATCCCAAACATAGTGGAAGTGGGGACCAAATCTTTCGAATGCGGCCCGTTCCAGTTCTTCCCTGACACTAGGATGTGCGATGGATATAATGAGTTTGGCGCGATCCTGAAGGGTACGGCCATACAGGTTCACTGCACCAAATTCAGTCACCAGCCAATGGATGTTGGCCCTGGTGCTGACAACACCTGCACCGGGTGTCAGGATGGGAGCAATCTTGGTGACTCCCTTGGTGGTGATCGACGGAATGGCAATGATGGGTTTACCGTGTTCACTTAATGAAGCACCACGCAGGAAGTCGATCTGGCCTCCCACACCGGAATAAAATTTTGTTCCGATTGAGTCGGCGCATACCTGACCGGTTATATCAACCTGAAGCGCAGAGTTGATTGCGGTAACTTTCGGATTCTGTGCAATAACAGCCACCCGGTTTGTATAGGCCACGTCCATCATGGTAACCATGGGATTGTCGTGGATAAATTCGTATAGTTTGGTGGATCCCATCAGGAATGTGGCAACCATCTTGCCCTTGTCGATGGCTTTGCATTTACCGTTTACGACACCGCTTTCAACCAGGGGAAGGATACCGTCGGAGAACATTTCGGAATGGACCCCAAGATTCTTATGGTTACCCAACATTGAGAGTACCGCATTGGGTATGGCACCAATTCCCATCTGCAGGGTAGCACCGTCTTCCACAAGTTCTGCCACGTATTTACCGATCTGGTACTCAGTCTCACTGATAGGCGGCATAGCCGGAGCGTAGAGCGGTGAATCATCCTGGACAAATATGTCGATATCCTCAACCTTGATCATGGCATCCCCAAAAGCACGGGGAACGTTCTTGTTGACGATGGCAATCACACAGTTGGCAGTTTCCACTGCGGCCAGGGTAGCATCGACTGAAGTTCCAAGTGAGCAATATCCGTGAGCATCTGGAGTCGATACCTGAATAAAGGCAACATCCACTTTCAGGTAACCCTCACGTATTAAACGCTGGGTTTCGTGAAGAAATACAGGAATATAATCAGCCCAGCCAGCCTGGGTTTGCTTCCTGACGTTACCACCCACAAAGAATGATTCAAGCTGGAAGATCCCTTCAAATTCCTGATCGGCGTAAGGAGCTGGTCCTTCGGTATGGATATGTTGAATCCGCACGTTGCGCAGCTCTTTATTGCGACCCCGCTCAACAAGGGCGTTAATCAGCGGATGCGGAGTCACCGCCACGCTATGCATGTGGATTCTGTCGTTGGATTTGACGACTTTAACAGCCTCTTCGGCAGTTACAAATTTGATTTGCTTCATATTTTTTCGGGTATTTTGGCTATTTATGCCGCCAAAGATAGGAATATTCATTCCGACCAACCCATTAAAAAAGTCATATTTAGGTTAATCCAATGTATTGTAAACTATTTGTTAAACTCCTGATAAATAATACTTAAAGGTATTTTTATAGACAACGAAAAGACCTTATGTACAATTAATTCAATCAGCTCACAAAAATGTCTGATTCAAAATACCGGGCCACCCCTAACCTGAAAGAATTATTTCTTGTCTC
>DIFU01000138.1 GCA_002419285.1 Prolixibacteraceae bacterium UBA5740 | reverse complement strand
TGTGAATATATGGGTAGGCAATTGACAAAAATGTTACAATACAGGGCTATTTGATTTTAAAGCGGAACATTTCCTGGTCCCCAAGGTATCCGGCAAGAAGATCCCCTGGATGGACCGGCCCCACTCCTACCGGAGTACCAGTGTAGATCAGGTCACCAATTTTCAGTGTGACAAAACGGGACACATAGGAGATAATGGTATCGAAATCGTAGATCATCAAACCGGAGTTGCCATTCTGCACTGTATTTCCATTTATATCTAACCTGAATCCGATGTTCTTCAGGTCATTAAATGATTCAACGGGCAAGAATTCAGATCCTATCACCGCAGCACGATCGAATGCTTTTGCTTTTTCCCAGGGCAACCCCTTGGCTTTTAGCTGGTTCTGCACATCCCTTGCCGTAAAGTCGATTCCAAGGCCAACTGCATCATAATATCTATGGGCAAATCGCTTTTCGATACCTTTCCCAAGCCTGCTGAGACGCAGAACCAGTTCAACCTCATGGTGCACATCCGTGGTCCATTCGGGAATAAAGAAAGGGTCGTTGTTCCGAAGAAGCGATGAATCGGGTTTCATAAAGAATACAGGTTCATCAGGAATCTCATTATTCAGTTCCTGAATGTGGGCAACATAATTCCGGCCGATACAGATAATTTTCATGGTTCAATAATTTAATATTAAAAACGGGCCATGGGCACATAATGCGACCGTGGCCCGTTTCAGTGGTTCACTATGTCAAATTTATGAATTTTTCTCTTTCATTCTGAGAAGGATTCTTGTCAGGACTTTCTTTGTGTATAAGGGAAAGTCACCATTGAGTATCCATCCATAATATCCAGGTTGTTCACGTAACACCTTTTCAACTGATTGCCCCTTGTTTTTACCGAAATTGAAAACTTCAACCCCATTTTCGTCATAGATGATTCGCCCCATATAATCCACATTCCTGTCATAGGATGAAAACTGGCTTAGCTTCTCAACATCGTTTTCTATGGGATAAGAAACTTTCCCGTTATTGTCTTCATATCCAACACCTTCATACTGGTCGAGCTGGGCTTTTAATACCTCGTAGGTTGCCCTGGTATCAGCCAGTGCATTGTGGGCATCGGTCAGTTCCTTGCTACAGTAAAATTTATAGGCTGCAGTCAGGGTTCTCTTTTCCATTTTGTGAAAAATTGCCTGAACATCCACGAATTTTCTCTTTTTAAAATCCACATCCACATCCACCCGCAGGAACTCTTCGGCAAGCAATGGTATATCGAATCTATTGGAGTTGAATCCTGCCAGATCGCATCCTTCGAGGAACCGGGCCAGGTTTTTTGCCACTTCCCTAAAAGGTGGGGCATCCTTTACATCCTGATCATATATTCCATGAATACGTGATGAGGCTTCAGGAATGGGCATTTCCGGATTAATCCTGAATACCTTTTCTTCCTCACTTCCGTCAGTGTTCACCTTTAATAATGCAATTTCGACTATCCGGTCGCTGGCAACATTGATTCCCGTGGTTTCCAAATCAAGAAACACGAGAGGATTTTTTAATTGGAGATCCATATTCTTAATATTTTGTCACCTCTTTTCGCGAGGGCTATTCTTAAAAAATCAGGGGTTTCTTGCCTTTTTCAGTTTAAACAGCAAAAAACCCCTGTTGTCAAATCCATCAATTATATCGGTCAGACATTTATCATCATCGGCATCAGCAACATCAGTACATCCTCATCCTGGTCTTCCTTTTCTTCGGGAAGGATCAGGCCGGCTCGTGAAGGATCACTCATTTCGAGGCGAACTTCAGATGAGGGGATATTGGATAAAATTTCCTGTAAAAACAACGATTTAAAGCCAATTTCCATATCCTCGCCCTCGTATTCGCATTGTAACCTTTCAACCGCAGAAATCGAGAAATCAATATCCTGGGCAGATACAACCATTTGTGATCCGGAAAGGGACAATTTTACGAGGTTACTTGCCTGATTGGCAAATACCGACACTCGTTTAACCGTATTATAGAAAGCAAGTCGGTCAATCACCATGGAGTTGGGATTATTGGCCGGAATAACTGAATTATAACTGGGATAATTTCCTTCAACGAGTCTACATATCAACTGATAGTTACTAAGCCTGAAAAAAGCATTCTTATCGTTGAACTCAACAAAGATATCTGCAGTTTCCTTAGCAAGGAGACTCTTCAGGAGGGCAGCCGGTTTCTTGGGCAGGATAAAGGAAGCTTCCAATTCGTTTCTCACATCCAACCTGCGATAGCGGACCAGTTTATGGGCATCGGATGCAACGAAACTCATAAATTGAGGGGTCATTTCCACAAAAATACCGTTCATAACCGGTCTGAGTTCATCATCAGCCGTGGCAAAAAGCGTTTTATCAATACCTTTCAGCAACGATTTGTGGTTAATTTTCACAGATGCACCTGAATCGGCATCCATGGTTGGAATTTCAGGAAAATCCTCACCATCATAACCAACAATACTGTATTTCCCATTTTCAGACAGAATCTGGATCCCGAAAGTACTGTTGTCAACATGGAAAGTCAACGGCTGTTCCGGAAACTCTTTCAACGTGTCAATCAACAATTTTGCAGGAACAGCGATAATGCCTTCTCCATCAACATTGTCCAGTTCAATCCTGGTTATGAGAGTTGATTCAATATCAGAAGCCGTGATGGTCAGGTTATTTTCTGCGATTTCAAACAGAAAATTATCCAGAATTGGTATTGTACTTTTACTGCTGATCACTTTACTGATGGCAGTCAGATGACTTAATAGTTCGGTGCTGGAAATTACAAACTTCATAGACAATATTTTTTGTTGATTTTTTTTACGTTTAACAAATTCGCCAAGTCTTTATAAATCAATGCAATATAATGTTAATCAAATTTATATGACTGACTCTTAAAAGGTACGAATATACTAACTTCTGACAGAAAGATTTACAATTCGTGTCGCAATTTTTCAGGATTTATTCACCTTCCATTGACGGCGACGTATTGCATAATAAGCTCCGCCAAAAACCAAAACCATCAAAATTGGAATGACCGTACTGATCAGAACCCATAAATCCCTGCTTTCTCTCAACTTAACCTTATCAAGCAGACGAAGTTGGACATTACGGTTACGGAGTTCCATTACACCCATGTCATCGCTGAGATATTGAAGAACATTCATAAAGTACTCCTTGTTTCCGAAAGTTTGCTGCGAAACCCTGTCATAGCCCAAAGGCAGGTTTTCGGGTTCTCTCCCCTGATGGTACCTCACTTTGTTGGCGATCAGGCTTCCATCAGCAAATACCATCATTTTTCCGGAAGTTGTTTCATTCCTGATTTGCGTGTTTTGAATTCCGAGGTTATTTAGCATGCGGTTTCTGAAAGCCGAATAAAAGGTGCCCTCAAATAACACCCCAACTGGTATATTCGGGATATTAAAAAGTTCGCGAGCAGGCGGACTGTCAATGATGCCTAAACTCACCTCGGCGGGAGTCCTGACCATTCGAGCATACGGAGAAGAACTCAGGATGACAGTTTTATGTATCTTTCCTGCACCTGCCACGGTATCAAGAGATGAAACGAATTCAGACTGAAGCAGATTAAGATGTCGACTAACAGGATGCTGGTCGGAGGGTGTCAAAAGTGGTGAGTAATACCATGGCTGTGGGGTAAATTCAGGTCGGTTTGTTGATGGAGCGGTATTTACCAGAATCTGCAGGCATACAACATCCTGCAATAAATCGGTATTGATTCTTGCGCCATAATTGAAAAGCAAGTCATTGATATTCAAATCGCGGGGGAAAGCGAGTGTTGTCATTCCCAGGGAAAGGCTGTCAATACTAACCTGAACCGGATCAATCAGCCAAATTAAGCGGCTACCCTGCATAAATGCCTGATCGATAATAAATTTGTCTTTTTCGGAAAACGACAATTCAGGATCGGCAATAACCAATATATCTGGCCGCTCTTGAGTTTCAAGCTCGTCGGCAGTGACAAAACTAACATCAAATAAACTGGAGGCCGTTTCAGCCAGATCTCTCACCTCGTAAGGATTCAGCTCGTCATGCCCCTGCAAAAAGGCAAGCCCTGACTTTTGGGTGGCAGATAGTCGCCTGAGTGCCGAAACGATTTCATATTCAATACTTTCGATGCTGTGATTCAGGTTAACTTCCGCACTGAAACCAGGATTGTGCTTCAGGAAATTGACGGCTTCCTCTTTACCATCCATGTGGATGATGGCACCCGGAAAAATCAATCGTGTAATGGTGCCCTGCTCTGTTCTCTGTCTTACATCGGTTGGAAGAACCCCTTTGCCGGCCAACTCTTCAAAATATTCGTCGCGGTTGCCTGCCGTGGTTTCATCGTAAGGATCTTTGATGATCACCCGAACCGGAGATTTGGAGTATCTGTCCAGATCCCTGATCTTACCGGTTATCTCCTGTTGAAGTTTTCTGAATCCTGGTTGAAGTTCTCCTGCCAGAAACAACTCAATCGTAACAGGTTTCCCGATGGTTTTTGCAACCTCCCGGGCAGCTTGGGTCATTGTATAACGCTTATCGGAAGTAAGGTCCAACCTAAAACGCAAACTTTCGGAAAACACGAATACCAAGATCAAAAACAAGCCAGTAAACAAACCAATTCTTCCCAGCTTTTGACCTGAAATGCGCACCTTACGTATGGATATCATTGACAGTAAAAGAAAAACCATTGTTATTCCCAAAAAGTAGAGCGTATCTCCAAGGTCGATCACTCCCCGGCTAACCGATGAAAAATGTTCACTGATACTTAGCCAGGCCAGGACCTTTTCAAGAAAATAGGGAACCCCGGTACCAGCAATAAATTCGAAGCCGACGAAGAAAATAAATGACAAGGCCATGGCCAGAATAAAGGCCACTATCTGGTTATCGGTAGTCGCAGAGGCAAATAATCCGATAGAGACATAAATTGCCGCCAGGAAAAAAAGTCCGAAATATGCCCCCCATGTGCTACCCGTATCAATACTTCCAACGGGATTTCCAAGCTGCCATACCGAATAGAAATATACCAGGGTTGGAATCAGGGTAAAAACAGCTAAAGTAAACGCAGCAAGAAACTTTGCAAACACAATCTGAAAGTCAGACAACGGTCGGGTAAGCAATAACTCGATGGTACCTGTTCGGCGTTCCTCAGAAAAAAGCTTCATTGTAATGGCAGGAATCAGAAAAAGGTACAGCCAGGGAGCCAGATTGAAAAAGGGCTCAAGGGAAGCATAACCGCTTTCCGGGATATTGTATATTCCGGGAAATACCCACAAAAACAATCCGCTTACCAACAAAAATGAAACGATGGCCAGGTAACCGACCAATGATCCAAAAAACTGTTTTAACTCCTTTCTATACAGACTGAACATCTTGTTATATTGAATTCTTTTTATTCTGCTTTCTTGTCCGATAACAACCGACTCATCTCATGGGCAGCGCGGCTAGCAGCCCCGGGTTCACCCATCAATGTATTTAAACGGGTATAATCAGCAAACATTTCATTGCGGTACTTTGGATCCTTTAACAGCCGCTCCAGCTCAGGTTTAACGTTATCCGATGTCATTTCATTCATTATAAACTCTTTCACGGCAATTTTTCCCAGGATCAGGTTAGGCAAGGAAACATACCTGACTTTCAGGAAAAGCCAACGAAATATGCGGTATGATAACCCGCCACCAGCCATTTTATACAAGACCGCCTGTGGGGTATTAATCAATGCCGTTTCCAACGTCGCAGTCCCTGATGTGACCAAGGCAGCCTCCGAATGGTGCAGCAGTTCGTATGTTTGCCCCGATAACAGCCTTAAAGATTGGTTTACGCCATATTTCAGGTAGATTTCATCATCCAGGGCATCAGCCCTGGAAACAACAAACTGATATTCAGGAAAATCTAAAGAAAGTTTACTCATTACCGGAAGCATATGACGAATTTCCTGGACCCTGCTTCCGGGCAGCAAGGCAACAACAGGCTTATTTTCAAGCTCATTATCCTTTAGGAATTGGCCGAGGTTCCTGAAATGTTTTTTACTTTCCGAAATGGAATCGAGCAAAGGATTACCGACATAGTGGACCTTGACCTGATGATTCAAAAAATAGGAAGTTTCGAAGGGAAGAATCGTGAATATCTCGTCAACAAAAGCTTTCAATTTGGCAATGCGCCACTCTTTCCAGGCCCAAACCTTGGGGGCGATGTACCAGAATACCTTTATATGGTGCTGATGGGCAAATTCTGCAATTTTGATATTGAACCCGGGATAGTCGATCAGAATGACCACATCGGGCTTGAAACTCAGGATTTCACGTTTGCAAAGCTCCATATTCTTTTTAATGGTACGCAGGTTCATCAAAACCTCAATGGCACCCATAAAAGCCATTTCACGATAATGTTTTAACAAAACCCCTCCTTCGGATGCCATCTTGTCGCCGCCAAAATAGTGAAACTGGGCCCTGGAATCTTCATTTTTCAAGGCATTCATCAATGCAGCCCCATGGAGATCACCCGAAGCTTCTCCGGCAATAAGGAAATATTTCAAAACTCAGAAATTAGAATGTACACCTGGTCAACCAGGTTTCATGCAAAGTAAGAAGTTTATTGTGAAATCTGATAAACTCTGCCAATGGAAATCATTGACACTGTATACAAGAATTTCCTCCCAGGGGGTCAAATTAAATAATTTCAAAAACCAGAAAAAGCAGTGCATAAACCAGGGTAGCCATGATAACCCCCTTGGCAGCTTTTTCCATTTGAAGTTTCAGGTACAAGAAAAATATCAGGAGATTCACAAAACCACAAAGACTCAAAATCTTGAAAGTGATCTTAAGTTTCCAGAGTTGAACGAAATAATCTCTGATGGGTATATCAGTGTAACGTACAAGATATATGATCAGAAATATGGATAAGGGAGCAATTATTCCAAGTATAAACCCAGCTGAAAGCTTATCCAGCTTTTTTCTTCTGCCCCTGCCCATCAGAATTTCCAGTTTTTAAGCGAATCAAGCGTCTCGTAGCAGGTCATGTCAACTTTCACTGGCACCACTGAAACATAGTTTTTCTCGAGTGCATAAATATCGGTATCCTTGGCTTCCTCCTCGAAATTGATAAAAGAACCCGACAACCAGAAGTAACTGCGGTTATGGGGATCAATCCGCTTGTCAAACTCTTCCACCCATTTACCGCTGGCCTGACGACAAAACTTAATTCCCTTGGGCGATCCGGTAGGGACATTCACATTCAGGCAGGTGTACTTGGGCAAACTGTTATCCATTACCGCCTGGAAAATCCTTGCGGCAAATATTTTGGCTTTTGAGAAATCGGCATCCTGACTAAAATCAAGCAATGAAAAGCCAATGGAAGGGACGCCGTGGAGACACCCTTCAACTGCGGCTCCCATGGTTCCGCTATAAATCACGCTAATGGAAGAATTTGAACCGTGATTGATCCCCGAAACAACATAATCCGGCGTGCGATCAAGCAAATGATTAAATGCAATCTTGACACAATCGACAGGGGTTCCGCTACATTTATATACTGTCAGACGGGGATCTTCCGATAATTTCTGGACACGCAATGGTTTGTCGGAAGTTATGGCATTGGACATACCTGACATAGCCACTTCAGGAGCGATCACCACAACCTCCCCGAAAAGTTGCACAACTTCGACCAGTTCATGAATCCCTTTGGCATGGATTCCATCATCGTTGGTAACGAGTATCAATGGACGTTCGGACATAATTCAAATTTTTCAGGACAAATATAGCTATTTGAAGTTGTATCCTGAAAGACAGTGAATACCGATTCACGTTGACCACCCAAAATTGATTAACCCTTTGATGAAGACCGAAACTTCAGTTTTTTAAAAGATTTTTTTCATTTGGATAGAAAGCCTCGGCTCACTTTACTATTTTTGAAAATCAACAATTTTCGTCACAAATAAATCTTATATGAGAACAATTAAGGCTATTTTATTTATCCTTGCCATTACATCCATGACCCATACAAAAGCCCAGATAGATTTACCCTACCAGCTTCCTCCGGATGAGATTCTGGAACTGGCTGATGCCCCAATGCCACCTTCCATTCTGCTAAGCAGAAATGGTGAGGATATTATTCTCCTCCATCGAAACCGGTATATCAGCATTGAAGAGCTGGCCGAGACAGAAATCAGGCTGGCAGGGTTAAGGATTAACCCCAAAATCAACAACGAAAGCCGCACGGTAAATTACCACAAAATTACCCTGATGAAAGCCGGCAGCAAAGAGGTCATTGAGGTCAAAGGCTTGCCTTCGAAGTCGAAACTCTCCGGATTCCAATGGTCATCGGACCAGAAGAAAGTGGCATTTTTGAACGCTGCTACCTCCGGGATCGAATTATGGGTGCTAGACATAGGTACTTCTGTCGCCAAAAAACTAACCGGACCTGTGCTAAACGGAAACCTGGGACGGGCATTCACCTGGTTGCCAAACAGCAATGAACTAATCATAAAGGTTCTGCCTGAAGATCGTAAAACATTGATTGATAAATCAAACAATATACCCTCAGGTCCGAAAGTATCGGTAACAACAGGCACGGAAGCACAAAACCGTACTTACGCTGATCTTTTGCAAGACAAGGCCGATGAATTCAATTTTACCCAACTGTCACGCTCTGAACTCAGAAAAGTTGACCTGAATGGCCAGATCAGTCCTTGGAAAGAAGCTTCAATTTACAGTAGCATGAATTTCTCTCCGGATGGTAACTATATTCTTATTAATACGATTCATGAACCCTACTCCTATATGGTGCCTTATTCGAGATTTCCTTCAAAGAGCATCATTTATTCGGCTGATGGAAAATTAGTTAAGGTTATCACCGAAAATCCTTTACTGGAAGATTTGCCAAAAGGCATGAATTCAACCATGAAGGGTATCCGCAGCATCAATTGGCGAAGCGACAAGCCGGCCACACTGAGTTACGTTGTGGCACTCGATGAGGGCGACCAGGCCAAGGAAGTAGAATTCCGTGATGAAGTTTTTGAATTGTCGGCCCCCTTTAACGGAGAACCGCGAAGTCTGATCAAGACAATCAACCGGTATGCCGGAATTCAATGGGGCAATGACCAGATGGCAGTCGCCTATGACCGATGGTGGACCAACAGGAATACCAAGACTTACCTATTCAATCCATCTGATCCGGCAAAAAGTCCGGAAATAATCGTTGACCGAAATTACCAGGACAATTACAATGATCCGGGAAGCTTTATCACCACAAGAAATGAATGGGGCGAAAATGTCCTGGAAATTCAGGGCAAATACTTGTATTTAAGTGGAGCGGGGCATTCCGACCAAGGACCAAGGGCATTTATCGACCGATATGATTCCGGCACAAAAAGAGCTGAAAGACTTTGGCAGGCTGATGGCCAGACAACCCTGGAACAGGTCTCTTTTGCTCTCGATATAAAAAAAGGATTGATTGTGACCAGTATCCAGTCACAAACCGGGTATCCAAACTATTTCCTCCGGAACATCCAGAAAAAAGCAGAACCGGCACAATTAACATTCTTTGAGAACCCATATAAAAGTCTGGAAAACGTTCATAAGGAACTGATTACCTACAAGCGTGACGACGGCGTCGATCTATCTGCCGTACTCTATCTTCCACCAGGTTACGACCGCGAAAAGAAAGAGAAACTGCCGATGCTGATGTGGGCCTATCCGCGTGAATTCAAGGATGCAGCCAGTGCCGGACAGGTAACTACTTCACCCCACCAGTTTACTTCCATTAGTTATGGGTCACCACTTTTCTGGGTGATGCGGGGATATGCCATTCTCGACAATGCCGCATTCCCCATCATTGGAGAAGGAACAACCGAACCCAATGACACTTTTGTTGAGCAGCTGGTCGCCAATGCAAAAGCGGCCATCGACGCGGTGGATAACATGGGCTATATCGACCGGACCAGGGTCGCGGTGGGAGGACACTCCTATGGTGCCTTTATGACGGCAAACCTGCTGTCACACAGCGATCTTTTTGCTGCGGGGATCGCACGCAGCGGAGCTTACAACCGGACACTCACTCCTTTTGGATTCCAGTCGGAAGAAAGGAATTACTGGGAAGCTCCCGAAGTTTATAATACGATGTCTCCCTTTATGAATGCCCATAAAAACAAAACACCTATTCTCCTGATCCATGGAGAAGCCGACAATAATTCAGGAACCTTTCCGATGCAAAGTGAACGATATTTTAATGCATTAAAGGGTCTTGGCGGAACTTCGCGGCTGGTTGTGCTACCCCACGAAAGCCATGGTTATTCAGCCCGGGAATCAATCATGCACATGCTTTGGGAAACCGATGAATGGCTTAACCAATGGGTAAAGAATAAACCTAATCACTAAAACAATTTAATCCTGAATCTGTTAGTTTTTCATGAACAGAATAGCCTTCCGGCTTACTGTTCATGAAAAACTGATAGCGTATAATTAAGAGAGGCAAATCTAAATGAAAAAATTCCCAAGGCTCCGTTTTCTGTTGATTAATCTTGGAAGAGGATTAATATGGTTTTCGCTCATTGCAGCGGCCTATCTCCTCTTTATGGAGTTGGTTTATAAAAACAATCCGGAAGTATGGCTTGAAAGATTATACTCAAAACCGCTGCAGATTTATGCCATATACTTTGTTTCCGAATTCCTGATGGGAATTTTCCCGCCTGAGTTCTTCATGATCTGGGCCCTGCATAAAAGCAGCACACTACACTATATTTTCAATGTGGCATTTTTTGCCGTTGTTTCGGTAATCGCCGGGTATTCAATGTTCCTTCTGGGAAAATACCTCCAAAGAAGGCTTTATTTCAGGTTCCTGCAGAGAAAATTCTTCAGGCAATTCATGCCTCAGGTGAGAAAATACGGACTATTTATTTTAGTGGTGGCAGCCCTAACTCCCATGCCCTATTCGGCAACCAGCCTGGTCGTCGGATCTTCGGGTTATTCCAACAGATTGTACCTGTTAGCTTCTACCACCCGCATACTGAGGTTTGTGGTTTATGGGTACATCATCTATCAGACACACAATTTATAAACTTGAATCTCTCCCTTTTGGGCCGATGGGTAGTGGTTTGGTTTTACGGAAAAATGTGTCTTCTATCAACCAATTGGGGGATGAAGTGTTATACTTTAAAAATTAACGGATGCTACAAAGACTTAAGAAGCGATGGAAAATAGAATCCTCGCTTCAGGCCATTGTAATACTTATTGTATTCTCATTGACAGGCATGGCAACCTTGCAGGTCAGAAAAGCCATCTGGCCTTATCTCGGATTGGAGCCTGAAACTTCTTTATGGATTAGGGTTCCCCTCTATATTCTCATCATCTTCCCTACTTACCAGGTGCTTCAGCTAATTATAGCTTCATTTTTTGGACAGTTCAGGTTTTTCTGGGAATTTGAAAAAAAGATGTTCAGACGAATTGGGATTCTTTCCCGACAAAAGTCCATGATCATCGTATCATTCATATTATTGACTATCAATTCATCAGCCATGAGTAACGAAAGAGAAACAGCAACATTGGGAGGCGGGTGCTTTTGGTGTACTGAAGCCGTCTATTTAAGAATGATCGGAGTCGAAAAAGTGACACCCGGATATAGTGGTGGACACATCAAGAATCCGGCATACAGGGAGGTGACTACAGGAAGAACGGGCCACGCTGAGGTTGTCCAGATAGTTTTTGACCCTAAAGTGGTCTCTTTCAATGACATATTGGAGGTATTCTTTGCCACCCATGATCCGACAACCCTAAACAGACAGGGCGCTGATATTGGAACCCAATACCGCTCTGCCATATTCTACCATTCTGATGCACAAAAAAAAGCAGCAGAGAATTATATCCTTCAGCTTGAAAGGGAAGGAATTTATGATCGTCCCGTGGTGACTGAAGTTACGGCATTCACAAACTTCTATGAAGCGGAAGATTACCACAAAAACTACTTCGACAACAACAAGAATCAGCCCTATTGCCAATATGTGGTAGCCCCAAAGGTTGAAAAATTCAGTAAACTGTTCAAGGATAAACTGAAGCCGTAAATTTTAAGATGAATTTCCGTCGGTGACGTATTCACTTTAAATTACCAATGGCATCGAATTTGATATCAGACATTTATCAACAGCTGACTTAACAATTTTAAGCTTAGAATATGAATATCAGATCCTTTATTTTTGCCACAATCCTGTTAATGCCACTCCTCGGAATGGCCCAGCGGGAATTCATCACTGCCGAAGGCGATACCATGAAGCGATATGTTTTCATGCTGTTGGAAGCCGGAGAGAACCGGAGCCACGACTCCATCCAGGCAATCAAAATCCAGGCGGGACATATGGATCACCTCAATAAAATGGCAAATTCAGGTAAGCTGATCATGGCTGGTCCCTTTGAAAAGGGAGATCCTTATCGTGGCCTTCTGATCTTTGATCTTGAAACCATTGAGGAAGCCGAGATGATGGAACGTGACGACCCTGCAGTGGTGGCTGGCCGGCTTAAAATGAAAACCTTCTACTGGTGGTCAGCCAAAGGAGTCACACTGAAATAGCCTTCATTCCCTGCAATATTTACTCGCCCTGCTTATGCAACCAGACGACCTTTTGCTCAGACACATTAGGTTGGCCAATGATATCACGGTATAATTCGGGGCGCCGGGCTTTGGTATAACGATGCCCGCCAGCCTGTGTAAGCTTTTCAGGCACCAGGGTGGCCGTCACAAAATCATTGTCAAGTTTCCGGCATTCTGCCAAAATATCCCCATGAGGATCTATAATCATGGAACATCCGTTTTTAAGCTGATCATCATCCATACCTATGGGATTGGAAAAGACCACATAAATACCGTTATCCCAAGCTCTCGAAGGAAGCCACTTCATCAGCCACATACGGCCTTTGGGGCCATCGAACTCCAATCGAAGTGAAGTTGGATCATTCACCCGGTTTTCCCATAGGACAGGATCCACAAACCCGGCACCAGGTCTGGGCGACGGCGTACACATGGTGACATGTGGCATGAATATTACCTGGGCACCAAGTAATGCCGTGGCGCGGACATTTTCCACTACATTGTTGTCGTAACAGATAAGAATACCACACTTCCATCCATACAGGTCAAAAACACAATACTCATTTCCTGGAGACAGGTAAGGATTGATAAAAGGATGAAGCTTCCGGTAGCGTGCAACCAGTCCATTTTTGTCGATACAGACATAAGCCTTGTACAACTTTTCGTCATCATCCTTTTCAAAAAGTCCTGCCAATACTGCAATATCATGTTTCTCAGCAATCTGCCTTAACCTTTCCAGACTGGCCCCTCCCGGGATTGGTTCAGAAAGTTCCAGCATCTGCTCCTTCGATAAATGCCGCGCGAAGGTATATCCGGTTACAGAACATTCGTGAAAAGCAATGGCTTTGGCGCCTTCAGCAGCGGCAGCTCCTGCAATTTGCTCCATGACAGAAAGGTTATATTCCTTATCACCACTCCGATTCTCGAATTGCGCTGTCGCGATTTTCAGATTTTTCATGGTCAGGTTGATTTGTTACGTTTTAGAAATCAGCTGAATTATTGTATTTTCGCAAACAAAATTAATTCTTTAACAATAGATTATGAAGAATACCACCATTATCCTTCTACTTTTGGCAGGCATCGCTGTTTCGTCCTGTCAAAATCAAGGCAAATCCACTGCCACTGATTCTGAAAATCCATTTTTCACGGAGTATACCACTCCTTTTCAGGTTCCCCCATTCGAACAGATAAAACTGGAGCATTTTATGCCGGCGATCGACGAAGGGATTCTCCAACAGGAGGCTGAAATCAAGGCTATCGTTGAAAATCAGGATGAACCGACTTTTGAAAACACCATCCTTGCATTTGACAATTCAGGAGAATTGCTTTCAAAGGTCAACTCTGTCTTCGGTCCTTTGAATTCTTCGGTCACCAACGATGAAATGCAGGCACTGGCCCGTGAAATTTCACCCAAGCAGACCCGTCACCGCGACAACATCATGCTTAACCCAGTTCTCTTCCAGCGCATAAAAGCAGTTTACGAGAAAAGAAACGACCTGGGCCTTGATGAACAACAATTGAGATTGGTTGAGAAGTATTTCCAAGATTTTGAACGGAATGGTGCAAACCTTTCCGAAGAAGATCAGACTAAACTGAGGACACTTAATGAAGAATTGTCAAAACTCCAGATAAAATTCTCTGAAAACGTTCTGGCTGAAACCAATCGCAACTTCCGTCTGGTTGTTGATAGCGAGGCTGATCTTAAAGGTCTTCCCCAGGATGTTATCGTCAGGGCAGCCGAACAGGCCAAAAAGGACAGCATGGAAGGTAAATGGGTGTTTACTCTGGATAAGCCAAGTATGCTTCCCTTCCTCCAGTTTGCCGAGAACCGTGAACTGCGTGAAAAATTATAT
>DIFU01000042.1:24451-44988 GCA_002419285.1 Prolixibacteraceae bacterium UBA5740 | reverse complement strand
AAAAACTGTTGTAGGCACCGCCACCGGTCACCAGTACATTGCCATCCCCTTTTAAGAAGAGGCCAATTTGCATGGCTGCATGTTCGTATCAGGTACACAGAAGATTTTCGGGCTGAGAGGCATAATTCGTCAACAAAGGCCAGATGACTTCCTCAATGAATTCCCTGCCCAGTGATCGGGGAATGGGTTGTGTGTAAAAACTGAGTTGGTTTAGTTCATCAAGCAGCTTATACAGGATCTGGCCTTTTTTCCCGTTTTCACCGTCAGGATCGTATGGAAGACCCATCATTCGTGCAATGCGGTTGGTAACGATGTTCAGCGGACAAATATCCCCAGCCATTCGGGTACCCTGTACATCGAAAGAGATGTTGGTAAAACCACCAAGGTTCAGGCAATAATCATAGCTTCCAAAAAGATGATGGTCGCCAAATGGGACAAGGGGGGCACCTTCACCTCCGTATGCTACGTCGGATGAACGAAAGTCAAATGCCACCGGTACACCACTTTGGGCTGCAATGTTGGCGCCATGACCAATTTGAAAGGTATAACCTTCATTTGGTCTGTGAAATACCGTATGGCCATGGGATGCAATCAGCTCAGGATGAAAAACGTGTTTGTGGTGGAAACCTGCAACTTTCTGTCCGATGAAGTCGCCATATTGCCTGTCAAGTCTGACAAGATCTGTCGGCTCCATGCTGAAGGATTTGTCGAGTTTTGCTGCCAGATCTTCGGGATAGCCCACGGTTTCGGCAGCAATTATTCTGAAGCGCCATCCTTGGTCTTTCCTGGTAAATTCGCAGGCGGCGATGTCAAGCCCATCCATCGAGGTGCCCGACATTACACCGGTAATATTGTAGACTTCGTTATTTCCAGAAATTGGCTTCATAAGTTGCGATGTTTCCAGCATTGTCAGTCACCTGCAGCACCAGCTGGTGCCTTTTGCCAAGAGTTAGTCTGGCAGGGTCAAATCGATAGACCAGCAGGCGGTTTTTTGCGTCATATTCAAACAGGGCCCATTCTCCGTTGATGGTTCCTTCGTAAGATTTTATCCCGGCGAGATTATCGGAAATGGTAAACCTGATACGATTTGATTCGGTCAAGGCATTGTTTTTTAAGCTCAAAGAGTTAATGACAGGAGGGATGGTATCGGCAACGACGGCATACCTGCCCAGGGTTCTGGTTTCAGTGGTAAACCATCCGTCGCTGTATTTGCCCCCTGAATACGACCTGTAGCCATTCACACTGATCTTTGCAATAAAGGCTTTGCCTATCAAATGTTCGGGTAGCCCGGTTGTTTTGATCCTAAGTGTCACAGCATCATGGACCGGAGTGCCATCATTGTGAATTTGATGGAGAGCCGAATAGGTAGTGGTCGCACGTGGCAAGGAGTCGTAACGAAAATAGAAATCGTCGTAAAATGCTCCCTTTGGCGCAAAGAATTCCAGATCGGGTGTAACCAGGAAATTCTCTTCGTCATAGGGAAAGAAACGGGAGTTTGCCATTTCCGGTTTGCGAATTTCCCTGAAGCTTCCCTTCAGCGTGAATCGGACAGTGGATGTATTCCCTGCCAGGTCACTGAGGACAAGTTCAACCTTGCGGTTTTGCCCGTCCTCAACATCAAAAATACCGTTTGTAAGATCCTTCCTGTAAATTTTCAGCTGATTACCGGGCAGTTGCCACATGCGATGTATCCGGGTACCCCTGTCAACCGATTCAGAATAATCGATATGACTGTTCATGTAACGGGTATCACTAAAAGGCATCCTGTCGAAGGTAAAAGCAAAGATCAGGTTATCATCCACCTTTAGCTCGGCCGAATAGATACCACAGGGATTATGGCTTCCGTCGTAAAAATCGTTGGTATTGACGGCAATTCCAATTTTTCCGTACACTTCAATTTGAGGGGATTTTGCCAGGGAGAAGCTATTTCCGCTACCTGCCACCTGGTACTTTTGGGGAAAAGAAGCGAAATTAACATGGCCTGTTTCCGATAAAGGATATACCAATACTGAGTAAATGCGGGGCGGGATATTATCCCGGATATCCGGATAGAATGCGAGAGGATTCAAGGCATCCTGGGTAGGAGTGTCCCTGATTTCAAAATGTAGATGAGGCCCTCCCGAACTTCCTGAGTTCCCGCCGAAGGCGATCAATTCTTCCTTTTCAATCCTGAATTGCTCTTTGTCAGGCGACAGGTCGACCGCAAAAGATTTTTGCCGGTACTGTTCTTCTTTGACATAGGCCTGGATATCGTCCCTGAATCGGTCGAGATGTCCATAAACCGTACTTTTTCCATTGGGATGCTCAATATACAACGCATTCCCGTAGCCACCGGGGGATACTACAATACGGTAGATGAAACCCTCCATCGCGGCATACATTGGTACACCAATCCGTTGCTCAGTCTTGATGTCGATACCGCCATGAAAATGGTTAGGTCTTAACTCACAGAAGTTTGCACTGAGGAAGACCGGGATTTTTACCGGGTAAGAGAATGATTCGCTTTGAGCCGAAATCTTCAGGCTGAGAAAAACAAAAAGAAGAAAATAAATGTTCTTATTGATAATTTGCATAAATCTGACAATGAAAAGGGCAAATATAATTGGTTTGTGCAGAATTAATTTGCCAAACGGCCCAAAGGGTGGCCTGAGATATGCTAAAAATATTAATTTTGCTGGGTAAATGAAGCTAAAATGAGTGATGACAGCCAATTGCTGGTGAAAGAACTGAGAGACCGTGTTCAGCTTTTGTTCAGTGAAATCAACAGGGTTAACCATCGAAATTCCCAGTTGACTGATGAAATTGCAGGACTAAAGCAGAGGGTTACAGTTTTGGAAGAGGAATTGGCAGTTGTGACTAAGAAATATGAAAATCTGAAGTTGGCCAAAGCATTGCAAAGCGGTTATGGCGATAACCGGGCGGTCAGGCAGAAGATTTCAAGAATAGTGCGGGAAATCGATAAATGTGTGGCATTGCTGAACGAGTAATGACTAACAAATGAGTGATACGCTTTCTATAAATATCAAAATAGATAACCGGATTTATCCCTTGGTTGTCAGCCGGAAAGATGAAGCGAGGTACAGAGAAGCAGCGAAAAAGCTTAATGAAGTGCTTTCTGCCTTCAAATCCAACTATCCGGACAAGGACATACAGGACATATTCGCCATGGCGGCTTTTCAATTTGTATACGCAAGCATGGTGGTCAGGGAAAATGCCGGAAATGCATCACTCACTGGTGAGATCAAGGATATAATGGATGATATTGATGACTTTCTGGCTGCCAGATAGTCATTTTATAAAATTAGGATTTATCGGACCTGCATTTTTACGTTTTCAGTTTCCTTTGGGAACTGAATCTGGAGAAAACGCAGGTTTTTTATTTATATTAACAAACTAAAATTAGTATGTATATGGTTGAAGTTATCATAGGAGTAGTAGCCGGTTTCCTTGGTGGAGGCACTTTATCCTACTTTATGTGGGATAAGGCACTGAAAGCAAGAAAACGGAAAATTGTCCGCGAAGCCGAAGCTGAAGGAGAAGTTATCAAGAAGGATAAGATGCTTCAGGCGAAGGAGAAATTTCTGCAACTGAAAAGTGAACACGAAAAGCAAGTGAACGAAAGGAACCAGAAAGTGGTTGCTTTAGAAAACCGCACGAAACAGCAGGAAGCTGTGTTTCAGCAGAAGAGGAATGAATTCCAGAGAGAGATTAAGAATTTTGAGACCGAGAAAAGAGAAGTTGAGATTTTACGAGAAAACCTGACCGCCCAGATGGCTGTTGTTGAGCAGAAGTCGGAAGAGTTGGAAAAACTCCATCGCCAGCAGCTTGACATGCTGGAACAAGTCTCTGGAATGTCGGCTGAAGACGCAAAAGCCCAAATGGTGGAGTCGCTGAAGGAAGAAGCCAAAACAGAAGCGATGTCATACATCAATGAAATTATGGAAGAGGCCAAACAGACGGCCTCCAAGGAAGCCAAAAAGGTTGTCGTCAAAACGATACAAAGGGTTGCAACTGAAACGGCCATAGAGAATGCGGTAACCACATTCCACATTGAAAGTGACGAAATCAAAGGGCGTATTATCGGTCGTGAAGGTCGGAACATTCGGGCACTGGAAGCTGCTACAGGCGTTGAAATCATAGTTGATGATACTCCTGAGGCAATTGTACTTTCGGCCTTTGACCCTGTCCGACGTGAAATTGCTCGACTGGCCTTGCATCAACTCGTAACTGATGGCCGTATTCATCCGGCGCGTATCGAGGAGGTGGTCCAGAAAGTACAGAAGCAAGTTGAGGAAGAAGTGATCGAAACAGGTAAACGGACTGCCATTGACTTGGGAATCCATGGGTTGCATCCCGAACTGATCAGGCTTATCGGTAAAATGAAATACCGCTCATCTTATGGCCAGAACCTGCTTCAGCACAGCCGTGAGGTCGCCAATCTCTGTGCAATTATGGCATCGGAGCTTGGATTAAACCCCAAGAAAGCAAAACGTGCCGGATTGTTGCATGACATCGGAAAAGTGCCGGACGATGAGCCGGAATTACCACATGCCGTTCTGGGTATGAAGCTCGCTGAAAAGTATAAAGAGAAGCCTGAAATCTGCAATGCGATCGGATCGCACCATGATGAAGTGGAAATGCAGACTTTACTGGCTCCCATTGTCCAGGTTTGTGACGCCATTTCAGGTGCCCGTCCAGGTGCCCGCAGGGAAGTGGTTGAATCCTACATTAAGCGTCTGAAAGATCTCGAAGATCTTGCATTGTCTTATCCGGGAGTAATGAAGACCTATGCCATCCAGGCAGGTCGTGAACTGAGGGTAATTGTGGGAAGCGACAAAATGAACGATCAGGAGTCGGAACAGCTGTCGTACGATATCGCAAAACGAATTCAGGATGAGATGACTTATCCGGGACAGATTAAGATCACGGTTATTCGTGAGACCAGGGCAGTGAATTACGCCAAATAAAAAGAAAGAATATTGATTAAGATAACCGCTTCGGGAGTTTCCCGGGGCGGTTTTTATTTATGGTTCAGGACGCAGATCATCTGGTGGATGTCGGCTGTCTTTTCCCTGAATCCATTCAGTTCGTATGATTTCTCGGTAACTTCGAGAAGGCGGGTAAGGAAAGTCCTTGACGAGCTTGCCTCAAAGAATCGGACCGATGGTTCCAATCCTGCTTTCTTCATTTGGTACTCAAGTTCCCTGCGCCCGGTAATTGACCCCTTGTTGGCGGCATTGATATAAAACAAGACATCCGTTTCTACTCCTTTGGGGTGCACTTTTGCCGCTATTTTCCTGTCAACATACGCCAGAAGTGGAGTTTTGGGGATATCAATAAACCTGACAGGCAAATCCAGACGGTTGGCAACAATGGTGTAAAGCAATGCCATGGAAACCGGGTTCCCTTTGCCTGTTTCAAGGATCTGGTTGATAAAGCAATTTCTTGGGGAATAAAAATTCTCGTTATCAACGGAAAAACCGAAGTCATTAAAGAACACATGGTTCAGTACGGTAATTTTCTCGAGTGATGTGAGAGAGTTATTCAGTTCAACCCATACCTTACGTCTGATCTCCTCTATTTTGCGTTCGATCCGGTCGGTAATCAGGTCAGGGTAATGATATTTGCTGGTGAGGACAAAACCCTCGAACAAGTCAGGATCCTGTTGTCTCGACCATAGTCTGAGTTTTTTGTAATTTTCCTTGAAATGTAATCTTTGGATTAGAATTTCAATTCTGTTCTGACAGCTATCATCACAGGTATTTTCCCAGATTATTTCCAGTTTTGGAATAATCCGTGGCGACTCCTTGATAAGTTCGGCTGCTACAGCTTCGTGGACCATTTCGTCGGGGTCGTCGAGCAGTAGGAGGAGGGCTTGGGTTTTACTGATTTTGTCAGAATTTTTCATTTCAGGCCGTTAGTTTATCCAGAACCACCCGAATCAGTTTTTTCATTTCGGAGTGATAGTTTTCATTGGCCTCCCTGGTTACCCTGTTGGCAATAATGAGGCAGATCGTGAGCGCTTCATGTCCCAGCATCCGGGAGAGTCCGTATATGGCTGAACTTTCCATCTCATAATTGGTGATACGCAGGTCGCCGTATGTAAAGTCTTCCAGTTTATCATTCAAGTCGGGCACAGCAAGGGGAAGCCTGAGGACTCTACCCTGGGGGCCATAAAATCCGGGTGCCGAAATATTCACCCCATTGACGAACTTAATCTCAGAAAACAGTGAAAGCAATTTGTCAGATGCATCGACGACATAGGGAGTGGGTAAATCATCGTGCCAACCAGTGAAAATCCGGAAAGCCTTTTCAAATTCCATATCACACACAGCCTGGCGATCGTCATAAAAGGTGATCATACCGTCGAATCCAATGGATTTGCGGCTTACAACCCACGAATTCACGCAAATGTCAGCTTGAAGACTACCTGAGGTGCCAACCCTTACAAACCTGAGCGATCTTTTTTCTGGCTTTACTTCCCTTGTCAGGAGATCAATATTGGCCAGTGCATCCAGTTCGTTGATTACGATATCTATGTTATCGGTACCGATCCCTGTAGACAAGACTGTAAGTCGCTGATTATTATAGGTTCCAGTGGTGGTCAGGAACTCGCGGTTCCTGACGGTCATTTCCACCATGTCGAACATTGAAGAAATGGTTTCAGCCCTGCCGGGATCACCAACAAGGATAATGGTATCCGCGATTTGCTCGGGTTTCAGGTGAAGATGAAAAATGGTTCCATCCCTGTTTAGGATAAGTTCTGAGTTTTTGATCATAACAACGTATCTGGTATGACGATCAAAAATATTTAAAGAATGCTTAAAAACCAATTAGTTAGGATGTTATTTATTAACACTTAATGATCTACTCCTGGTTTTGAACGTTAATAACCTCCGGATTTCCCAAATTCATTTACTTTTGTATGTCACTAATTAAAATAAAGAAATATGAATTTTAACATTAAAACCACCTATCTGGTTATTGCCGTCTCGGCCCTGATTGTCATACTGTTGTTCGGAAGCCGAATGTTCATGATCATTGATGCTGGTGAGCGGGGCGTCATATTCAGACCTTATACAAGCGGTTTGGACCGTGAGAATATTTTTGGTGAAGGATTTCACATTGTTGCACCCTGGAATAAGATGTATGTATATAATGTCAGGGAGCAGCAAAGGGAGGAGACCATGGATCTCCTTGACAAAAACGGACTTTCGGTCAATGTTGATGTAACTGTCCGTTTTAATCCTCTGTTCAACGGGATCCCGGCTTTGCATGAACGTTTTGGAATCAACTACGTAAACGTCTTGGTCGTTCCCGAAGTGAGGTCAACTGTCAGACAGGTTGCAGGTAGATACACGGCTGAAGAGATTTATTCTACCAAAAGACAGGAAGTAGAAGGGTCTATCATTGAAGAGACCAAGAAAACGCTTGGTAAAAACTACATCGATATGCGAGCCTTGCTGATCCGTTCAATTAATCTGCCAACACAGATAAAATCAGCCATTGAAAGTAAGCTTACCCAGGAACAGGAGGCATTGGCTTATGAGTTCAGGCTTACCCGGGAATCATCAGAAGCTGAAAGAATGCGAATCGAAGCACAGGGTATAGCCGATTACAATAAAATCATCAGTGCCAGTATTACCGAAAATATCCTCAAGCAAAAGGGTATTGACGCCACACTGAAACTTGCGCAATCGCCGAATACAAAAGTGGTTGTGGTTGGTAGCGGAAAGGATGGCCTTCCCTTGATATTGGGAAATAATTAATTCATCAAACTATGCAGGCCATGAGAAAGATCAGGAATCCGTTTGCCGGTAGCCGGCAGGAAGATTACCATTGTTTTGGATGTTCTCCCGACAATCTTCATGGCCTGCATCTTCAATTCTGGAAAAACGACGACGAAGTCATTGCTATTTGGGAACCTGACTCCCGTTTTGAGGGTTGGAAAGGGATTGTTCATGGTGGAATACAAGCCACGCTGATCGATGAAGTGGCCAGCTGGTACATTTTTGCAGTGCTGGGGACCTCGGGCGTGACTTCTGACCTGAATATCAGATATAAGAAACCCTTACCTGTGAATGCACGAAAGATTTTGGTGCGGGCTCACTCACCGATAAGTAAAAAGAGACTTCTTACCCTTGCCTGTTCTATACAGGATGAGGCAGGAGTAGAATACGCCACCGGGGAAGTGACTTATTTTATTTTTCCCGAAACCGTTGCCAGGGAAAAATACCGGTATCCCGGAAAGGAAGCATTTTTAGATTAGTGACATTTTGCAGAGGTTAAGTTACATACTTGACCAAATGGATTGTTAATTGGTCACTACCTTCTGGCTTTCAGGTCTTTCAGTGGCCTGGGGTCGAAGTCTTCCATGTCGTCTTCTTCAAACTCATCGTAAATTGAGAGTCTCCTTTTGGTGCTTTTTTCTTTTTTTACAGTACCTGAGTGAGTAGCTCTTCTTTCAACCTTGTCGATTTTTTCACGATGTCCTTGCTTGGAAAAATCCCGTTTCATCTTGTATTTAGAAAAATTTGAAAATAAGTTTAAAATGAGTCTTCTTATAGTCTACTTTCTGTCAAACAATAATCCAAAAGAAATTAAAATAAAAACAAATCAAACTTTGGTAGGTTCAATTCTTTATTTTAGTGCAATTTAAGTGAAAATTTTCAATATTTCCTATAGCTATTCGTTTGAAAAATGTTGTGAAACATAGGATGCTCATGGTTCTCAGGATTGTTTTGTTTATAACCTGTATTTTTCTTGCTCCGGAAGCAGCCGGACAGAGGAACAATTCCGTGTCACGCCAATTTGAGGCGGCGTTGCAGGCTTATGAGCAAAGGGATTACGAGAAGGCCACAGGATTATGTAAGAAGTTACTGGAGAAGAATCCCTCGGACGTGGATGTTATGTTGCTTTTGGCCGAAATTTCTAAAGATAGGGGACTTTTGGCCGACGAGATTCACTGGCTCCGGTCTGCTTCACAAAATGAAATGGCACCTTTACTTATCAGTTACAGGTTGGCAGATGCACTTCTGAAAAGTGGCAGGTATGCCGAGGCTTATGATGCCGTGAATCAATATCTTGCGGGTAAACCTTCGGCATCCTTAAAGGGAAAAGCTGAGGAGATCAGGAATAAGGCGGCATTTGGCATGGAAGCGGTGAATAATCCAGTTGATTTTAAACCAGAAAACCTTGGCAACATGGTCAATACCGAATGGGACGAATACTGGCCATCTCTGACCATTGACGGGCAGACGCTTATCTTTACGCGCCTGGTTCCCCGGGTTCAAAGTTCGGGATATCGACAAGAGGACTTTTATATATCAAAAAATACAAATGATGGTTGGGGAAAGGCTCAACCTCTGATTGATCTCAATACGGAATTGAACGAAGGGGCCCAGACGGTTTCGGCGGATGGAAAACTCCTGTTTTTTACACTTTGCAATTCGATGGGAGGTTATGGAAGTTGTGATATATACTTCTCAAGGTGGCATCGGGATAACTGGACTCCACCCATGAATGCAGGTAGTGCCATCAATACCCAAGGATGGGAAGGGCAGCCATCCATTTCGGCATATGGTGATGTACTCTATTTCAGCAGCAACCGTCCAGGAGGATTTGGGCTGAAAGATATCTGGAGGTCAAGACTTCTGGGTTGGAGTCCGGAAGGAATTCCCCTATGGGAAAATCCAGTGAACCTGGGGGATTCGGTCAATACGCGTGGTGATGAGATATCCCCGTTTATTCACTTCAATGGGAAGGATTTGTATTTTAGCTCGGATGAGTGGCCTGGAATGGGCGGTTACGATATTTTTCATTCAGCCCAGAAGGCTGACGGCACCTGGACACATCCCAACAACCTTGGTTATCCAGTCAACACACATGGCAATGAACAGGGACTCGTCATAGAAAGGAGCGGCAAGGTCGCCTTTATGGCTTCCGGGCGTGAATCAGGAAAGGGAATGGATCTCTATTCATTTGAACTGGACAATTCGGTCAGGCCTGAACCTGTGACCTACATCAAAGGGCTTGTGGTGGAAGCAGTGACAGGAGATCCGGTTCAGGCGATGGTACGATTAACAGCACTTGATTCCAGTCAGACCTACAATTCGGTTATTCCTGCAGCAGAAGATGGTTCGTTTACCATTGCCCTGCCTGCCGACAGGCATTATGCCTTCCATGTGAGCGAACCCGGATTCCTGTTTTACAGTGAACATTTTTTCGTAGAATCGTTACTATTTGATGCCGAACCAGTATCGCGAAAAATTGAATTGATTCCACTTAAATCCGGTTCTCAGACCCACCTGTATAACGTGTTCTTTCCAACCGACGGTGATGACATCCTTCCTGAATCGATACCTGAGCTGCTTCAGCTATACCGTTTCCTTTCTGAAAATCCAGCACTGAATGTCGAGCTGCAGGGCCATACCGATAATACAGGCGGTGAAGACTATAACATTGCCCTTTCGGAAAGTAGGGCGAGATCTGTGATGGAATTCCTTGTGGAAAAGGGAATCCAGAGAGATAGGCTAACAGCCAGGGGTTATGGGATGAGTAAGCCCATAAGTGATAACATCACGGAAGAGGGTCGGAGTAAAAACCGGCGGACTACTGTTGAAATTATCTCAGTTTCCTTACCTGATCGACCGTGATCTCTCCTGAATCATTGCCGAAATTCTTCCTTACATAAGTTAACACATCGGCAATTTGCTTGTCGGTCAAATGATTGTGAGGAGGCATGATGCCATTGTATTCAACACCATCAATCGTTACTTTTCCTATCATTCCGTTCAGGGTAATATCGATCAGCTTATTGGCCTTGCCGTTAACTGTGGTATTTTTTATCAGCGGGGGATGCATTCCTTTCAGGCCTTTGCCATCGCTCATATGACAGGCCTTGCAGTAATTGTCGTAAACTTTTTTCCCCGGATGGTCCATGGCATTCTGGGCTGTGCCGGTTGCAGCTTCAGTCATGTTTGTGACGGCTGAATTGTCGCTTCCTTGGCGCGTTCTGCTGCCACATGAGAGCATTATTAGGACCAGTGAACCAGACATGATGCAATTAAGGATCTTCATTGTACAAATTTTTGGGTGAAATAATCAGCGACTTCAAGGGGAAACCTGGCAGGTGTAAAAGTAAGACCAATTTTCATCACTACAAAGCAAGCAAGATCACACTTCCCGAATTGAAGTAAAAGATATGTTCCTGAAATTCATGGAATAATTTTGTACACACTGTTTCTTTTATCATCTTCGCATATAACAATGCAATTCTTAGCAATATGGAGCCCAGCGAAAGGATAAACCCGGATTCAGATGTACCGAAGTACAAGCAGGTGGTCGAACTGATCATTCGTGATATCGAATCGGGGATCTTTAAACAGGGGCAGAGGGTTCCATCCATAAACGAAACCAGTGAGGAACTGCTTTTGAGTCGCGACACCGTTGAAAAGGCATATGTTTGCCTGAGGAAAATGGGGGTGCTCCAGTCTGTGAGAGGTAAAGGATACTACGTTAACCAGACTAATGCTTACCGAAAAATCAGGGTAGCCTTGATCTTCAACAAATTGAGCAATTATAAAAGGAGCATTTATTATTCCATGGTCCATTCTTTGGGAACCAAAGCCAGTATTGATGTATTTATTTACAACCACGAACTGGCGGAATTTGAGAAAATCATCAATAACAACCTGAATAATTTTGATTTCTTCGTCATTTTGCCCCATTTCAGGGTTGAGAATGTCGATTACGGATCAATCATAAAACGAATACCGGCAGGAAAGGTCATCATTGCAGATCGGTTTCCTGAAGATTTAAAACAATATCCGGTTGTATACCAAGAATTTGAGAACGATATTCAATCGGCATTAACCAGCGGACTGCCTCTATTGAAAAAATACCATCGTCTGCACCTTATCTTTCCACCTGATCAGTTCTATTCGCGCCGAATTCCACGTGGGTTTCAGATTTTCTGCCAGATAAACCATTTCGAACATACCATCCAGGACAATCTGGAGGAGTCGGCACTGAAGATCAACGAAGCCTATATTGTGGTTTCGGATGATGATCTTTATTCATTTATTAAAATGGTCAGGCAAAAGGGATGGAAGTTGGGAAGGGACATCGGGGTTGTAGCGTACAACGATAATCCGGTAAAGGAAATTCTGGAGGATGGAATAACCACTATCTCAACCAACCACGACGAGATAGGAAGACTTATCGCCCAGATGATCCTGACAAGGGAATTCAGGCAGATAAGAACCCCGTTTAGTTTTGTCGGCCGGAAGTCACTTTAAAGGTCCCTGACATTAGATTGGGTTAATATTGGAATGAAAATTCTCATATGGAGAACAACGGGGTCGGGGATTGCCTAATTTCGTGGCCTGTTTTTGAAAATAAAGGAAATGAGCAGATTGTTTTATCCCAAACTGGTAAGTGTTCTCAAGACCGGTTATTCTGGCAAGCAATTTCAGAAAGATTTGTTTGCAGGCATCATTGTTGGTATTGTTGCACTTCCTCTGGCAATTGCCTTTGCAGTCGCCTCCGGGGTATCGCCCGAAAAGGGCCTGATTACGGCCGTAATCGCTGGTTTTATTATATCAGCCATTGGAGGCAGCCGCGTACAGATTGGAGGTCCGACAGGTGCTTTTATTGTGATAGTTTTTGGGATCGTTACTCAGTATGGGCTTGATGGGTTGCTGATTTCGACAATCATGGCAGGTGTATTCCTGATTGCTTTCGGTTTGCTGAGGCTGGGTTCAGTATTGAAATATATTCCGCATTCACTTATTGTTGGCTTCACCAGCGGAATTGCGCTTGTGATTTTTTCGACCCAGATGAAAGATGCTTTTGGTTTGGAGCTTGAATCAGTCCCTTCCGAATTTCTTCAAAAATGGCATGCATATGCCGGAGCCATTAGTTCCGTAAACATATATGCAGTTGGCATTACGGTGGCTACCATCCTGATAACCTTGTTGTCAAAACATGTGGTTAAAAAGATTCCGGGATCATTTTTTGCCATAGTACTGGTTACTGCCGTTGTTGCCATTACCGGGATGCCGGTAAGTACCATAGAAACCGTTTTTGGCGAGATAAAAGGCAACTTTTCCTTCGACCTTCCAGTCATCGACTGGAGCAATTTGACAGAATATGTACAACCAGCATTTACCATTGCGCTATTGGGAGCAATTGAGTCATTGCTTTCAGCCGTGGTGTCAGATGGAATGATTGGGGGTAACCACCGCTCCAATACCGAGCTCATTGCACAGGGAGTTGCCAATGTGGTGACACCCTTGTTTGGCGGTATTCCTGCTACTGGAGCGATTGCCCGGACTGCCACCAATGTCAGGAATGGGGGCAGGACTCCAATTGCCGGAATTATTCATGCGTTTACGCTGCTTTTGATCATGCTCTTTTTTGGCCAGTGGGCCAAAATGATCCCCATGGCCTGTCTGGCCGGTATCCTGATTGTTGTAGCTTACAACATGAGCGAATGGAGATCATTTGTATCCATTTTGAAAGGCTCACGGTATGACATTTTTATTCTCCTGACCACCTTCATACTGACTGTGTTGGTTGACCTTACCGTGGCAATTCAGATCGGGGTTGTCCTTGCTGCATTTTTGTTCATGGAAAGGATGTCAAAAGGAAGCAATATCATTCCCGTAGATATTGAAACTGACCTTCTCGACAACTACAGCGATGTGCCAGGCTGCATTGAAATTTATGAAATCAGCGGACCATTCTTTTTTGCAGCGGCCAAGAAATACCAGGAAGTGCTGAAAAATTTCAAATCGCACACCCAGGTAATGATCATTCGCATGCGGCATGTTCCTTTTATTGATGCCACAGGCATACATAATTTCAAAGAGACACTGAGTGAACTGAAACACCATCACAAAAAGGTTGTTCTGTCGGGTGTCCAGCCTGATGTATTCAAGGCTCTGGAAAAAAGCGGACTTGCTGACTTCATCGGAAGGGAACATATCTTCACCAGCTTTGATGAGGCATTGCCTGCCGCAAAGGCATTACTTCATGAATGTGAGGCAATGGCCGAACATTCCATTTCAAAGATATAATACTCCATTGACATACCGGGAACAGGACAGGCCCGGTTTCATAAATTATAGGTTAAATATTCATGGGAGGTAAGTCGTACATTGCAACGCAGAATGACTATCTTACGACCTAAAATGTTTCGTCATGCAACGATTTCTAGAGTCGTGTGCCTCATATATTTATGAAAAGTATCACGCTGAATTGCATAATTTATGCCTGGTCTTTCCCAACCGTCGTTCGGGAGTTTTCTTTTCTGCCTATCTGCAGAAATTATTGAAGCGGCCGGTTTTGGGACCGGAGATCACCACCATAAACGAATTGTTATTATCCCTTTCGGGGATGCAGGTGCCTGACCGACTTTGGCTCATATCCTATCTTTATGACACCTATCGTAAAAAGTCAGGTTCGAATGAGACTTTTGATGATTTTTATTTCTGGGGTGAAATGTTACTGGCTGATTTTGACGACACTGATAAATATCTGGTGGATGCCCGTGACATGTTCAGAAACCTGGCTGAACTGAAAGAGATCGAACAAGGATTCGATTATCTGACTGATTCCCAGAAACAAGCCTTGATGCAATTTTGGGGAAGCGTTAAGCACTGGGAAGAGAAGAAACACGAAAAGGAGTTTATTTCGTTATGGGATTCCCTTATTCCGGTGTATGAAGAATTCAGGTCAGGCCTGGCTTCTTTAGGACTGGGATATGGAGGAATGGTGATAAGGGATGGCGTTGAGAGACTGAGTGAAACCTCCCGGAAGCTGACCGCCTGCAAATACCTGGTCATTGGCCTGAATGCACTGAATGAATGTGAAAAGAAATTGTTCCGGTGGTTGACTGAACAGGACAGAGCCGAGTTTTTCTGGGATTATGACCAGTATTACTATGAAAACGGGATCAATGATGCCGGGAAATTCCTGCGGGAAAACATTTCAGCGTTTCCACCTCCCGGAGATTTTAAGTTTGACCATACTTCATTTCTCAGTCCTAAAAATATTCGCATTGTGTCAGTGCCTTCATCCTATGGTCAGTCGCAGGTCATTCCTCCATTTTTTGATGAGAAAAAACTGGGTGAAATCAGTAAGTTTGATGACCTGGCAATCGTACTGGCCGATGAGACATTGCTTTTTCCGGTTCTGGGAGCCATACCCACTTCTGCAGGAAGTGTGAATGTAACCATGGGATTTCCGTTAAAGCATGCTTCAGTGATGGGCTTAATTACCCTCTTGAGGACGCTCCTTCAAAATACAAGGATTGAGGCAGGCACGCCAGTCAATTTCTATTACAGGCCAGTTTTTGATATCCTGAATCATCAGTTGCTTGGCCGGTCTGAACCTGCAATGGTCAAAGAGCAGATGAAAAAATGGTCGATGGAAAATAAGATATACATCAGTTCTGAGGAATTGAAGTTTTCACCCCTTCATGAAGCCATTTTTACCCTACCGCAGGACATTTCGGGATATCCGGGGTATTTCTTGCTGATACTGGATCGATTATACCACAGTTTTGAAGATGATGAAGGGAACACGATGTCTCGTGAACTTATATTTCACATGTACGAGGCCATTGACAAACTTCAAATGGTTATGGCGGATCCCGCTATTCCTGAGTCAGTCATTCTGACTCCATCCATCTTTTTCCGTCTGTTAAACCAGTATCTTGGCCAGGTTTCAGTCCCATTTGAAGGCGAACCGCTTTCAGGTATCCAGGTGATGGGAATTCTGGAAACCCGGTGTCTTGATTTTGAGAACCTGATCATTATTGGCCTGAATGAAGAGACCTGGCCCAGGGCATTTACTGCTCCATCAATGATTCCCTATAATATACGGAAGGCATTTGGTTTGCCCGGAATTGATGATCAGGACGCCATGTATTCTTATTACTTCTATCGACTGATACAGCGCGCCAGCAATGTTACTGCAGCCTGGAATACAATCAGGGAAGGAACGACAGGAGGTGAACTCAGCCGATATGCCTTCCAGCTGATGCTCCATTCACCCCATCAGGTAAGCAGGCGAAATCTTGATTATCCATTTTCAGGCCGGCCGGCGTCAACCATTTCCGTGCCTTCAGGAAAGGAGATTTCTGATTTCCTTTTGCAAAAAAACAGGGATGGGAAGGCACTTTCACCAAGCGCAATTATCCAGTTCCTGACATGCAGGCTCAAATTCTATTTCAAATATGTCCTGCAGCTCGAAGAGCCGGATGAAATTAGTGAGGAGATAGATCGGCGCACTTTTGGAAACCTTTTTCACAAAGCCGTTGAGAATTTGTATAACCCATTGATTGGTAAGGTGCTCGACCGAAAAGCATTTGATGATCTGAAGCAGGACAAGGTTTCCATTGAAAATGCAATCAGGAGGGCATTCATCACCGAATATTTCAGGAAAGAAGAAAATTATGCCTCTGCGATAGATCTCGACGGTAAGGCATTGCTGATATTTTCGACCTTGCGGACCTATTTGCGTAACATGGTTGAGATAGACTCGGAAAATGCACCGCTCACCATCCATTCACTGGAATCATCGTGGTACCAGAATTTGCCGGTGGAAATCGATGGTGTGCAAAGGGATATAAAAATAGGAGGGAAGATCGACCGGGTGGATCAGTCAGACGGCGTAATCAGGGTAATTGATTATAAAACGGGAAGCCTCATGTCGTCCGATTTGTCTTGTAAAACCCTGGATGAAGTATTTGTTCACCAAAAGAAAAAGATAAAAAAGGAAATTCTTCAGGCCCTGGTTTATGGTTACATACTGAAATCTGAATCGTATCATCATTCTGAAATTGGAGCAACCATTTATGCAATCCTGAAACTACGGGATGAGTCATTTAATCCTGTGATCCGTATTAACAACCAACCACTTCAAATGAGTGAAGTATTCGAGGAATCAGGTGTTTCTATAAAGGCAATTATCAGCGAAATCTATTCTGAAAATACAGTGTTCGGTCAAACAGAGTTTAGGGAGCGCTGCGAATATTGTCCATACAAGGGAATATGCCGTAAATAGTGATTCACAAAAAATCCCATATGGAGTCGTAAACTTTTTAATCAGTCGTAGAGGTTACTTAATTTCGAATTAACTTATAATCAGGTTGCATTTTCTATCCCAATGGTTAAACCAAAATATACAAATACAATCAAACTTCAGTCGATGAAAAGATTACCCTGATTCGCCACTTATTTTCAGATAGAATGGTATTCCGATTAATATGCTCTTTTGGAAAGAGTGTTGCTCTTTGAAACGGAACTCCTTGCAAAATATGGATCATAACGGATGTTTCAAAGGTCAAAACAAAGAAATGTGATTTCGTGTATTAGTTAAATTAGATGTCTTAAAATAATATAAATCAATAATTAAACCAAATTATGAAAAGAAAATTAAACCTATGGATTAAGTTAATATTACTGGTTGTTTTAACCTGTAATATGCACACCTCTTCCGCCCAGTTTGGACAGCGCGGTATTGTTTCTCCAATTGTAAATGAAGATGGTTCTGTCAAATTTCAGTTACTTGCCCGACATGCAGAACAGGTAACCCTTTCGGGAAGCTGGATGCAGGGATGGGGTGCATCGCTCGAAATGAGCCGTAATGATACAGGATTATGGAGCCTTACCATAGATCCCATTCCTTCTGAGATGTATACATACTCTTTTCAGGTGGATGGAGTACGTACCCTTGATCCGGCTAATGGCCTGACAGTAAGGGATGGAACCCGAAACGAAAGCATGTTTATAGTTCACGGGGAACGGGGGCATTTATACAGTAGCAATAACGTACCGCATGGAACCCTTTCCAAGGTATGGTACACTTCACCAGTGTTAAAGATGGACAGGCGAATGTATGTTTATACCCCGCCCGGATATGCCGAAGGGAACCAAAAATACCCGGTTCTCTATTTGCTTCACGGAGCAGGTGGTGATGAAGATGCATGGACTACCCTGGGGCGTACTCCTTATATTTTGGATAACCTGATCGCAACAGGCAAAGCCATTCCAATGATAATTGTGATGACCAACGGAAATGCCTGGGCAGCGGCAGCTCCCGGAGATGCACCTGTCATGGCAGCTCCTGCCGACAGGATGAGTTTAGCCGGTAAATTTGAGGAGAGCCTGGTTCAGGATGTCATACCTTTTATAGAGAAAAATTATCGGGTGCAGTCTGACCCGGACCATCGTGCCATTGCCGGATTGTCGATGGGGGGTGGCCATACCATGACCATTACCAATAATAATCCTGGGCTATTCAAGTATATAGGTGTCATGTCGATGGGCCTCATGACCGGAAACCGGATGGGTAATTATGATCCGGAAAAACACAAGGGCCAGATTGCCGCATTGAAAAACAGCGGTCTGAAACTCTACTGGATTGGGTGCGGGAAGCAGGATTTCCTTTATGAAGGAGTGGTCAACCTCCGGAAATTATACGACGAACAGCAGTTTAAGTATGAGTATTTTGAATCGGAAGGCGGACACACCTGGCCTGAATGGCGCATCTATCTTTCCGAACTCGCTCCAAAGCTCTTTAAATAATCTTTATGTAATTAAATAGTTTTGATAACTAGTTTTATTATAAAGAGAATCAAATATTTATATAAACCTATTAAACCAATAAATATGGCTTCAAGAAGAGACTTTTTCCAGACTATGGGTGTGGGGGCTGCCGGATTAGGCTTGGCCTCGATTGTACCGGCTGCGGGTTGTTCGGCCCCGGTTTCAGCCACTGATTCCGGATCAGACGCACAGGTTCTTATGGTAGGGGATGACATTGCCATCGCAACTACTAAATATGGTAAAGTCCAGGGTTTTATGCTGAGAGGGATCTATCAGTTCAGAGGTATTCCCTATGGTGCCGACACTTCTGGAAAAAACAGGTTTATGCCACCGCAACCGCCTGAATTATGGGATGATGTGAGGCCTGCAGTCTGGTGGGGCAACACGGCACCTCAGATCATGAATAACAGGTATGGCAACCAATGGGCCTCGTTTGTTGACCATTGGAATTATGATGATGTCAGTGAAGATTGCCTTCGGCTGAATATCTGGACTCCTGCAACCGATAATGCCCGTCGGCCAGTTCTGGTATGGTTGCACGGTGGCGGATATACCAATGGTAATGGAATCGAGCAGGATGGCTACAATGGTGAAAGTTTGAGCCGTAAGGGAGACATCGTGTTTGTTTCGATTAATCACCGTTTGGGCCCCATTGGTTTTAGTGACTTGTCGGGCGTGGGTGGAGAAAAGTACAAACACTCAGGCAATGTAGGCGCCCTCGATATGGTGGCTGCCCTGGAATGGGTCCGCGACAACATCGAAAACTTTGGTGGTGATCCCGGAAATGTGACCATTATGGGGCAATCGGGTGGAGGAGCAAAAGTATGTGTTTTGGCTGCCATGCCAGCAGCACAGGGCTTGATTCACAAGGCTGTTCCCCTGAGCGGATCAACCATCGAGGCCATACCACAAGATTATTCTTCCAAATTAGGGAAATATATTCTTCAAGAGGCTGGATTGCAGGATTCGGAGGTAGATAAGTTGCAGGAAATGCCCTGGGAAGATTATATCCACCTTGCCAACAAGGCTTTACAGAAGGCTTCAGCCGAGATCGGCACGCCGGGAATGCGGGGGGGATTCGGACCCGTAGCTGATGGCATCAACCTTCCTTTGGGAAAATTTTACAGCGAAGCTGATGGTCTTTCATCAGATGTTCCCATGATGATTTGTACAACTTTCCATGAATGGTCGATGACCCGCACCAATCCGGAACTGGAGCAAATCACCAAAGAAGGTGTAATTGACATGCTTTCCAAGGGAGGCATGCGTGGTGGCAATTTGGGCGATAAGGCAGGTACGGTTGTGGAAGCCTACCAAAAAGTATTTCCGAATGCAAAGCCTGCCGAGTTGCTTGCCCTGATCAGCAGTAACCGCAAAGGAGTCATTGCCACTGCTGATGCCAAGGCAACGCAAAAAGCGCCGGTCTACCTTGCCTGGTTTGGTTGGGAGCCACCCTTGTTCAACGGCAGGATGAGGGCGTTCCACTGTCTGGATATCTGTTTCTGGTTTGCCAACACAGATCTGATGCTAACCCATACGGGAGGCGGAATCAGACCCAGGCAACTATCTGAAAACATGAGCGGTGCCCTGTTGCAATTTATGCGGACTGGCGATCCCAATGGGGGAGGATTGCCGCAATGGAATAAATATTCGACAGCGAATGGGGAAACCATGATCCTGAACGATAACTGTGAACTTAAAAATGATCCTGACAGGGAAGCCCGGATATTGCTTTAGATCCAGCTTTTTCTAATCTTGCTTGTTAATTGGGAACACAGGAATATATAACCTGACAGGGATATATATTTCCTGTGTTTTTAATATTGCTGTATATTTACCGCCTAATTTGTTTCAAGAAAGGATAAGCCTGAATGATTTCAGAAACATTGATCTTCAATGATCCCGAGGGTAACATGGAAA
>DIFU01000042.1:11493-24430 GCA_002419285.1 Prolixibacteraceae bacterium UBA5740 | reverse complement strand
CCAATTTCTTTCTTGAAAAACAAAAAGACTGCATTTAACTTTTTATGAATATTGTAGTCCAAAACAAGTTGTAAAAATTGAACGTTATTAATATAAAACAATTCAATGTCATCATCTGGAAAAAAAATATTCAGGACATCTATAACGATAGTTCTGGTGCTTGTGGTTGCAGGAATCATTTTCTTCCCCAAAATTAAAAACCTGTTTTCGTCAGGCGGTCAGGCTGGTGGCCCAATGGGTGGTCCGGGAATGCGCGGTGGCGGACAGCAGATTTTGCTGGCCAGTGGCTACGTGGTGGTTCCCACAACAATGAATGAGTTGTATAAAAGTACCGGATCATTGCTTCCTGATGAAGAAGTTGAACTTTCGTTTGAAACTTCAGGGAAAGTCGTAGGAATCTTTTTTTCTGAAGGGACCCGGGTCAAAAAGGGAGACCTTTTGGCCAAGATTAATGATAGGCCCCTGCAAGCACAACTTCTAAAACTTCAGGCTCAAAAGAAATTGACTGAAGAGAGGGAATTCAGGCAGCGGCAGCTTCTCGACAGGGATGCAATAAGCCGGGAAAGTTATGACCAGGTTGCCACCGAACTCCAATCCCTGGAGGCTGACATCATGCTGATACAAGCCAGAATCGCCGAGACTGAACTCAGGGCACCATTTGATGGTATCGTTGGACTTCGAATGATCAGTGAGGGGGCATTTGCCACTACACAGACCAAAATTGTCCGTCTGGTGAAAATCAGTCCACTGAAGATAGAATTTTCTGTTGCCGAAAGATATGCAGGTGAAATTACCCCTGGATTTCCCATCACATTTGTGATTGATGGGGTTAATAAAAATTTTGATGCCAAGGTCTATGCCGTGGATCCTAAGGTGAATATTGATACCAGAACCATTACGGTTAGGGCGCTGTACGCCAATACGAATGAGGAACTGAAGCCGGGACGTTATGCCAGTGTCATTGCTTTGCTGTCACAAATTGATAATGCTGTTTCCATTCCCACCGAAGCAATCATTCCCGAAATGGATGGTGAAAAAGTCTATATATACAAAAATGGCAAGGCTGAACAGGTTCGGGTAACTACCGGCCTAAGAACAGAATCAAGGATACAGATCATCGAAGGACTTCAGTTTGGTGATACATTGCTGACAACCGCCATCCTGCAGCTTCGTTCCAATATGCCGGTCCAGCTTGATACCCTGGTTACTAACCAAGAAATTGTAAACACAGCACTATGAGTCTATCGTCAACCAGTATACGCCGACCCGTTTTAGCTACCGTTTTTTCCCTGGTGATTCTTCTCTTCGGGGGGATCGGTATGTCATATCTGGGTGTGCGGGAATTTCCAAGTGTTGATCCACCCATTATTTCGGTCAACACCTCCTATCCCGGTGCCAACTCCGATGTTATTGAAACACAGATTACTGAGCCTCTTGAACAATCCATCAACGGTATTCCGGGTATCCGTACCCTGACCAGCCGAAGCAGCCAGGGAAACAGTAACATCACTGTCGAATTTCAGTTGTCGGTTGATATGGAAACCGCCGCCAACGATGTTCGTGACAAGGTTTCACAGGCACAACGGTTTTTACCCCGCGACTGTGACCCTCCAACTGTGTCAAAAGCGGATGCCGATGCCAGTCCAATCATGTCTATCGCGGTTAAAAGTCCGAAGCGTTCATTGTTGGAGTTGAGTGAACTTGCAGAATTAACCTTCAAGGAACAGCTCCAGACAATCTCAGGTGTGAGTGCCGTCATGATTTGGGGTGAAAAGAGATATGCCATGCGAATCTGGCTGGATCCGGCGAAACTGGCAGGTTACCAGATGACTCCCATGGATGTCAGGAATGCCCTCATGAGAGAGAACGTTGAATTGCCGGCAGGCCGCATCGAGGGCACAAATACTGAGCTCACCATCCGAACGCTGGGTCTGATGTCCACTCCTGAAGAATTCAATAGTCTGATTCTGCGTCAAACCGGTGATCAGTTGGTGAGGGTAAGGGATATCGGGCGTGCCGAATTAGGCCCCGAAGACCTGCGTGGTATCATGAAGATGAATGGCATTCCCATGGTTGCTACTGTAATCGTTCCCCAACCGGGCGCGAACCATATCGATATTGTGGATGAAGTTTATGAAAGGCTCGAATTCATCAAGAAGGACCTTCCCGATGATGTCCAGATTGAGATAGGGTTTGATAATACTGAATATATCAGATCCTCTATCAAGGAAGTGATGACGACCATATTTCTGGCATTTTTCCTGGTGGTCGTGATTATCTTTGCATTCCTGCGTGACTGGAGAACAACGATCATTCCAATTCTGGTCATTCCTGTGTCTCTGGTAGGATCGTTCTTTATCATGTACATTGCCGGTTTTACCATTAACGTCCTGACACTTCTCGCAATCGTTCTTTCCATTGGCTTGGTGGTTGATGATGCCATCGTGATGATGGAAAACATCTATGTTAAGATTGAACAGGGGATGACGCCTTTTGAGGCAGGTATGAAAGGTTCCAATGAGATTTTCTTCGCCATTATTGCAACTACCATAACTTTGGTGGCAGTGTTTATCCCGATTGTATTTTTGGAGGGTATGACCGGAAGGTTGTTCCGGGAATTCAGTATAGTCATTGCAGGTGCAGTTGCGATATCATCTTTCGTGGCCCTGACACTGACACCTATGTTGTCGACCAAGTTGCTAAAGACCAGACATGCCAGGGGTAAGGCATACCTTTTTACCGAGAAGTTTTTTATCTGGATGAATCGCGTCTACCAGAATTCCCTGGAGTCATTCCTGAAAAACAAATATATTTCGGTTATTATTTTGTCGATATCCGGAGTTTTGATTTTCTTTCTTTGGACCAATATACCGGCAGAGATGGCTCCCCTGGAAGACCGCTCCCAAATGAATATCAACATCACTTCGCAGGAGGGATCTACCTATGAGTTTAACCTTTCTTACATTGAAGAGCTGGCGGCGCTCGTTGACGAGGTAGTTCCGGAACGGGAAAAAGTGACTGCCATGATACGCGGCGGGGGAGGATTTGTGAGAATCCTTTTGGTGAAGCCCGATCAGAGAGAAAGGACACAGCAGGAAATAGCCGACCGACTCTCGGCAGAGCTGAGGAAAAAAACCAGGGCTCGCGCCATGGTGATTCAACAATCCACCTTTGGTGGACGACGTGCAGGGCAACCAATCCAATATGTTTTGCAGGCGCCAAACATTGAAAAATTGCGTGAAGTATTGCCCGAATTTATGGCTCGGGTTCAGGAAAACCCCATTTTTGTGCAGGCTGACGTGAATCTTAAGTTCACGAAACCTGAACTTCAGATCGTCATTAACCGCGACAAGGCCAATCTCCTGGGGGTATCGACACAGAATATCGGGCAAACACTGCAGTTGGCATTAAGTGGCCAGCGTTTTGGCTATTTTATCATGAATGGTAAACAGTACCAGGTTCTGGGAGAGCTTGCCCGTGACGACCGGAATAAGCCCCTTGACCTGAAATCGCTATATGTCAGGAATAACGGTGGTCAAATGATTCAACTTGACAATTTTGTCGAATTGCAGGAAACCACGGCACCTCCCCAGCTATATCGTTATAACCGGTTTGTGGCTGCCACCATATCTTCAGGTTTGGCCGACAGGAGGACTATCAGCGAGGGTATTGCCGAAATGGACATAATTGCCAGGGAGGTACTTGACGATACCTTCAGAACGGCCCTGGCCGGAGACTCCAAAGACTTTATGGAAAGCTCAAGCAGTTTGATGTTTGCTTTCCTTTTGGCGATTGTTCTGATCTTCCTGGTACTTTCGGCTCAGTTCGAGAGTTTCAAGGACCCCATCATTGTAATGATGACTGTGCCGCTGGCACTTACCGGAGCCTTGATATTTATGTGGTATTTCGACGTGACCATGAATATCTTTAGTCAGATTGGGATCATCATGCTTGTAGGTCTTGTATCCAAAAATGGTATTTTGATTGTTGAATTTGCCAACCAGAGAAAAGAAGCAGGCTATTCCAAGCTGGAGGCCATCAAATATGCTTCGGCAGCACGTTTCAGGCCGATCCTGATGACCAGTCTCTCAACCATACTGGGTGTTTTACCGCTTGCACTCGGTTGGGGCGAGGGTGCCGCCAGTCGTGTTGCCATGGGTATCGCCGTTGTGGGAGGCCTGACAATCTCAACGATCCTTACCTTGTATGTCGTTCCCTCTATTTTTCTCTTTATTTCAAGTGAAACAAAAAACATTACGAATGAACCGGTTCTGCCGAAAGAAATCGATCAAGTCCATGAAAAGTAAATTTATATTGATGGCCACGCTCATTTTGGCTACCTTCATTTCAGAAGCCCAAACCAAATTGGAGCTTAGTGATTATATTACCAGGGGACTTGAGCAAAATTATTCACTCCAGGTCGTAAGAAACCGGGAAGATATAGCCGCTAATAACTATACGCGCGGAAATGCAGGGTTTTTACCTAACATCACCATGACAAACAGGTTTGGTGGAACGGTAAATTCAACCACCCAGAATCTTCGGGAAGGTGGCCAGGTTAACAGTGACGGAATCCATAATACCTCCGGTTCGGCAGGCGTTAATCTGGGAATGACCATATTTGACGGATTCAATGTCCAGACCACCTATCAGAAGCTGAATGAACTCAAACAGATGGGTGGGTTGAATACCCAGATGTCGGTCGAAAACCTGATTGCCCAGATTGTTTCTGAGTATTATTATTATATCCAGCAAATTACCTTGTATAAAAACCTTGAATATGCGGTATCATTATCAAGGGAGCGGGTACGTATCGATGAACAGCGATACCTCTTAGGAGCGTCGTCCAAGTTGCAGCTTTTGCAGTCGCTGGTTTACCTGAATGCCGATAGTTCCAGATATGGGAGGCAACGGGAAGTTCTTCGGGCCTCGCAGATCCGCCTGAATGAATTGATGGCCTCACCTGACCTGGGGGAGGATATCATCCCATCCGACACATTGATTGTCATTGACGAGAACCTCAGTTACGACGACTTGCTTGAATCGGTAATCAGCTTAAATACAAGTCTCCAGATTGCTGCAAAAAACCAGGTAATTTCTGAACTCGACTACAAAATCATTGCTTCCAGGTCGTACCCATACCTTAATCTTTCATCAGGATATTCATATTCGTATAATGGATATGAGGTTGGTACTACCCGGAACCAGAATACCAGGGGAATGAATTATGGACTTACACTGGGTGTGGATATTTTCGATGGGTTAAACCGTAAACGTGAAAAATCCAATGCCCTGATTGATATTGAAAACCGCATGGTTGAATACCAGCAGGTTGAACAGTCGGTGAGAGCAGATCTTCTTGCCCTGTATTATGCATACCAGAATAACCTGAACCTGATACGTCTGGAGGAACAGAACCTTTCGGTTGCCCGCGAGAATCTTGAAATTGCTTTGGAAAGGTATAAACTGGGCGATTTGTCAGGTCTCGATCTGAGGGAAGTCCAGAAGAGTTTGCTCGATGCCGAGGAACGACTTATCCTGGTCAGATACCAGACAAAAGTTGCTGAAATTTCCCTGATGCAAATTGCCGGAAAAATCATGGATTACGTATAGGCGTATCTGTTTGCCAGCTTTGATGGATTTATATCTTTGCATCCATGGAAAAGCTCGAAGGGAAGAGGTTGTTTCATACAATGAACAAACTGGGAAGGCAAAACGTCCCGTTTGTGTTTTTAGTGGATGCCTGGGCTGAACATGGTTTCGTCATTCCCGTGCACGAGGCGGAACAATGGCTCTTGTTTGACCTTAACGGCAAAAACAATCACATTGTCCATACCAATACCCCTGAATTGGTGAGCTGGAATATATTCCCGGTTGAATATTCCGATTATGAAAAGGGATTTAACCTTGCCATGGATCACATTCGCCGGGGTGACTCATTTTTGCTCAACTACACCCAACCTACACGCATAGAATCCAACCTGTCCTTACTGGAATTGTTCCAATTGGGGAAAGCCCGATATAAGGTACATCTCAAAGGATGTTTCACTTGCTTTTCCCCTGAGATTTTTGTGACTGTCGATGAACACGGAAAAATAAGTTCCCATCCCATGAAGGGGACTATGCCCGCCACTTCGCCCGATGCGGAAGAAAGGATCCTTCATAACCGGAAGGAGATAGCCGAACACCATACCATTGTTGACCTGATCAGGAATGACCTGAGCAAGGTAGCCCTGCAGGTGGAGGTTGATAAGTTTCGATACACCGAGAGGCTTGAGACTAACCGCCTGCCGCTTCTTCAGGTCAGTTCAGAAATCTCGGGCATATTGCCGGCAGGGTGGAAAGATATGATAGGGGATATATTCAGGGAATTGCTGCCGGCAGGTTCGGTTACGGGTGCACCCAAGCACATGACCATGGAGATTATCAGGAAGGCTGAGGGCTATGACCGAAACTGGTATACCGGGATTATCGGAATATTTGACGGTACAACAGTCGATAGCGGAGTACTCATACGTTATATTGAGGAGATTGATGGAAGCCTGTATTTTAAAAGTGGCGGTGGCATTACCTACCAAAGCCAATGCAGGGACGAATACAATGAAATGATCAGTAAGGTATATGTGCCGGTTGCTTGAAACCATTATGGTTGCCGATGGGGTTATTCGCCATCCTGGGTTTCATCGCCGGAGGATGCAGCAAAGTCGGTTGGAATGTTATGGCATAGGGACCGACATCGATTTGGATCAGTTTATCCACGTTCCATCAGAAGCTTCCCGGGGTGTCTGGCGCTGCCGCATCCTTTATGGAAAAGAAATCGAATCAGTTGAGTTTGTGAAATATATTCCGAGGGTCGTACAGAGCCTGAAGATAGTTGTGGATGACCATCTGGATTATCACCTGAAATTTGCCGACAGGTCAGCACTGAACCAACTGTTTGGGAAAAGGGGCGATTGCGACGATGTCATTATAGCGCAGAAAGGTAAACTCACCGATACCTCCATCGCCAACCTGGTATTCTGGGACGGATCCAAATGGTTTACCCCTGACACTCCATTGTTGCCTGGTACCCAAAGAGCCTGGCTCCTTGAATCGGGGCAAATCGTAGAATCCGAAATAACCCTTTCAAATTACCGCAGTTTTCAAAAAGCAGGCATGATCAATACTTTCAATGACCTGGAAAACATGCAGGTAATCCCCATCGACCGGATAATCCCCCCTAATCAGGAATAAATCATCAATATCCTGCTGCCTGTCCGTCCTTTCTTGACTCAGAGGCGCCGAAATAGATTTTCCTGATGGGGTCAAACATAATGGCCTGGTATCCGCCGTAACCTCCCAAATCATATTGAATCGTGTGTCCTTTCCGGACCAGCTCCCTGACAGCCTCCCACGAGAAACCGGTTTCAATGGTCAGTACCCCGCCATCGGTCATTTTTTCTCCGGTAGGTTCACTTGACCCAAGGTGTTGCATGCGGGGTGCGTCACCGGCTTCCTGGATGTTCATGCCGAAATCGACAATATTGCATACGATCTGCACATGACCCTGGGGTTGCATGGCACCACCCATGACCCCGAAACTCATCACCGGCTTTCCATCTTTTGTCATGAATGCCGGGATAATGGTGTTAAATGGTCGTTTGTGTGGCTCATAAACATTGAAATGCCCTTCCTCGAGCGTGAACATTTCACCCCGGTCGTGCAGTACAAAGCCCAGTTCACCAGGGGTCATGCCTGATCCCATCCCCCGGTAGTTGCTCTGGATCAGTGAAACCATGTTGCCTTCGCTGTCGGCAGTGGTGAGATAAATGGTACTCGAATGTTCCAGTTCTCCCGGGGTATAGCTTCTGGCTGCCCTGGCAGGATTGATCAGGGCTGCCCGTTTTTTGCCATATTCCTTTGAAATGAGGTCGGCAACGGGAATCTTGTTGAAATCCGGATCAGCATAATATTTGGCCCTGTCCTCAAAGGCCAGCTTTTTCGCTTCCGTAAAATGGTGCATATAATCTGCCGAGCCAAACCCCATGCCTTTAAGGTCATAATTTTCGAGTATGGCCAGCATCTGCAGGGCAGCAATGCCTTGTCCGTTTGGGGGAAGTTCCCATACATCGTATCCCCTGTAATTCACCGACACCGGATCGACCCATTCCGAAGTGTGGTCGGCAAAATCGCGCATGCTGAGGAAACCCCCGTTTTCGCGCATGTACTTCACTATTTTTTCGGCGATTTCACCCTTGTAAAAGACATCACGTCCCTGATTGGCGAGCAATTCGAGCGTACGGGCCAAATAAGGATTCCTGAAAATGTCTCCCTTGGCGGGCGCCTTTCCGTCGGGCATGAAAATCTGTGCAAATCCGGGAAAATTCTTCAGACTCCTTGAATTGCTATTCCAGTAATAGGCAATCAGCTCACTCACCGGAAAGCCTTCACGGGCATATTTGATGGCCGGAGCCAGAATCTGGTCCATGGGCAGTTTGCCGAATTTTCCATGCAACTCAAACCAACCGTCTACGCATCCGGGGACTGAAACCGGCAAGGGGCCGAAGGAAGGAATTTTGGTAATATTGTTCTTTTTGAAATACTCAAGCGTAAGGTCGTAAGGTGACCTTCCACTGGCATTCAATCCATGAAGCTTGCCGCTTTTGGCATCCCAGACAATGGCGAACAGGTCGCCTCCCATTCCATTACCCGTGGGCTCAACCAGTCCGAGTACCGCGTTGGCCGCAATGGCCGCATCCACTGCACTGCCCCCTGCTTTCAGTATGTCGATGGCAACCTGGGTGGCCAGGGGTTGGCTGGTCGCAGCCATTCCATGTTGGGCGATCACTTCCGACCGGGTCGCAAAACTGTGTCCGGTAACACGATCCTGTGCATACGAACCGATCGCAATGACTGATAGAATGAAAAGAAGGAATAGATTTTTCATTGGTCTGAATTTGATTGCCCCGAATTTAGTGAAAATCGGTTACAACAGCACATGCGGGCAAATCATTCAGTTGCCGGTCAGCAGGGTTGTTGCCGCCGTAACCAGGTTTTGGTTTTCATTTGTAATTTGTTGTCACCGGCAACTACATATATTTTAATATAAGTGGTTTAATTTGCACAACCGGCTGAATAACGGGACAATATCAACCGAATTTTAATCAGGCAGTTATCAATTAACCAGGTTTCAATCAAACTAAAACAGAGCCAATGAAAAGCAATTTTAAATTCTTCGCGGTAATCCTTTTTTTAATACACACAACAATCACCACTACCGGAAATCCCAAAATATCGCAATGGAGGGGGCCCCAAAGGGATGGCAAATATCCGGAAACCGGTTTGCTGAAGGAGTGGCCTGCGCAGGGTCCTGAAATGCTCTGGCTTTTTGAAGGGCTTGGGGCCGGACAAAGCAGTCCGGTCGTTGCCGAGAATTTTGTTTATGTGACAGGAATTCCTGATACAATTTCGGGAGAAGCTTTCCTGTTCAAACTTGATTTACGCGGGAATCCCATTTGGAAGAAGGGGTATGGAAGGGATTTTACCGAAGTGTTCCCGGGCGCCCGATCCACGCCAACAGTTGCCGATGACCTGGTATATGTGGAAAATGGAACGGGAAAGATGCATTGTTTCAATGCCGAAACCGGGAATGAGGTCTGGTCGGTTGATTTCTTTGCCGGCTTTAATGCCGATTCGGTACAGTTCGGGTATTCTGAATCCCCCCTGATCCAGGGTGATATATTGTATTGCACTCCCGGAGGGAAAACACACAATGTGGTTGCCCTGAACCGATTTACGGGCGAAAAAATCTGGGCGTCTCCAGGGTATGGCGAGAAGGCCACCTATAGTTCACCCATTTATTTCGAACACAATGGTCATCCTATGATCGTCAACCTGACGGCCACTTCCATCATCGGACTCAATGCCCTCACGGGCGAAATGTACTGGAGGATACATCAGTTTCAGGATAATTTTATCCATGCAAATACCCCCATCTATGATAATGGAAAATTGTTGATATCGAGTGCCTCAAGAAGAGACAGCTCTGGTTTGGTGCTTTTGGGTTTGTCGCCTGATGGCAGAAAGGCAGATATTTTGTGGCGCAACAAACAGGTTATCAATCTGATGGGTGGAATGATACTCCAGGATGGACATGTTTATATCCCGGCTTATCTGCAGGCACGCTGGTATTGCATTGATTTTGAAACAGGTGAAATTATATATACCGACAAAGAATTGGGCGGAGGCGCGGTCATCCAGGCCGACGGACTGTATTATGCCTATACCGAAAGAGACGGTGAAATGGCTTTGCTTCACCAAACACCTGAAGAATTCAAAATAATCAGCAAATTCCCGGTGCCACATGGTACAATGGAGCATTGGGCACACCCGGTGATTGGCGAGGGCATGCTGCTGGTCAGGCATGGAAATGCCTTGATGGCATACGACATCCGCGAAAAACAGGATTAACCTACCGCGGCATTTGTTATTTTCCTGCCGAATCCGGAAGGTGCTTTCACGTTTCCCTGTTGTAAAGCGGAAATGAGGATTTTCTTTTAAATTTGCACCTTTCTTAACGGATTTGGAATGGCAGGAAAAAAGGTGTCGCGTGCAAAATGGTTTTTCAGGTACTTGTTATGGCCGGTGGCAGCTTTGGTGACCTTTGGACTCACCCTCCTGTTTGCCAGATTTCCCCAGGTGGCCGAATCTTTTTACTCAAGGGGAGTGTATCCCGTCATCGGGAAAACCCTTTCAGTGCTCAGCAGCCTTTTTCCATTTTCACTTTCCGATATCTTTTATGCCGCCATTGGGGTAGGCGTGATTGTCTTATTGATCTTGCTCATCCTTCGTAAACTGACCTTTGGAAGATGGGCCGGCAGCATGATCAGCCTGGCTGCAGCCATGTATGTCCTCTTTTACTGGCTATGGGGTTTTAATTATTTCAGGCAACCCATTCACGACAGGATCGGACTAAACCATGCCCGACCCGATGACCGGCAGTTTATGTCTGTTTTTGCTGAGATCATCGCCACTGCCAACCAAACACGACCCGATAGCATCGAAGTTGCCGATTTTGCATTGCTTGATTCTCTCATTGAACAATCGTACGAACGGTATGCCCATTTCCTCGACGTTGGATATCCCATGGGCAAAAGGCGGCCCAAAAAGGTCATTGCAGGATCATTCTTTGCCAAGGCAGGCATTTCAGGATATTACGGTCCCTTCTTCAACGAAATCCATTTGAACAGCCACATGCACCCGCTCGAGATGCCAATAGTCATGGCCCATGAAAAGGCACACCAGTTCGGAATCACCAGCGAGGCCGAAACCAGTTTTTACGGCTGGCTGGTTTGTTATTACAGCGATAACGATGTTTTGCGCTACAGTGCTTCCCTTTATGCGATCCGGTATTTCCTGAATGATGGCTTCCGCCGGCCCGGTTTCCAGCAGGTGGCCGACCTGATATCTTATCCCGTGGTGCTCGACTTGCGCTCAATCAGGGATCACTGGCTATCGATGCGAGTGGAGAAAATCGATAAAGCCGCTTCGAAGGTCAACGATGTTTACCTCAAATCCAATAAAGTGGAACGGGGAGTGCAGGATTATCAAGGTGTTACAGGGCTGATCATGGATTTTCAGACCGATCCGTCAGCGGTCATCCGTGTGATTGTCGACTGAAAAGGGATCGCCTGATACGGTTTCCTGTCCTGAATTACCGATATACATGACAATTTTTATTGTTTCTGAATAATGTTGCGTCTATTTTTGGAAATTCAATTCAACCAAAAATCCAAAAATGAGCAGCAAACTACTATTGGGAGTTGAAGCCATCGGTCAGGGAGCCATTGATGGCGGAATTTCCGGTGCTTACGCATACCCGGGCACACCTTCGACCGAAATTACGGAATATATCCAGGTCAACCCCGATGCCATCCAAAGGAACATCCACCGCCAATGGTCGGTCAATGAAAAAACAGCCTATGAGGCAGCCCTCGGCATGTCCTATGCCGGAAAGCGGTCGATCGTCTGCATGAAACACGTTGGACTCAATGTGGCTGCCGACCCCTTCATGAATTCCTGCATGACGGGAATTAATGGAGGACTGGTTGTTGTGGTTGCCGACGATCCTTCGATGCATTCATCCCAGAATGAGCAGGATTCAAGGTTTTATGCGAAGTTTGGAATGATCCCGGTACTGGAACCTTCAAACCAGCAGGAAGCTTACGACATGATGTACGACGGGTTCGAGCTTTCCGAAAAGCTTCATCTTCCGGTCTTGTTAAGGATTACCACCCGGCTTGCCCATTCGCGCTCAGGCGTGTCACGAAAACCCATGAAGGAAGAAAACAAGCTGGCCTTGCCTTCAAACCCGAAACAATTTCTCCTGCTTCCGGCATTCGCCCGAAAATATTACCAGGCTTTGTTGGGGAAACAGGATGAAATGCTGGAACTTTCAGAAAATTCGAGTTACAATAATTTTCTCTCCGGACCGGACAAGAGCCTGGGGATCATTTGTTGCGGAATTGCCTACAACTATTTGATGGAGAGCTATGTAAACCAGGAATGTCCCTATCCGATAGTAAAAGTGTCGCAATACCCTGCACCGGCAGCCATGATCCGTAAACTGGATACCCTGTGCGACGAGATCATGGTCCTGGAAGAGGGTTTCCCCATGGTTGAGGAGCTTCTGACCGACTATTTCGGAAAAGGAAAGAAAATTCTTGGACGACTGGATGGAACCTTGCCACGGGCAGGGGAGCTGAATCCCGACCATATCGCCAAGGCACTGGGCAAAGAGGCCAAATCAACCTTTCAGGTTCCACCTGTTGTTGCTAACCGGCCACCTGCCCTATGCCAGGGATGCGGGCACCAGGATGTCTATTACGCCTTGAATGAAGCCATTGAAGAGGTGGGCCACGGAAGGGTCTTCTCCGATATCGGCTGCTATACCCTGGGC
>DIFU01000042.1:0-11473 GCA_002419285.1 Prolixibacteraceae bacterium UBA5740 | reverse complement strand
GTCACCATGGCCAAAGGCGCGGCCGATGCCGGACTGGTTCCCTCTTTTGCCGTGATCGGCGACTCCACCTTTACCCATTCGGGAATCACCGGGTTGCTCGATTGCGTGAACCAGCAATCGAAGGTTACCGTCATTATTCTTGATAATGAGGCTGTGGCCATGACCGGCGGACAGGATTCAGGGGCAGTCGGCAAGATTGAGAATATTTGTGAAGGGGTGGGAGTGGAGCCTGAACATATAAGGCTGGTGGTTCCCCTGAAAAAGAACCACGACGAAATGGTACGGGTCATTCGCGAAGAAATGGCTTATGCAGGCGTATCGGTGATCATTGCCCGAAGGCCTTGCATCCAGAAACTGGCTCGCGATAAACGGGATAAGAGAAAGGCATAATTCAATCAACTGAAAAATCCATTATGAAAACAGATATTATTCTGGCAGGTGTCGGTGGTCAGGGAATTCTCTCCATTGCTGCCATCGTGGGCGTTGCCGCCATCGATAAGGGCTTGTCGCTGAAACAGGCCGAAACCCATGGCATGAGCCAAAGGGGCGGAGCGGTGGTTTCCCACCTGCGCATCGCCGATTATCCCATTGCCTCCGACCTGATCCCACTGGCCGGGGCCGACATCATCCTGTCGGTCGAGCCCATGGAAGCCCTCAGGTATCTTCCGTTTCTGACCAAAGACGGTTGGGTGGTTTCCAACTCAACCATCTACGACAATATCCCCGATTATCCTGATTTTACCCTCATCGAAAATGAGATCAGGAAACTCCCGCATGCCGTGCTGCTTGATGCCGAAACCATCGCAAAGGAGCTGGGGAATCCCCGGGGATCCAACATGGTCATGCTGGGAGCCACTTCCCCTTTCCTGCCTTTCACCAGCGAGGAAATCGAAAAGGCCATAGGCTCCGTATTCCTTCGCAAAGGAGATGATGTGGTGAGGTTAAACATCAAGGCCTATCAGGCTGGCAGGGCTGTCTCCGACCAGCTGGTTGCCGCGTCGGTATAAATGGTTCGTATTTTCAGGGTATTGTGTGATTTAAAATAGGATCTGATGAAGTGGAAATGTTTTTCTATCTGTCTGGTTGTGATTCCGGAATAGTCTATATCGATGTCCCCGAAAAGGTGCTCGACAAGGACGTAACCGTCATTGCGGTTTTGCTCGACGGAAAGGCCGATTTGTACCGCGAATCAGGCCAGGTCATCACCGATAACTGACCTTGCCGGGTACCCAAACCCTGGCTTAAAAATCAGCATCCGAAATTTAGGCATTTCAAAAAGTTAATATATCTTCATCGTTTGAAGTGCTTGCTGCATGAATGTTTATTGTAATTCTCGCTTTGGCTGGTTAAAAATGCCGTCAAAGTGAAAACTAACCTTTGTATTGGTTGTTAAATACTGAGATTTTAAAGTCAAATCATTGATATGAAAATGAATTCCCCCCTGGGCGCCCAGGAACTCTCAGCCATCGACGATCTGTACCGATCGTACCTCAGTGATCCGCAGTCAGTTGATGAAAGCTGGAGACACTTTTTCTCCGGCTTTGATCTTGCCTTAAAGCATTTTCCCCAAAAAAGGGGCATGGTCGACACGGACGCTGTCCAAAAGGAGTTTGCCATCATGAACCTGATTCATGGTTATCGCCAGCGCGGCCACCTTTTCACAAAGACCAACCCCGTTCGTCAAAGACGGAAATATACCCCGACCCTCGACATCGAAAACTTCGGTCTCGAGCAGGGAGACCTGGAAACGGTTTTCCAGGCGGGCAATGAAATTGGCATCGGCCCGGCCAAACTCAAGGACATCATTGCCTACCTCGAAGCGACCTATTGTGGTTCGGTGGCGGTTGAGTATGTCTATATCCGCCATCCCGAGGTGGTTGCGTGGCTGCGCCAGAAAATGGAGGGTACCCGCAACCAGCAGGAGTATTCAGACGCTAAAAGGCTCCATTTCTTCTATCACTTGAAACTGGCGGTAGGATTCGAGAATTTTATCCACAAGAAATTCGTGGGTGCCAAGCGTTTCTCGCTCGAAGGGGCCGAAGCCCTCATCCCCGCCCTGGATGCCGTCATCGAAAAGGGCGCCGAACTGGGTATCGAAGAGTTCATCATCGGGATGGCCCACCGCGGACGGTTGAACGTGCTGGCCAACATCATGGAGAAACCTTATGAGAGGATCTTCAAGGAGTTTTATGGAACCGAATATGAAAGCGGGATTTCCCTGGGTGATGTCAAATACCATCTTGGATACGAAAGTGAAGTCGAAACCGATGAAGGGAACAAGGTCAAACTGAAATTGCTGCCCAACCCGTCACACCTCGAGACCGTCGATGGGGTAGTGGAAGGCATGGCACGGTCGAGGATCGATTCGGAATACGGGGGCGACTTCAGTAAGCTTGCACCCATCCTGATCCATGGCGATGCCGCCATGGCAGCACAGGGCATTGTGTATGAAACCATTCAGATGGCACAACTTCCCGGTTACAAAACCGGAGGTACCATTCACATGGTCATCAATAACCAGGTGGGCTTTACCACCAATTATACCGAAGCGCGGTCGAGTACCTATTGTACCGATATAGCCAAGGTGACCCGCTCACCCGTGTTCCATGTCAATGGCGACGATGTCGAGGCGGTGATCTATACCGTCAAACTGGCCATGGAATTCAGGCAGCGCTACCATAACGACGTGTTTATCGATATCCTTTGCTACCGTAAATACGGTCACAACGAGGGCGACGAGCCCCGCTTCACGCAGCCTACCCTTTACAAGATCATTGCCAGCCATCCCAACCCGCGCGACATATACAGCCGCAAGCTGGTCGAGATGGGCATCATGACCCAGGAGGAGGTCAGGCAGGAAGTCATTGATTTTGACAATCGTCTCGAAGAAAAATACAAGGAATCCGAAAAGATCGGCAAGCTCGACATCCGAAACTTCCTCACCAGGGAGTATGCCGGATTCGATGTGCCGGGAACCGGTTTCTTCAACCAGAAGGTGAAGACGGCCGTCCCCAGGAAGAAACTCGAGGACATCGCCGAACGGATCAACACCTTGCCGGCCGACCAGGCTTTCTTCAGTAAGGTAAACCGGATCGTTTCCGACCGCAAGACCATGGTTGCCGAGAACAGCCTCGACTGGGCCATGGCCGAATTGCTGGCCTATGCCACCCTGGTCGACGAGGGACATCCGGTGAGGTTGAGCGGACAGGACAGCGAGCGGGGTACCTTCGCGCACCGGCACGCGGCCTTTACCGTCGAGGACTGCGACGACAAGTATGTACCGCTGCAGCATGTGTCGCCCCATCAGGCGCCATTCAATGTGTACAACTCCCTCCTGGCCGAATATTCGGTCCTTGGGTTTGAGTATGGTTATGCCATGGCACAGCCCGGCAGCCTTACCCTTTGGGAAGCCCAGTTTGGCGACTTTGCCAATGTGGCCCAGGTGGTGATCGACCAGTATATCGCTTCGGCCTTTGAAAAATGGGGGCTCATGAATAACCTCACGCTTCTTTTGCCCCACGGTTACGAAGGACAGGGACCCGAGCACTCCAGTGCCCGCATAGAGCGTTTCCTGAGCCTTACCGCCCGAAATAACATGCAGATCGTGGTTCCGACCACCCCGGCCAATATGTTCCACCTGCTGCGCCGCCAGGTGAAAATGAACCAGCGCCTGCCGCTGGTGGTGTTCACCCCCAAAAGTCTGCTGCGGCACCCCCAGGTGGTATCAACCCTCGAGGATTTGTCGCATGGCACATTCCAGGAGGTGATCGACGACCATTTTGCCGATCCCGCAAAGGTCAGGAAGGTGATATTCACCAACGGACGGCTCTACTACGATCTTTTGAAACACCGCAACGAGGAAGAGTTCAAGTGCGTGGCCATTGTCAGGGTCGAACAGCTTTATCCGCTGCCTGAACAGAAGATGCAGGAGGTCCTCGACAAATACGCGAACGCCGAAATCCGCATCTGGGCACAGGACGAACCCGAAAACCAGGGTGCCTGGCCTTTCATCCAGCGGAAGCTGGGACACATGGGACTGAAACCCGTTACCCGGCCCGAAAGTGCCAGTCCGGCCGGCGGACTCATCGAGCAGCACAAAAGGAGGCTTGAAAGGATCATTCACGCCATATTTGGCGTCGATAAACTTTGTATCGAAAAAATCAATTAACCTATGATAACAGAAATAAAAGTACCCAGTCCTGGAGAGTCAATCACCGAAGTGGAAATAGGTCGCTGGCTGGCCGAAGACGGGGCCCAGGTCCGACAGGGTCAGGAAATTGCGGAAATCGAAAGCGACAAGGCAACGCTCACCCTCGTGGCCGAAGCTTCAGGCAAGCTGAAAATCCTTCTGGCCGAAGGCGAAAGGGTGGCCGTGGGCTCCATCGCCTGTTCGGTCGATACATCGGTCGAAGTTCCAGCCGAAGCCGGGCCGGCAAAGGCTGAACCGGCCCTGGCCGAAGCCCCCAAACCGGCCGAACCCGAAAAGAAGGAAGCTCCCGTGCAATCGCGGATGCCTGAGGCAAATGAGCCGGCAGGTGACCAGTCGGCGAACCTGAAAATCTCGGCGGTGGCCCGTGAAATCATGAAGGAGCAGCAGCTCTCGGTCGATGAATTGATACACGGACTGAAACGCATCGGCAAAAAAGAGGTGGAGGCAGTCCTCGGCCTGCGTGGTGCTGCCAGTCCCGCACTGGATCAGCCTGCACAGCCATCCCGTGAACTGAAGCGGGAAAAGATGACCTCGCTGCGCCGTAAGCTGAGTGAAAGATTGGTCACGGTCAAGAATGAGACGGCCATGCTCACCACCTTCAACGAAATCGACATGAGCCAGGTGATGGACCTGAGGAAACAATACCAGCAGTCGTTCACCGAGGCACACGGACTGAAACTGGGATTCATGGCTTTTTTTACCAAGGCCGCGGCCATTGCCATGCAATACCATCCGTCGGTCAACTCCATGCTCGATGGCGAAGATATTATCCATCCCGAGTATGTCGATATAGGCATTGCGGTACAAACTCCCAAGGGGTTGATGGTACCCGTGGTGCGCAATGCCGAAAGCAAAAGCGTGGCAGCCATTGAAACCGAGATCAAGGAGCTGGCCGACAAGGCCCGGGCCAAAAAGATATCGGTTGAGGAGTTGAGCGGCGGCACCTTCACCATCACCAATGGCGGGGTGTTCGGATCATTGCTGTCGACCCCGATCATCAATCCCCCGCAGTCGGCCATCCTGGGCATGCACAACATCGTTGAGCGTCCGGTGGCGGTCAACGGCAAGGTCGAGATCCGCCCCATGATGTATGTGGCCCTGTCGTACGACCACAGGGTCATCGATGGCAAGGATTCGGTAGGCTTCCTCGTAAAGGTGAAAGAGATGATCGAGAACCCCCGGAAAATGCTGACAGGGGGCAAGGACCCCATGGAACTGCTGCTGGGGATCTGACCTGATGACGTCCTCCTGCCCGCAGGGTATAAGATCCTTCCCTTTGGTCAGGATGACAGCGGGCAGTGGTGAAAAAAGAATTGGATTGCAGGGAAAGGGCATACCCTTTCCCTGCAATCTGTTTACCCGCGAAGCCTATCCCCGCAGTCCAACACGTACCAGGTGTCTCGCACCATTTTTTTGCCCACGGATTGGACGAATTATACTAATGGCCTGTTGATTCTAACCCCATAGGGGTGCCATGATTGTAGAAACATAAACGTAAGGAACGCAATCAACCCCGGAGGTGACATAAAAATATACCTATCAACCCATTTCGTACAAATCCGTGATTTTTTTGGATTGGGTAAAATGCTGGTAGTGGAATTCTCCGAAATAAAACGTATATGAATCAAGAGTCGTTCAGTTCATCGACCCTATGATTCCGAAAGATTCCTGGTGAGGTTCCCCAGGATGGCTTTTGAGAATAGTTTTTTAAGCTCCTCCAAAGGCATTTCGTTCAATTTGTTCTTTCACAACATAAGCTTCTGGGATTCATAATTCACCAACCAAACTTCATATATAGAATCTTTAAGGAAGCTCTTTCACGGGCCAAAGAATTCAAAATTCAAATTTCCGCTTCAGGCAAGGCTTTCACGAGATGCAGCAGTTCCTTTTCAGGAATCAGGGATTTGATATAATTATACACCGCCTCATTTTTTTCAAGCGCATCAGCATCCCAGAGGTCCTTGTACTTCAACAGAAAATCAAGGTCCCAGTCAATTTTTACGTTGGATGTAATGCCAAATTGAAAGGAATATTCATTTTCGGCAAGCTTCTTTATCCCGCCAAATTCCATGTGGTGCCAAAACCTGTCGACAAACTCCTGCGACCACGGTAAGGCCGGATTTGTCGACATGGTCGTCTGCAGGCTCACATAGGGATCCGAATCATCCTTCCAGTTCCATTCATCCTCGTGCTTTTCAATCAGGTCCCATGTCCACGGAACATTCCTGTTGCCCGACATTTGATACCAGCTCCACCGGTCCTCATGTTTGTAAAGAAATTCCTCACTCCACGGAAGATAGGGATTGGCACTAAGCAATTCCCAATTCAACAGGTCTTCATAGTCCAAAATGAATTCCATTGTCCAGTCTTCTTTCCACCGCGACAGCTGATTACCTTCAACAAATTCGATCCGGTTGAGCAAGGCAAGGTTTTCAGTCCTCAGGAGCCAGGGATGTGAAATGATGTCAATGAAAGGGATTCTATCCTTGTAAGCGGTGAAAAAATATTCCGAAAACGGAATGGAAGGATTGCGTGCCAGATATTCCCAGTCAAGATCATCCTTGAATCTTTCAATCATCCAGGCACTCCAGTCCACCTTATTGAACCGCGCCAGCTGCATTCGTTGCTCCCTGGTCAGGAAGGTGACATCGTCAATTCCAAGCTTCACGGGAACGTCCTGAAGTTTCCCCCAGTCCATGACATCCTTGTACTTGAAAAACATCTGCTTCGTCCACGGGAATGTTTCATTGTTTGCCGCCTCGCTCCAGTCAATATAATTTTGGTATTTGATGATCTCATTCTCATTCCACCGAACCGAAGGATTCCTGCTTAAGGCAGACCAGTTAAGCACATGCGAAAACTCTTCAATGATATCGAAGTTCCATTGGACCCTGCGGTTACCCGACAGGTTATCAAAGTCAATGATCGCTTGATTCTCCTTCAGCTCTTGCCATGTGAAAGGATAGAACCCTTCAACCATCTGCCTGAGCGGGAACCAAGGGATAAGTTGTGTGATGTCAGGTTTCATTTTTTGCCGAAACCTTAAAAGTAAGAAATTTTTTGATCCCTGGCGCGACAGAGATCATGAAAGACAACCAAATGGGAAAGGAGTGCAATCTATTGCACCTTAACCAACGCCCCCAGGAACCTTGCAAAATCCCGAATGTCTCCTTCAACACTGGCACGTTCCAGTGCCGCCATATACTCATCCCTTTTCTCCACCGGAACAATCGTCCAGGAATGACCGCCCGATGCCAGCATGGTGTTGAATAAAAAGCGCCCGATACGCCCATTCCCATCCATATAGGGGTGAATGTAGACAAAAAAGAAGTGCCCCAGAACTGCCCGAACGCCCGCATCCTCTTCCTTGTGTAACAGCTCAAACAGAGCAGGTATGGCATCACGCACCGCTTCAGGCTTGGGTGGCGTATGCATCGACCCCATGATATAGACTGGATTGTTGCGATATCCAGCGAGGTCGGATGCTTTGAGCAATCCCACGGCAACGCTGGGAGCAAACAGTTCACGATACCAGTCCGAATGATCATGATCAACAACTTCTCCCGGATTTTCTCCACCCAAAATATTGCGAATGCTTTCCTTAACGGCCTGAAAAGCCTGATAATAACCACGGGCAGCCATGGCATTACGAGCCTCCCGATCCGTTTCATTTCCATCGGGATTCCAGTTTCCACCCCTGACCCGATCAATCAATTCGGGCGTTACCCGGTAACCTTCAATTGACAGGGAGTGGTAGGCATCCCTGGCATAATGATCCTCAATCTGTTTCATGTAGCGTTCAATATCCACAGGCTTAACCGGGGCTTTGGGAAAATTGGCAGTCACATCATCCCGCATCCGGTGCCACATCATCCTTATGCGGCTGACATGAGGTGATGCTTCCCGAACCCCGATGACGTTTTCCGGCAACTTTTCTGCAAACGGGTCTTCTTCACGAACATCATAACCTGCAGATTTCATGGTTTTAAGAAGAGTATCGGCGACCCGGTCATTCCCGATATTCCGAAAAGCACCGGCCAAACGTCCGGCAATAACGCTATGACCCCCATCCAACAATTTTCCCAATAACAAGGATGCATCCTTGACCATGGCAAGACAGGCTCTGGCATCGATTGACCGTCGGATGAAAAAATCAGCGTTAACGGCAATCAGTCCGGCTTCGAGAGAATAAACCTGGAGTCCGTTCAAATTGACCCTGAAATCATTAGTCGGAATTTCAAGTTTATAATCTAAAATGGAAGTTCCGTGTAAGAGTTGTACAATATTGTTGTTTGCTTTTGGCGAACGGACAAGAAGCTGTTTCGGAATAATCCGGTTTCCACTATGGAGTAATAGCGACTGGTCGGGAGAAAGACACCAATCCGTTCCAAAACGATCATTCAGGTACACGGATGCAAAATCCCAGAATGAGATGTACCACGATGTCGTATCTCCATCCGTTTCGTCAGGACGGGTCGAAATATACCATCCTTTGATAACATCTTTTATAAAACCGTTCAATTTTAATAGTTGCCTGTGAGCAGTTGTCAAGTCGGCGGCTTTTATAATGGCAATATCCCTGTTCCCTTGAAGCTTCTGAAGCTCCATCAGTGCCTGTGCCAGTTTTTCTGAAGGTGATGCCATGATAATCTCTTGCCAGTGGGTTGTTAAAAAACTATCTTTTCTGTAGCATATTTAGTAAATGCCAATGTACCATATTTAGTATATGCAAATGTAGTATTTTTAGTATATAACGCAGTATTATTTTTAGTGTATTCTATATATTTCTTTTTAATCAATTGTATGTCAATTGGATGACATCTTCTCATTGCATTTGTATCCGGAAAAAGATGACATCTTCTCGTTNNCTCAAGGGGCATCCCGTTTTCCGTTTCCGAAGGCCAACCCGCAACATAGTAACCCGCAACGTTTTCCTGCAACCCGCAACCCGCCCCGAAAGCTTTCGTGGGCCGCACCGTTTTCTACCCACGAATTAAACGGATTTACACAGAGAAAATATACCCTTGCAACCTGTATCGGATTGGCACGAATGCATCCTTTTTGCCCACGGATTAAAGGGATTACGCTGACAACTAATACCCAACCTCCGACATACTAACCCATCTATCCAAATTTTCACTCCAACCCTATACCGGTTCACATTGGGAATAAAGTCCAACCCAATAACAGGGGATACCTGATGGTTTAAGTCGGTTTTCAACACCGGGACTACCTAATTTCTATGGACTACGGATGGTCCGGGTAGTGAGTGTGTTCCTGGACTTTGAATTGAAGGCATTGGGTATGGTTTGATAAACCGCACTGTCCTGTTGAAGCATCACTCCCGGGACCAGGGCCACTTGCCTGACCAGATCGCACGGATGAAGCACGACTTCAGGGAACTTTGGGATATATAACGTTGGGTTGAAATAAGCCGCAACAGGGAATATTGAGGTAATTTGACCGGTTGTTACATGAATGAGGTTATTGACCCGCGCCAGCGCACCAGGAATGATCACTATACCACCAATCAGGAAATTGAAGGAATTTAGAATACAAATCCCTGTAATGAAGATTGAGGGTATTTCAATCACTGAGCTTGAGAGTTCAAGAATAAGTTTAACCAGTTCCGCCATGGCAGCGTCCTCCTTCAATTTTAGGTCTTCAATTTTTTAAGGGAAAAAATGTTCTTTTTTTATAAAAATAGTCTGGCCTTCCATATGTCTATATTTATATAGAACTGGACTCATTTTTCAACCACAGAAGATAGCCTTAAAAATGGGCAGACCATGGATTTTTAAAACCTCTATCCTTGGATAGTGAACGTGGGTGCAAGATAAGAAATAAATTACCATGGTGCAAATAAAATAGAATAAATATTCATCATTAAACTGAATATCAAATTGATATACGCTGATATTAAATAGTGCCGCTGTGCGCAAAGCCATCAGAAAACCGCTTACCCGAAGGCCTGGATTTTGGAAGAATGCGGTGCTAAATTTTGTTATGGCCCGCCCGGGAAACAGGAAGCAATAACTGCGAAGGGAACACAAAACCCAGGAAATGGAATACACATGAAAAACAATATAGCCATGGTCATTTTGTCATTATTGTCATTTTGCCCCGGTCTGTTTAACAAAGGCGTGGACATAATGTGGACACCGAAAAATATTTGCCTCATACTGTAAATGATGTGAAATAAAATGTAACTGAATGAGGACATATCATGGACACCACCTACGCCACACCTTGGCGTTAACCCGTGAGGCACCCGAAACAGGCCTGTCCGGGTACCGAAATGACCATCACGGAGTCACCCGGGATCTAAAACGCCACTTACCGGTCAGGCGAGAACGATTGCTTGTCGGAAGCCGCAAAATAGAGGTACAAGGCACTGGTTGATTGGGCCCCAAGGAGCACGGTACTTAGTTCGGTCATAACCGAGTCTTATATTGGTAATGGATTTGGCATGCTTTTCATATCTTTTGTATAGATAGATGTACAGAGCATGTGGTAAAAGCGCGTCAAAACCACGTCCAATTACATAACTTGTACCGAAGGAATAAGCCACCAAAACGCGACTGATCCTCCGGAAACAAAGGTTTACTGGCTTCAGCAAGCCGGTTTCAGCGTGTTAGTATTGATACCGTCGAAAACATTTCTTTTGAAACAACCGATGTCGGGGACAAGCTTTATAATGTGCGTGGCATAGCGGACGCACTCATAGAGATACCTGGTTTTATTTATCCTAAGCCAACCGGATTATCGTCATCATGGGAGGGCATGAAAGGCAGTTGTTTTGATCAATTTACCAAGTAGGGTTTTATGGCACCTTTCAAAATCCCGATCACATCTGCTTAAGCCATCAGGTATCCGATAGTACCGAAATCGCCCATTTAACGATTTACGACAACGAGTAGCCCTTTTCCTGCCAGAATTTAGCCGGGGAGTATCTGGTTAGTTCGATCAGTTCCTGACTGACGAACATTTGATTTTCAGGATTGATTGTCAACAGTAATTTGAGAAACATTTCAGCAAAACTGGCCATCGATATTTGTCTCAATTGAGTACAACTATCTTTGCTTTCGATATCACAGTCTTCTATTACACTATCCCACATCACTGCTGTCTATTAAAAAATGTTAATCAAATTTGAAATCCCAATACAGTTGACAATCATTATCATCATGGGCGCAATTTGCCAGAGGAGCCAAGAGCTCTTGGATTGGATCCTTAATCAGCAGGGAATTACCCAGGATTCGC
>DIFU01000124.1 GCA_002419285.1 Prolixibacteraceae bacterium UBA5740 | reverse complement strand
CAAGGGAAGCACAATTCCTGTCTACGGTCAAGATATCCGAAAAGTACCGGCTGATCAATAATGACAGGTATTCCCTTGCCGGCTGTTCATCGTCGATAATGATGGCATGGATCATAAGGATGAGTTTGATGGTCAGTTGAATAGTTGAAATATTCAGGGATGAATATAATGATATTTTTGAACAAGCAGCAGATACTGAACATCTTTATAAGTACAAAAGTGATTCCTTCGCTTCTGGTGATAATAAAAAGATATTTGTTTCGGTTTTGCATGACGGGAGGTTGTAAGCCGACTGCCACATTTTACAGAAATGTATGTGAGAACTTTTCATTCAGCCATACGTTGTATGGTTGGAAACCGGAGTAACCCGATGCATTTGTTTCTGCATCAGGCATGGCCGGGAGTGATAAATTAAAAATGATAAGTATGAAAATCGCGGTAACCGGATCCACGGGTCAATTGGGAAGATTGGTGGTAGAACTATTAAAGGAAAGGGTTGGGGCACAGCAAGTCATTGCTTTGGCACGTACCCCTGAAAAGGCTGCATCCATGGGTGTTGAAGTCAGGGCCTTTGATTACAATCAGCCCGAAGGATTGTTGTCAGGACTGGTAGGCGTTGACCGTCTGTTACTGATTTCGTCGAGTGAAATCGGTCAAAGGGCTGCACAGCATGCCAGGTTGATTGAAGCAGCCAAAAATGCTGGTGTTGGAATGATTGTTTATACAAGCCTGCTGCATGCCGATACCTCCTCTTTGAATCTTGCCGGTGAGCATCTGGCCACTGAAGAACTGCTGAAACAATCGGGCATCGCATATACCATACTTCGGAATGGCTGGTATACCGAGAACTACACCGGATCTGTCAAAGGGGCTTTGGCAGCGGGAGCGTTTGTGGGAAGTGCAGGGACAGGTAAAATCTCATCGGCAACGCGGGCCGACTTTGCCGAGGCCGCCGCAGTCGCTGTCTCCGTTGACTCACATGTGGATCATACCTATGAACTGGCTGGAGATGAAAGCTATACCCTGGAGGACCTTGCTACAGAGGTTTCAAGACAATCAGGTAAAAACATTCCCTATCAAAACCTTCCCCAAGCCGATTATGCCGGTATACTTGAAAAAGTGGGGGTTCCTGCCCCGTTTGCGGCAGCTATCGCGAGCTGGGACACCTGCGCCGCCCACGGTGATCTTTTCGACGATTCCCGACAGTTAAGCCGACTGATCGGACGACCGACCACGCCACTGTCAGAGGCAGTCAAGGCTGCGTTGTAAGGATTTCAGACCCTGATTCAGAAAAAAATGGGGTAAGGGATGGTATTTCAGTTATCTCCTTTAGAAGGATGTCATCTTTTCGTTGAGTCAGTCAATAAAAAGATGACATCCTTGTCAATGTTGGATTCGACAAGAGAATGACTTCCTGTTTTCCGGATAGCATCATTTATTCGTAGTTCATCGTTCCAACTCCGGTCCAGCATGCACCCTGATCGGTTTTCTGTCCAGTCATCACTACCGGTCCTGTCATTCCCAAAAATTTGCCCGTGCCTCCATACATCCACACATTACCTGTGAATGTTCCGTTAGGATGTGTAATGGTTGTCTCCGTGAATAAATAGTAATCACCGTTAGCGGCTGTAATTTTTCCTGTTGACGTAGAAACAACCCCCGTACCAGAAACAAATGTGGCAGTTAAAAATGTCACGGTACTTTCCTGCATGATAACTTCACCCATGTGGGTTGCAAAGCCGCTGATCCAACCCTCTCTCGGCAGATAACTTGCCGGATTGGCAGGATCCAATCCTTCGATCAGGAAAAAGCCGGCATCCATATTGGGTGTCATGCAAAACTCAGCTTTCATAGGAATTGGCACTTTTGCCTTCTTTAGGTCGGTGGTTTCATCGCTCGTTTCATATTTGGCACAGCTTGCAAAAACAAGCATGGCAAGGATGAAAAGACAGTTCAGTGTTTTCATAATCAAAATTTTTAAGTGGAACATTGGATTATTTATGTAATCAAAATTCCGAAATATCCTTCTGCCATGTTTTGCTGTCAATCTCTGTTGTTTTACTGTGGATATAAAATGCGCAGGGTTCCCCAATTCCGGTTTGAAATCCAAGGAGCACGACGTGTCTAAAGAATGTCAGGTAACATAATTCCCAGTCAGGGAAGCTGGCTTATGGATGCTAATGGAATTCCTGCTTCCGGAACTTGCCCGGGCTGATGCCAAATTGCTCCGTGAATTCCCTGCTGAAGTATGAAAGGTTTTTAAAACCTACCGTAAAGGCTATCTGTGTTATGTTCAGGTCTGATTTGGCCAGCAATTCCTTTGACCTGTGTAAACGAAGCAGCTTAAAATAGTCAGCGATGGTATGATTACTGAGTGATTTGAATTTACGGTATAACTGTGCATGGCTTACAGCAAGTTCCTGGCAAAGTCCATGGATGTCAAATTCTTCGTTCCCCAAGTTTTTTTCAAGGATATTGCGCACCCTGATCATGAAACTGTCTTCGGTTTTTATGGTTTCATCGCTGGTTTCAGGAAACTCAGACAGTGAGGAATACCTTTCCTGCAGTTTTTTGCGTTGCTCAATCAGGTTCTTTAATTGTATATGCAATTCATTTTCATGAAAGGGTTTGGCAATGTATGCATCGGCACCACGTGCAAGTCCGATAAGTCGCGAATCCAGATCGGCCTTGGCCGTAAGCAATACAACCGGGATATGACTGGTTTGAAAGTCTGATTTTAGCTTTTCAAGCATTTCGATTCCATCCATTTCAGGCATCATTACATCACTTAAAACGATATCCGGAATGATTTGCAATATTTTATTCAATCCGTTCTTACCATCGGGGGCCATCTCGACATGGTATTCCTGTTTCAGTATGGCTTCAAGGTAAAGTGCGACATCCTGACTGTCTTCAACAATGACAACGGTTGGTAAATGATCTGTGACGGAAGACTTCTTTTCATGCGATATTGTTGAAGGGCTCAAGCCTGCAAAGACTGTTTTTGAAATATCTGAAAAGAGTTCGGTTAAATTTTCAGATTGCGATAGAGGTGCCTCTCTGGTAACCGGTAACTCAATATAAAATGACGAGCCAATTCCAGGCTGGCTTTCTACCCATATCCGGCCATTCAATATTTCCACCAATTCTTTGGTGAGCGCCAATCCCAGACCTGAACCGCCTTTTGAACCTGCAGTGTTACCGACCTGGTAAAACCGGTCAAAGATCCGCTCCAGATGTTCGGGCTGAATTCCAATTCCCGTATCGGTAACTCCAATCAACAGATGATCTTCTGCGTTGGAAAGTTCAGCTTTGACAGTAACATTTCCACCCGCCCTGGTAAATTTGAATGCATTTGAAAGCAGGTTTGAGATTATGTGTACCAGTTTATCGGGGTCAAAGTCCATATAGAATGGATTCTCATTCCTGATATAGCGAAGGTTTATTTTTCTGTCACTGGCGACGGAGCGGAACAATTCCGTAACGTACCCGACAAAAGACACGATGTCGGCCTGTTTCAGCTGCAAACCCATTGATCCGGTTTCAATTTTGGCGATGTCGAGCATCTGGTTTATCAGACGAAGTAAAATGAAACTGTTATTCCTGATTTTTTCTGTTCCTATCTCAAGCCATTCTTTGGGGCGTTTTTGAATCAGGTCGGTCATTCCCTGGATAATTGTCAATGGTGTGCGGAATTCATGGGTGATGTTGGTAAATAACTTTGACTTGACTTCATTGATCTCCTTTTGTTTGTTAGCTTCCAGTTGTTCGAACCGATGCTGCTTCGTAATGAAGTCGACCACGAACAGTAACGAGTATGCCGACATCGACAAAGTGTTAATCATCCAGATAACCGCATTTCTCGAAGGAGTGATTTGCTCAGGTATTGTGAGATATGGATCCATAAATCCGATTGCTGCCGTTAGAAAAAAATAGACGGTAAAAAGCAAAATGGTAATGGGTATACTTTGAAGCGGAATGGATAGCAATACAAAAGATAAACAGGCAACGATGAGACCGGCCGATGTGGCTATTCCTCCTAATTGATAGATGGTGTAAAATGTTACCAGAACCATCCCAATCAGGTGGATGGTGATATAATGTTTGAAATGTCGTGTGGTATATGGGATGACTATCAGTACAACGGTCAGAAGGATCAGGCAGGTAAATCCATATCGGATAAGAATGGTAAGTTCAGGAACAAAAAACAGAAATGAAAAGGTAAGTATAAGTACATGCACAAATCCAAAAATGGTGGCAGCCCATATCGTTTTTCGGGAGTTAAATTCGATATCCCCACACCCTGGATAGTTCAGGAGTCGTTCAATCTTCTGATTGATTTTGGAGGCAAGCGAACGTGCCATTTTCCCTGGGAGTATAAATTGTATTGTCCAGTGCAACATTTGAATTCACACTGAAACACAATTAAAGTTAAGACAATTTGTTCAATGGTTTTCAACTTTTCAAAAAGAAAACAGATGTAATTTCTTGCTTCGCATTGTTTATTTTCATAATTTTAAAAATTAAGGGTTACATAGCGCATACCAATAGAATTTAAAGCTTGTGAAATGACTGTTCCGGAATTTCGGGATAGTCATTTCTTTAATCTAACCAGTCCTGATCAGTCGGCCCCGGATACTTTCTTCGGGCTACTTTTCATACTGTTATTAAGCCCCATTCTAAATTGGTTTAAGTCCATTTATAAATTCTTTGTCAGTGTCCATTGAAATTCCTCAATATCCACTGTAATGTGTTCAGAATGAATAATATGTGTGGTTATTGTCAGCGTGTCGATTTCAATTTATAAATGAATTATTAACCATTGTTGTTTTTACATGTGACTGATAGAGAATAGTATAGTGAGTGATAAAAACCGATTACCTGAAATTTAAGATTTAAGCAGGATGTAGTGAACTTCCTTTGTCAATTTATGAACACACTTTCTTTGATTATATTGAAATCGATATGTTGATTAAAATACAATCATGTTCAGAGAATATCTTCTTTTTAGCAAGCTGGAAGCCATAACACACCGATTCGGAGTTTCTGCTGGACCCAGGTTGGAGTGGGACGGGCACCGAATGGTAACGGAAGGGACGGAATCGTTGGTGCTGACGCAACAGAATCCGAAAGAACTGGTCCTGTCAACCTGGGGGATGATTTCCTCCTGGTCAAAGCGTAAAATTAGCTACCCACTTGCAAGGGCAGAAGGCAGGATGAACCCAAATGACGATCCCCACTATTCAGGGTCGAAGGCGATCTTCATGCATCCGGCCTTTAAAAGGCCGTTGTTTACCCTACGGTGCGCCATTATTGCCGATGCTTACATAGAATGGGACCAGGGGAATCAGCCCTGGCTGGTTTACCAGCGCGAAAGGCAACGTCCGTTTGCCATGGCCGGATTGTATGATGTCTGGATGGATAATGTAACCAAGGCTGAGTATCATTCCTTCACCCTGATCACCGTTCCCGGAAATGCCTTGTCGCACCAGCTGTCGTCGAGCCGTATGCCGGTGATCCTGCCCAGGGGGAGGGAGACCGACTGGCTGAAGGATCACCGTTCGCTCACTGATCTTCTGGGGATGATGAGGACCTATCCAGCCGAGAAGATGAACGCTTACCCGGTTTCACAGGGAATCTTCTTATCCCCAAAATTATCACCTGAAATGTTGCGTCCCGTTGGCGACCAGTTATACCACGAGCAGGATCTCAAACAGCTGCCCCAAAGGTTTTACCTTTCACGGCCTCGTTTAATCGGGAAATCCGGGAAGGGATAAGACGATCATCTTATTTTCCGGGAGATCCTTCTTTCGTTTCGGCAGATCAGGATTTTATTCAAGGGCAGTATAATGTGATCCGCACCTGCAACACTATCAATCAACTACTGCCCCGGTTCGTACTTAAGATGCATTTATGAGTGTTATAAAATAGTTCTCGAATAGTGGACACTATTCGAGAACTATTATATAGG
>DIFU01000065.1 GCA_002419285.1 Prolixibacteraceae bacterium UBA5740 | reverse complement strand
TCACCTCCCTGAAAGAACTTTCTGCGCATGCCAGCAGTGGTGGAAACATCTTCTATTTTGGAAATCCCCTGACAACCAGTGTTTCCACTTCTTCGGGGGGAACAATCCAAAAACGCAATTAGTTTTATTCCAGTATATAGCCTTCATCTTCTGGGTTGGCTGAATTCATTGACGCTGCGACTGCCAATTGGTCGCAGCGTTCATTCAGCGGATTGTCATTATGGCCTTTGACCCAGACAAACTTCACCTGGTGTTTCTTGTAGATTTCCAGAAACCGTAACCATAAATCAGCATTTTTCTTGCCCTTGAATCTTTTGGTTACCCATGAAAAAATCCATCCTTTGGTTACGGCATCGGCCACATACCTTGAATCAGTGTAAACGGTCACTTCCGATCCTTCTATTTTCAGTGCTTCGAGTGCGATGATTACTGCAAGGAGTTCCATTCGGTTATTGGTGGTATGCCTGAAACCTCCCGACATTTCCTTTCGGTGCTGTCCCGAAATGAGCACGATTCCATATCCACCCGGACCGGGATTCCCCCTGGCAGCTCCATCCGTATATATTGTGATTTTCGGTTTATTCATCCAATGACGTATTGTAAAACATTATCCTGTTGTGAAAATTGCCGAAAATCCATTTCTGGGATCGGATCTTGAATATAGTCAGGAAACGGCCAAATATAAAAAACATCGCTGGGAAGGGATCTGTCCTTGGATAATTCAGGAAAATACTGTTGTTATCCGGATTTGGTCCTTCCTGGCGATGTAATAGATTGTCATAAGGAGAACCAACGGTTACTCCACGATGGTCATTTCTTCAATAAGGTGGGTTGCACCGGCATATTTGTCGACTACCCAAAGTACAAAGCGAATGTCGACACTGATGGTTCTCTGGATTTCGGGCTCAAAGGCCAGGTCACCACTCATGGCTTCCCAGTTACCATCGAATGCACAACCAATCAATTCACCGTTGGCGTTGATCACAGGAGATCCTGAATTACCTCCGGTAATGTCGTTATTACTGATAAAACAGGCAATCAAGTCCCCGTTTTCGTCGGCGTAACGACCGAAATCCCTGGCCTGAATCAGTTCTTTCATGCGCGCTGGCACGTGGAACTCATCATCATTGGGAATTTCTTTTTCCAAATAACCCTTTACTGTTGTGGTTTCTTTATAAAGAACGCCATCCCGGGGATCATAACTTCCAACGGTGCCGTAGGTCAACCTCATTGTTGAGTTGGCATCAGGATAGAAAACTTTGTCGGGTTGCATTTCCATCAGTCCTGCGACCAGCAGATTGCGTCCCTCGGCCAGCTGTTGGGCCGATTTTTGGGTCTCTTCACTGATTATTCTTAACAGGTCAAAAATTTCACCGCCAGCCTGGAAAGCAAGATCTTTGTCCAATGCTTTCTTTGTGGGATTTTCCAGGAATTCGTTCAGTTTTGACTCATCGGTAAACATGGTCTTTTCAAAAATCCTGGTGGCGTATTTGTCGAAATTGCCTTTATATTTCGTCTGTATGGTTTTGATGAAAGGAGGCTGGAACCGGGGACCCACCCTGTTGGCATATAATTCAGTAAGGGTTGCAGTCAATTTCCGGTCTGTTTCAGCATCGTAATCCTGAAAGTAACGGGGGAGAGATTCCTTTACGTTAGCCACGATCTGGTCAATACGGTCCTTGTTTTCAGCTGGTTTGTCCAACAAATTGTACAACGCCCTGAGACGATAGGCAAACATAAAGATTTCAGGTCCTTGAAGCAGGGCCTCTGCAAGATATTGCTGTGCGGTTTCGTCTTCAACATTTTCATAAGCATCCCTGATCATATCCAGCGCTTTCCCGTATTTCGCGGTACGTTGCGGTGAAGAGGCAACCCACTTGGAGAATTCATCCTCTAAAGCTTTTTTCTTGGCAATGACATTGAGATTGGTCAGACCCTGGTTTTGGCCAATGCTGTATTTATAATAGTTGGAGCTGCCTGCGTGTTTGTTGGCATACTGAATACGGGCTTTCTGGCTGGTTTCCATGTAAGCCTTGATAATTTCAAGTTTTTTTGCACGAACATCGATGCGCACACTATTGGTAACATCCATGGTGTACTGGACTTCAACCGAAGTTTTGTAACGGTTGGTGGTTCCGGGATATCCCATGACCATGGCATAATCGTTGTCTTTCACCCCCTTGATTGAAATGGGCAGGAAATGACGTGGCTTCAGCGGCACATTGTCTTTTGAATAAGGCGCCGGTTTGCCGTCGGGGCCTGTGTATACCCTGTATATCGAGAAGTCGGCAGTATGGCGTGGCCACATCCAGTTGTCGGTGTCGCCACCGAATTTCCCCAACGACTGCGGCGGGGCACCTACCAGGCGTACATCGCGGAAGGTCTCATACACAAAAAGATAATACTGGTTTGATTCCAGAAAACTGCGGACCTGTGCCTGATAATGGGTATCGCCGATGGCTTCCTTCTCGAGCCTTGCCGACACCTGGCTGATGGCTTGCTGCTTCTGTTGAAAACTCATGTTGTCATCCAATTCAGCAAGAACCTTTTCGGTAACATCTTCGGTGGAAATCAGGAACCGGGCAATTTTTGACGGGTTGGGAAGCTCCTCTTCCCTGGTTTTTGCCCAAAAGCCGTCCTGCAGGTAATCATGTTCAACTGACGAATGCCTCTGGATATCACTGTAAGCACAGTGGTGGTTGGTCAACATCAGTCCTTCGGGAGAAATCATCTCGGCAGTACAGCCGCCGATCGAAACGATGGCATCCTTCAGGCTGCTGTTGTTGATGCTGTAAATATCTTCTGCAGAAAGCTTTAAACCAGTTTTCTGCATGTCCTTGATATTCAGTTTGTGAATGAGGGCGGGAAGCCACATCCCTTCATCAGCACTGGTAGCCGGAGCCAGTAAAATGGCCAGGACCAGGAATACGAGTAGTTTTTTCATGCAATGAGTGATTATAAATTACTAAAGTTTACGCTTTTGTATTGCGTACAATATGAAAGATGCGAAATTAACTTTTGGCTTTGCGAGTACCAAATAAAAAAATCATAAAGTGTTGTTTTTTTTGACCTTTATGGCATTTATTCGAAAAAAGCTTACGTTGTTGCCTCTTTTCCTGACTGGTGGCTTTGGTAAGGCAAAAATACCGATCGCAGTGGCCAAGGTTTGCTTATCTTTGCACGATCAAAGATTTCAAATGATTACATAATCTTCAGGAGGAATTTCGATGGGCAAAAAGTGGATTTGGATTCTTGCAGGTAGTGCCATTGTTTTGTTGGGCATGCTGGTGCCCCGGTTTTTACCGGAAACCGGATCGGTTACGGCAACATTGGAGGTGAATGCCTCTCCACGGATTGTGTATGCCCAGCTGAATGATTTCAGAAACTGGCAGATATGGTCGGCCTGGCATCAGAAATATTCTCCTGATGAGGCAACATTTGGCAATGGAGGGGTTGGAGCTGGTGCGCAGGTAAGCTTTCCATCCGATGATGGTAAATTTGTGGCTGTCATCGTGAAATCCGAACCTCACCAAATGGTGGAGGTTGCGATAGATCATCAAGGCAGTCCGTTTACCGTTCATCATATCGAAATTCAGGAATCCGATGGAAAATCGCTGATCACATGGAGTACGGGCTTCAAGCATGACGGTTGGCGTACCCTGTTTTTCAGGTCGAAAGCAATTTCGGAAATAAAGAAATCACTGCGGGGACTAAAGGATGCTGCTGAATTATGGCAAGAACAGTCAATTATGCTGGCTGAACCCGGACTGATTGAGTCATTCCCCTTTATCAGTATCCGGCGTCAGATTCCGTATGATACCCTGAGTGAAACCATGTCGGCGCTCTATGACCGGCTTCTGGCGGCAGCCGGGGAGATGAACGTTGATGTTACCGGAAGTCCCTATGCCATTTTCCATTCGGTCGGTGAAGAAAGGGTAGATGTCGAATGCGGTTTTCCGGTAGCTTTCGAGGTTTTGGGAAAGGACAGTATTGCGGGGGGTGTTTTTAACGAAAAGGAATGTGTGATGCTTGAATATGAAGGAGATTTGTCACGCCTTGAGGAAGGTCATAATTATCTTCAGGAGTGGATAAGGCACCGTGGTTTTGCATTGGCCGGACCTCCCATTGAGATTTATGAAAGCAGTGGAGAGGACTCATCGGTTTGGTTG
>DIFU01000037.1 GCA_002419285.1 Prolixibacteraceae bacterium UBA5740 | reverse complement strand
AGTTTTACCACAATATTTACTACGGAGACATGAGCGATAATCCCAAGTGGGAACTATCGACATACGGACAAGACACCAAAGCTAAAGGGTCATGGAAATTTCTGAAAGGAACGGAGAATTCTGGTGTAATGGAGTTTTATTATAAAGGTGAAATCGCCATGCGTTCCGACATAAACATAGTATCCAATAACGAATTAACGATGAAAATCACTTTTATTGCTCCAATTTTTAAAAGTGAATATGGGTATGAGGGATTAGAGTTGCAGTTTTTTAGGTAGCGTAAATTATACTGTATGAGTGTAAACAAAAAACAAAGTAAATCTTACAGAAGATGAAATTACAAAAAGTTTCGCAATCCATGAGTTCATTTGCAGGAATTTCTTTCGTTCATGAAGAATTTAACAAACGCGGTTTATTGCAACTCATAGACCAACAAATCGGAAAGCATGACGGAACAAATAAGCCGAATAAGCGAATGGAAAAAAGTAGAAATCAATTACAAAACATACGAAGTATCCTCCATTGCCTTTAAGCAGTTTTTTGAAGAGCGCACTTATCGACTGGTGGTTATGCGGGAAGAATCGGATGATGCCCAAATGGATCGGCTGTGCTTGTCTTGAATATCTGCCTGTTATTGCCTCAAATCGACAAACCTGAAAGGGGAAAATATGTCTTGACGTTAAAGAAAGGATGAAATATCCCTTTTTCTCCCCTTAAATTTGCACATAGAAGGCACATTTTCCCGGATAATCTTATGCATAGAGGAAAAAACAACGTGAATCTTGAAAACGGCAATTTAAACGTCCGCCGAAATATTTCCTCTTTTTCAAAATAACGGTCTTGCTGAGTTTAGGTAACATTAAAAAGAAGATAATTTCGATTTGATCACTGAATTTTCTTTTTTGATGATCCCGTAAAGGTGGTATATATCATAGCGGTCCCATGCAATTCCTTGTCCTTCCGATCTGATCTTTAAAGTCTTCTTCAATTCAAGAACTGATCCCATTTCAGGCAATTGCATGACATAGACCCTGGCACTGTCGTGACCGGTTACATATAAATTACCATCAGGTCCCCAGGAACCGCCAGAGCAACTCATTGGTTTGAATTCCTGAAGAACCGTTTGCGGGAAAGTCCAGGATCCCAGTTCGTTCCAGTCTTTATCGAACTTTACCAACATCGTCCATCTGTTATTTTTGCCAAGCATGGATTCAAACCTGTCATAATGTGCAAAACAAATCCACCAATAACCGTTGTAGTAGTCGGCCCACGTACAGGAGCCATACTTAATACCAAAACTATGTGTTCCAATATGTCCTAGATTTTCGTTATCGAAGATCTCAATTGAACTGATCATGGGTATTTCCGGATAATTTGAATGAGCGCAATATAATTTTCCATTCACAATGACTCCGCCATCGAAATGGATGATCTGTCCGGTAGTATCCCGCCATTCCTTTATGAGCTCACCGTTTTTCTTGTTATATTTTCCGATCCCTTTTGAGTTAATTACATAAAAACAAGCTGAATCAACAGCAATTCCTTGCCGGACTTCCCGAATTTCAAAAGTTTGTACCGTTTCAAATTCTACTTTTACCGGCTGGGAAAAAGAAACACCGGTAACCAGCAGGAAAAGCAATAAAAGGATGATCTCCTTATGATTTATAATTTTCATGTTTCGCATAAATTAATTCCGAACGGGTCATATATGAACGATATAAAATTACTTTTTAATATCTTCACTAAACGCTAGTCCGGGAATAATTGGACCCATCGTCCGTCAAAGCCTCCATCGCTGGTATTCCAGTCCGCATATTCCCCTTTGCCCAGGAATATTCCCCTATTTTCCAGTTCGTCCCCGACAGAACCATCTCCCCGGGTCCCGTTATGTGCAAAATAAAGATGTTGATACCATGGTTCAGGTCCCAACTCGGAGTAGAAATTATCGCCTTCGGTACCATAAATGTACACTCCCCAAAACCAGTGTTTCCGGATATAACCTTTCCGGTCTTTGTCGGGATCCTGGGTATCCAGTGCGGTGTAATAGAAGGTTTTTATCCCTGGCGAAACTTCCGTAGTGCCGGTCTCACTGGTAACCGGGGTCACCATATTGACGGAAAGCTCATCTTTCCAGTTGGCAGGATCCAAATGGCTGGGGACAATGTCGGCCAGATCCTGCAGTTCATAGGTAATTCTTTTTACGTCAGACATGAGAACGCCTGAATACTGATCTCTCCCTGCTGCCAGATCTGAGGCATTATCAGACTGTATGGACTGTGCATTCCAGAAATCTGTTGCCTCAGCATCTGTCCGGTCAACAAAGATATAATGAAAGAGGCTTTTGCCTTCATTGTTAATGTCGACTTTAGCCGTTTCATTGTTCGTATTTAATTCCATGATATCGCTCCAGCTCTCCTCAACAAAGTGTAATTCTGCCTGCGACGGATTAAATAAATTGAAATCCCAGTCAGCCTGCCAGATCATAACATGCTTGCCTGAAGATGTTGTCATGAAGTTAAGATCGGGATCAGGGTATTCCCTGGCGTTATGCAAACTATGCCGGGTAATCACCACATAGTTGATTTCCTCACCGGAACCTGGTCCGCCATGAACATTGTCAATTCTTATCTCAATTCGTTCCCAGTCGTGTATTTCAAAACGCTGCTTCGCATGATACACATGGTAGAGCAGAATAATGCTGTTTGTCTGAAGCGAGTGGTCATAGAAAAGTATAGCCGCAGAATATAGCGTTGGCCTGATCTGCCAATCAGGATGCTCCCCCCGATTGACATAGTTTTTCAGTTCTTCACTCCAGTTCTCTTTATTATTGGCCAG
>DIFU01000063.1:10530-15827 GCA_002419285.1 Prolixibacteraceae bacterium UBA5740 | reverse complement strand
CCTGGATTTATCATCCCACGTTGGAGAACTCATCCTTGGCGGGGTTACGAGCCTTAAGATTGAAGGACGCCTGAAGGATAATAATTATCTAAAAAACACAACTGTCCATTACCGTAGGGAGCTCGACAGGTTTTTTAACCAGAATCCTGAATATGGTCCGCTTTCAGCAGGGTTCACGGTAGCTGGTTTTAATCCGGATATGGCCCTGACTTTCACCCGGGGTTATAGTAATTATTTTCTTAAGGGGCGCCATTCCCATCTTGCCAGCTTTGATACACCCAAATCGGCTGGAGAATTTGTAGGGATAGTTAAGCGTGTTTCAGGTAAAGTTCTGGAAATTGCCCCTGAAAAAGAACTGCATAACAATGATGGGCTTACCTGGTTTGATGCCAACGGTGTTTTGCAGGGAGTCAAGGTAAACGTTTCCGGGGGTAACCAAATCACATTGGGTAAATCAGTGAGTATCATCCCGGGAACCAGGCTATTTAGGAACTACCATCACCAGTTCTCCGAAATGCTTGAGAGCAGCAGACCTTTGCGGAAAATTCCTGTTACCATAAAGGTATCAGAGGAAGGAGAAGGGCTGAATTTTCTTGTTGCCGATGAATATGGTCTTAGGTTAAATAAGTTAGTCCATTTGGAATATGTAGAAGCCAGGCAGCCGCTTAAGGCTGAAACCTCTTTCTTGGAACAACTGGCGAAATCGGGTGATACCATTTATGAAATCGGGAGAATTGATTTGAATTGGATGAAACCCTGGTTTTTGCCAATATCAGTTATCAATTCAATTCGTCGTTCACTTCTCGATGAATTTACGATTGCGAGAATTGCAAACCATCCCAAGGGAAAGGATTTTCAGCATAACCGGCAAGCCCGATGGTTATCCAAACATATCGATTACACAGGGAATGTATCAAACCAACAAGCAGCTTCTTTCTACTTTTCACACGGCGTCGAAAGCATCGATCCAGCTCTCAAGGTTTCGAAAGACTATAAGGGCAAACGATTGATGTCGATGAAACATTGTCTGAAGTATCAACTGGGTTATTGTCCAAGGGTGACCGGCTCTCCTTTGCCTTCCTGGCATGAGCCTCTTTTCCTGAAAGATGGTAACGCAAAATTCAGGGTGGAATTTGACTGTAAGGTTTGTTTGATGAATCTATATCATATTTAATAGAATATTTTGATCCAGCCTTAATTCAGAGGAATACACTATTTTTGCAGATTATCGGGTCTTGCACCCCATTCGCTGAGGAATGGCTTGTGTTTGGGCCCTGCTTTTCGAACTCATGAAGACGTCAGTTACACAATTGATAAAGATGATCAGGGAGGGGGAGCATCAACAACAGGATTTCAAATTCTGTATCACTGATTCCCGGAAAATTGCCCGTTCCTTGGTGGCGTTCGCTAACACCGATGGTGGAAGCCTTCTGATTGGAGTGAAGGATAACGGGAATATTGTTGGGGTGCAATCTGACGAGGAATATTATATGGTAGAATCTGCTGCCAGGATTTACAGTAACCCTCCGGTCCCTTTTGTTACCAAACAATGGCAGATAGATGGCAAAACCGTACTTCAGGTAATTATTGAGTCCAGCAATGTCAAACCACATTTTGCCAAAGATGAGAATGGTAAATGGCTGGCATATATACGGTATAAGGATGAAAACAGGCTCGCCGGTAAAGTGATGGTGGATGTCTGGAATAAGCAAAAGAGCAAACAGGGAATTACACTGAAGGTCTCGGATGCCGAACGATTTCTTCTCCAATACCTTAGTCAGCATGATTTTATTACGGTCTCATCATTTGCAAGGAAGGCAAGTCTTCCCATTCGTGAAGCGGAACAGCTTCTGGCCGATTTTATTGTTTGGGATATTGTCCAACCCTATTTTGGTGAAAACTACGTGCTTTATCAGTTGAATAAGAATTTTGATGTCGAGGATTGGAAGGAACATCGACGAGTGAGAAATTGGCAGAAAGATTAGTTTGCGATTACTACTCCTGTTGCTACGCTGCTATTGATTAGGGTTGATCCGGTTTCTTGTTTCCATTCCAACGATTATCTTTGCAAAAATTTTATACCTGCTTAATATTTGGAAGCAGCTTTTTTTAATCAGTTGATTGAGCAGCATCCCCGACTTGAAGAGCTTGCCGGTAAATGCGCTGCCCCCCCGGGTGAAAAGATTCTCCTTCAAGGGATCATTGGCTCTGCCCGAACCCTTATAGCTGCCAGCCTGTTCAGAAAAACCGGGAGATCTGTTTTGATGGTTTTACCCGAAAGGGAAGAAGCTGCTTACGTTTATGACGACCTGATTAACCTGGGTCTTGAAAGTAACACGCTATTTTTCCCTTCTTCCTATAAAAGATCCGTCCAGTTTGGGCAACCTGACAAGGAGAATCTTGTGTTGAGGACCGAAGCCCTGAATAAGATTTCCGGCAAAGGAAAGAACTTTATCATAGTGACTTATCCTGAAGGGTTGGTTGAAAAGGTTGTTTCGCGAGAAAATCTGGCTGTCAATACCCTTACCATTTCAAAAGGTGAGAAAATCTCCATTGAATTTATCAATGAGTTTTTGTATGAATATGGTTTCGAACGTGTGGATTTTGTGACTGATCCCGGGCAATTTTCAATCCGTGGTAGTATAGTGGATGTTTTTTCCTTTGCCAATGAAGATCCATACAGGCTTGATTTCTTCGGAAATGTAGTGGAGTCGGTACGAAGCTTCGATATTGATGACCAGATTTCAAAAGAGTTTCATGAAAGTATTACCCTGGTGCCTGATGTGCGCAGTGAAAACTTTGCTGACCGAAAAGTTGCCTTGACTGATTTCCTTGGATCAGATACTTTAGGCTTGGTTTGTGGTACCTCGCTGATAGCTGGGCAGCTAGACAAAATTGTGTATCAGTGCCTCCAACACCCTGCCGGGGAGGTTTCAATAAAAGAGGATGAATTGCTCGACGGGAATAGTTTCCTTGCTTCGTTACAGGGGATGACTATGATCGAGTCTGGGTCTGAAGTTAAAGGGTCGGAACATCCCGCTGTAACATTCAACCAATCAAGACAGCCTGTTTTTAACCGGAATTTTAACCTTCTTTCCGAAAATCTAGAAGATTACGCAGATCAGGGATACCGGTTGATGTTGTTTACAAGTCAGGAGAAACAAGCCGAAAGGCTACGGGATATTTTCCGGGAAATTCGAAAAAAGATTTCATTCGAAACTTTTCTGTTCGCAATTCATGAAGGATTTATCGATCACGATCTGAAAATCTGTTTTTACACCGATCATCAGATTTTTGAGAGATACCACCGATATAAACTACGCACCAGAAAACCACAACGTGAGGCGATCACCCTCAAGGAACTCAATAAGCTTCATCCTGGCGATTACGTGGTGCACATAGACCACGGGATCGGAAAGTTTGCAGGTTTGGCACGTACCGAGGTAAATGGAAAGTTTCAGGAAGCTATCCGATTGGTATATCGCGATAATGATTCCCTTTTGGTCAGTATACACTCACTGCACCGAATTTCAAAATACAAAGGAAAGGAAGGCACCGAACCATCACTCAATAAATTGGGTACCGTTGCATGGCAAAATCTGAAAAACCGAACAAAGAGTAAAGTCAAGGATATTGCCAGGGAGCTGATATTATTATACGCTCGTCGGCGGCAGGAACTGGGTTTTGCCTTTTCACCCGACAGTTATCTCCAAACAGAATTGGAGGCTTCCTTTATATATGAGGATACTCCGGACCAGGAAAAGGCTACTTTGGCCGTGAAGGAGGACATGGAGAAACAGGTTCCGATGGATCGGCTGGTTTGTGGCGATGTTGGATTTGGCAAGACTGAAGTTGCCATTCGGGCCGCCTTTAAGGCGGTGACCGATGGAAAACAGGTAGCCGTTTTGGTGCCAACTACCATCCTTGCACTGCAACATTATAAAACCTTTTCCGAACGCTTGTCTGATTTCCCCGTGAAAGTTGCATATATTAGTCGATTGCGTAATACGTCTGAAATCAAGGAGGCTTTAAAGGCTGTCCATGAAGGGCAGGTTGATATTATTATCGGAACACACCGCCTGGTAAGCAATGATGTGAAGTTCAAGGATCTTGGATTATTGATCGTTGATGAGGAACAGAAGTTTGGAGTTGGGGTAAAGGAAAAGCTGAAGCGATTGAGAGTCAATGTGGATACGCTGACGTTAACAGCTACTCCCATTCCTCGTACACTGCAGTTTTCACTGATGGGAGCCCGTGACCTTTCCATCATCCAAACACCACCGCCAAACCGTTATCCAATTGTCACTGAAGTGCATGGATTCAATGAACAGCTGATTCGGGATGCCATTGAATATGAAGTGGCCAGAAATGGGCAGGTTTTCTTTATCCATAATCGAGTTCAGAATATATACGAGGTGGAAGCCACCGTAAAAAGAATTGTTCCAGGTGTCAGGACAGGGGTTGGCCATGGACAAATGGATGGGCAATCACTTGAAAAAGTAATGCTCGATTTTATCAATGGCCAGTTTGAAGTACTTATTGCAACAACCATCATTGAGTCAGGACTTGATATACCCAATGCCAACACAATTATCATTAACCAGGCTCAAAACTTTGGCCTGAGTGACTTGCACCAGCTTAGGGGCAGGGTGGGGCGTTCAAACAAAAAAGCTTTCTGCTATCTCATCGCACCGCCATTGGTTACCCTCACCAATGAGGCCAGACGAAGGTTGAAGGCAATTGAAGAATTCAGTGACCTTGGAAGTGGGTTCAATATATCGATGCAGGACCTCGACATCCGCGGTGCGGGTAACCTCCTTGGTGCAGAACAAAGTGGATTTATTGCCGATATCGGCTTCGAGACTTATCACCGGATTTTAAATGAAGCGGTTGAAGAACTAAAAACTGAAGAGTTCGGCGACCTGTTTGCAAGTGGAACTTCCGATGCTTCCAAAGTGTTTCTGAAGGTTCAGTTTGTCAGCGACTGCCAAATCGATACTGATCTGGAATTGTTGTTCCCTTCTTCCTATATTCCCGGGAATGCAGAAAGGATGATGCTTTACCGTGAACTGGACAATCTGGAAAATGAGGAACAACTACGGAAGTACGAGGCCGGATTGGTTGACCGTTTTGGTAAACTGCCGCCCGAGAGCCAGGAATTGATTAATATTGTTAGGCTCCGTTGGATGGCCATTGATTCGGGAATTGATAAAATTATCCTCAAGAACCAAAAAATGATCTGTTACTTTCCAACTGATCCTAAGTCTGCATATTACCAGTCGGAAGCATTTACAAAA